>NZ_CP011774.1:2762664-3067828 GCF_001412535.1 Limnohabitans sp. 63ED37-2 | reverse complement strand
CCCTTTGTGGCAGCAACTACACAAACACCTTTTGTAGGTCAGGATCAGCGACCTTTGCTGGTTGATGGCAACAAGCAATCAATCCTGATGATGATGGCGCGATATCAGTTCAATGCAAAAACTGACTTGTATGGTGGTATTCGGCATAACCGTTGGAGTGGTACCAAAGCCGTCGTAACAGGCTATGTAGCGCCAAATGCGCTGTGGAACGACATGTTCAACGTAGACGGTGTAGATGCCGTAGCCAACAAGGCCTACAGCGCTAGCTCCACAGACATCAGTTTAGGTGCGGTTTACCGTTTTGCCCCAAAGTGGAATGTCAATACAGGTATGGTTTATCTGGGCAAAGCCAGCACCAAAAACCCCGTTGAGCGCGGCCAATCCAACACCATGCTGCTCAACACGGTGGGTGTTGGTTACGAAATCCAGCCAGGCTTCTCGGTCTATGGTTTTGCGGGCATGGTCAATTTTGGCAAGAAGGGCCTCGCGCCATTGAGCATGCCAGGACATGCTGCATTCACGGGTGTGGACTCGCGTGTAGCCAAGTCGGGTAACTGGATGGGGGCTGGACTTGTTTACACCTTCTAAGGGACTGAAGCTGGCGGGTGCAGCTGGGGCTATAGCTGTTCTGGTGGCGTGTGGCGGCGGCGGTGATGCCGCTGGACCCATATCATCAGCGCAGACCCTGTCCCTGCCTGCCAGCTATGTTCTCAAGTGGTCGGATGAGTTCAGTCAATCCGGCCCATTGGGGCCCGCCTGGGACTATGACCTGGGGGCCACCTTGTTGGGTGGCACGGTCTGGGGCAATAGCGAAAAGCAGTTCTATACCAACGACGCTGCCAACGTGTTCAGCCGTGATGGACTGTTGACGATTCAAGCCGTGACCCGCGACCCATCCATTGCGCCAACTGGGTTGGGTTTGTTGGCTACTTCAGCGCGTATCAAAACCGATACCACCGCCTATTACAGCGCTTTAAATGGAACGCCGTATGGTTTTTATGAAATCCGTGCCAAGGTGCCTTGTGTGCGAGGTGCATGGCCTGCAATCTGGATGATGGGCAAGACCGGTAATTGGCCCGACCGGGGCGAGGTTGACATCATGGAGTGGTTTGGAGCTTATTTTGCCGATCAACCTAACCAGGTGCAGTCGGCCGTTCACACCAAGAACAATTCTGGAAGCACCGCACTTTACGGCAAACAAAATGTGAGCTCCATGTGTAGCGATTTCCAGCGTTTTCAATTGCATTGGACGGCTAATGAAATTGTGATGGGTGTCAATGGCACGCCGACCTTCTCTTATAAAAAACCGCTCAACGCCTCCGTCGCCGATTGGCCGTTTGACCAACCCGCTTTTTTGTTGTTGAACGTGGCCGTGGGGGGCAACTTGGGGGGCACTGTCAATGTGAATGATCTGCCCTCAATGAAGTTGCAGGTGGACTACGTCAAGGTTTGGCAAGCCCCCTAGTCCTCCATAATCTGATTTCATTGAAGAGAAAAATCAGAAGCGCATGACCATTGCAACCCAACGTGTAAGGACACCTTCGGCCTCATCGAGTTCGACTGGTGTCAAATCACGCGCCACACTCACCATGGTGGCCGAACGCGCTGGCGTGTCCCCAAGCACCGTATCGCGCATCCTTAACGGCACCGCACAAGTCAGCGAAGACAAGCAGGCCTTGGTCAAGGCGGTCATTGAGGAGTTGGGGTTTCGTCCAGATCCCGCGGCCCGCAGCCTGGCAGGTGGCCGCACCATGAGTATCGGTGTGCTCACGCAGTTCATCGACAGCCCCTATTACGGTGAGGCCTTGCGTGGCATTGAGGACGAGTTGCACAAGGCCAACTATGTGCCTTTGTTTGTCAGTGGCCACTGGAATGAGGCCGAAGAGAAAAACCGGCTGTTCATGCTGCAAGAGCGCAAGGTGGACGGCATCATTGTTCTCACGGGCAAGTTGGCCGACGAAACTTTGGTGGACATGGCAGCCAATATTCCCGTGGTGGTCACTGGGCGACGCTTGAACGCCCCTAATTTGTTCAGCATTGACTTTGACAACACCGAAGGCGCTTGTCTGGCCGTACGGCATTTGCACGCCTTGGGACACCGCCGTGTGGCGTTCATTTCGGGGCCTTTGGACCATCCAGACGCCACGCAGCGTTTGCAGGGCTATCGAGAAGAGGCGCAACGCAAAGACATGGCTTTGGACGACAGTTTGGTGGTCTACAGCGATTACCAAGAGTCAGGTGGTTTCAGGGCCATGAATGAGTTGCTGTCGGCCAGTGTGCAGTTCACTGCAGTGATTGCCGCCAACGACCAGATGGCCTACGGGGCCCGCTTGGCTTTGCATCGCGCTGGATTGCGTGTGCCCGAAGATGTTTCTCTTTTGGGTTTTGACGACCTGCCACACTCGGCTTTCACCTTACCACCGCTCACGTCTGTCAGGCAGTCGGTCTATGAAATTGGCACATCTGCCGCCAAAGCCATGTTTGACTTGTTGAACAAGAGAAATCCGCCTTCGCGTTTGGTGGAGGCGGAGTTGGTGGTGCGGGAGTCAACGCGCATTTTCAGGCGTTGAGCCTGGCGGACTGTCGTCCTTCAGCTCAGCGCCTCGAAGCCATGTAAATGCCCGGCAAGATCAGCGCCGCGCCCATGACGTGGTGCCAGCCCATGGCTTCGCCCAACACCAGCCAGGCGGCCAGGCCACCGTACAGAGGCCCCAGGTACAAACTGGCGGCCACGCGGCTGGCGCCCAAAACCTTCTGGCAAAAGCCATAGGCCCAATACGCCCCAATGCCTGGCAACAGGCCTGCCGCCACCACCAGTACCGTGGCCTGCACGCTCCAGGCTGGGCGATCGGCTTGCCCGTATTCCCAGATGCTGAAAGGCAGCAAGACCAGCACGCCACTCATGCAAATGGCGGCGAGGCGTGCCGTAGAGCCCAAGGGTGTGCTCCACTTTTTTTGCAGCAGGGCAAAAGCGGCCCAGGACACCATGGCCATCACAATCCAGCCGTCGCCTGCCACCCATTGCACCTGGCCCAGCGACAGCCATTGGCCTTTGACCACCACATGGAACACCCCGGCCATGGCGACCACCACGCCCAGACCTTGCCGCCATGAAAACCGTTCGCCCAGCCACACCACCGCACCCAGCGCAATCAGCACAGGAGAGGCTGAATAAATGAGCGCGATGTTCATGGCCGATGTGGTTTGTGCGCCCTCGTAAACCCAGGCACCACAGATGAGCATGCCCAAAGCGCCCAAGATCAGATAACGCCAGCCATGCTCCAAGGTGCTGCGGCGTTCACGCCACAGTTCGCTGCGTGCGATCACAGCAAGGATGAAACCCGCCAAAGCCCATCGGCCCAGTGCCAGCATGTGTGGCTCCACGACGCCGGGGGCCGAGCGGGCCACGATGTAATTGACCGACCACAGAGCGGGGGTGACCCACATCAACCACAGGGCGACGCGGGTACGGGATTCAGCGGTTTGAAACAAGGACATGGCCCCGATTGTGACGACAAGAAAAAACCGCCCCGGTTTGTGGCCGGGGCGGTTGCAAGGCTGAGCGCCGTTGGGGCGCTTGATCTGAATGGGTTTAAGCCAGACGCTTTTCCAGCGCAGCCTTGGTGTCCAGCAGCGCTTGGGGCAGGTGGTAGCTCAGCTGGGAAAAGTGCTCGTCGTGCAGCTTGAACTCGGCTTGCCAGGCGGCTTTGTCGATGCTGGTGACCGACTTGAACTGCTCGGCGCTGAACTCGATGCCATTCCAGTTGATTTCTGCATAGGTGGGGGCGATGCCAAACATGGTCTCTTCGCCTTGGGCTTTGCCTTCCAGGCGGTCGATCATCCACTTGAGTACCCGCATGTTGTCGCCATAGCCAGGCCAGACGAACGCGCCGTCCTCGCCCTTGCGGAACCAGTTCACGCAGTACATGGCGGGCAGCTTGTGGCCAGCGGCCTGGGCCTTGGCACCGGTGTCCAGCCAGTGCTGGAAGTAGTCGCTCATGTTGTAGCCGCAGAATGGCAGCATGGCGAAGGGGTCGCGGCGCACCACGCCTTGTGCGCCGAAGGCGGCGGCAGTGGTCTCGGAGCCCATGGTCGCGGCCATGTAGACGCCTTCGGTCCAGCTGCGGGCCTCGGTGACCAGCGGCACCGTGGTTGAGCGGCGGCCACCGAACATGAAGGCATCGATGGGCACACCTGCAGCGTCGTCCCAGGCGGGGTCCAGGGCGGGGTTGTTGGTCGCGGCCACCGTGAAGCGGGCGTTGGGGTGAGCGGCTTTGGCGCCGGTCTCTTTGGCGATCTGGGGTGTCCAGTCTTTGCCTTGCCAGTCGATCAAATGGTCGGGCAACTTGCCGGTGTCTTTTTCCATGCCTTCCCACCACACGTCGCCATCGTCCGTGAGGGCCACGTTGGTGAAGATCACGTCCTTGTGCAGGCTCAGCATGCAGTTGGGGTTGGTCTTCATGTTGGTGCCGGGGGCGACGCCGAAGTAACCCGCCTCAGGGTTGATGGCGTACATTTTTCCGTCGGTGTGCGGTTTGACCCAAGCGATGTCGTCACCAATGGTCGTGACTTTCCAGCCTTCAAAAGCCTTCGGTGGCACCAGCATCGAGAAGTTGGTTTTGCCGCAAGCGCTGGGGAAAGCCGCTGCGACGTGGTACTTTTTGCCTTCGGGGTTGGTCACGCCCAAAATCAGCATGTGCTCGGCCAACCAGCCTTGGTCGCGGCCCATGTTGGAGGCGATGCGCAGTGCAAAGCACTTCTTGCCCAGCAGCGCGTTGCCGCCGTAGCCCGAACCGTAAGACCAGATTTCGCGGGTCTCGGGGAAGTGCACGATGTATTTGGTGGTGGGGTTGCAAGGCCAGCTGGTCTTGTCTTTTTCACCCGCAGCCAAAGGTGCGCCCACGGTGTGCATGCAAGGCACGAAGTCACCGTCGGTGCCCAGCACGTCGAACACGGCTTTGCCCATGCGGGTCATGATTTTCTGGTTCACAGCCACGTAGGCGCTGTCGCTCAGCTCAATGCCGATGTGGCTGATGTGCGAACCCAAGGGGCCCATCGAGAACGGCACCACGTACATGGTGCGGCCAGCCATGCAGCCGTCAAACAGCGGGTTCAGAGTGGCGCGCATTTGCGCGGGTTCCATCCAGTTGTTGGTGGGGCCGGCGTCTTCTTTTTTGGCCGAGCAAATGTAGGTGCGGTCTTCCACGCGGGCCACGTCGGATGGGTCAGACCAGGCCAGGTAGGAGTTGGCGCGCTTGGCGGGGTTGAGCTTTTTGAAGGTGCCCGCAGTGACCAACTCGGCGCACAGGCGGTCGTATTCTTCTTGGGAGCCGTCACACCAATAAATGTTGGCGGGCTTGCACAGGGCGGCCATTTCGGCGACCCAAGCAATCAGCTTGGCGTTTTTGACGTAAGCCGGCGTGTTGAGGTTCAGGCCCTGCATCGCGGGTGAGTTCATGGGAAGTGCTCCAAGTTTAAAAATCGTTTTTTCAAAACCTCTGCGCAGGGGCTTTGAAAAAACGGCTGTTGGGCTGAGATACTGAAGGATGTGTGGCCTGGAAAATGGGCTGTAACAGTGGCGTAACCAGCGGGCCTCGATTTTAGGGAGACTGCCTGTTTTGTGCCTGTCATCGGGGCTGAAAACCCCTTTAAAACTATGCAAAAAAAGCATGACGTTATGCCGGGCTCTGGGTGTTCCGGTTTCCAGCCCCAGAGGCGTTTCTGGCTGAAGGCAGCCATGGCGGCGCCGTTGGCCGGGCCTTGGCTGGCCCATGCACAAAGCTCAACCCGAGTCAAAATCGCTGCCGCCAGCAACCTGAAGTTTGTACTGGCTGACTTGGCAACCCAATACAAACTTCAAACCGGTGTCCAGGTGGATGTGAATTTGGGCGCATCTGGCAACTTGGCGCGGCAAATTTTGCAAGGCTTGCCGGTCGAGCAATTCATCTCGGCCGACGAGGCTTGGGTGGCCGAACTGGCCAAAAGCGGTCGCACGGTGGATGCCGGGCAGCGTTATGCTACGGGTCGCTTGGCCCTGATCGTGCCTAAAAATTCAGCACTGCCGCTGGCCCAAGGTTTGGCGGCAGTGGTCCGCGCCATGAAGGCGGGCGACAAATTCGCCATCGCCAACCCGGCGCTGGCCCCTTATGGTGTGGCAGCCGTGGAAGCTTTGATGCGTGCAGGGGTGGGGCCGCTGCCTGCAGGCCAGAAAGTGCTGGGCGACAACATCGGTCAGGCCACCCAGTTCGTGGCCACGGGCGCGGCGCAGGCGGGCATCACCGCGCTGGCTTTGGCGCAGGCCCCCGAGATCGCCAGCAGCTTGCAGGTCTTGCCACTGCCCGCCGACTTGCACGCCCCCTTGCACCAGCGCATGGTGCTGCTCAAAGGCGCGGGTGCGGCCGCGGCAGATTGGCACCGGTTTTTGCTGAGCCCCCCGGCGCAGGCGGTGTTTGTGCGCCATGGCTACGCCATACCGCAATAATCCAGACCCACACCCCGTAATTTCATTCGCCCGAAAACTCAACCCATGGATTGGTCCGCCCTTCACGTCTCGCTGACTTTGGCCGTCTTGACCACCTTGGCTTTGTTGCCGGTGGGACTGGCCTTGGCCCGCTGGTTGGCCGTGACCGCTTGGGCAGGCCGCCCTGTGGTCGAGGCCCTGCTGCTGCTGCCCTTGCTGCTGCCGCCCACGGTGATTGGCTTTTACTTTTTGGTGGCTTTTGGCCAAGGCAGCGCTTTGGGGGCGTGGCTGGCGGCTTCGGGCATTCGGCTGGTCTTCACCCTCGAAGGCCTCTTGTTGGTGAGCGTCTTGGTCAACCTGCCTTTCATGGTGCAGCCGATTCAGCGGGCTTTTGCTGCGGTGCCGCACAGCCTTCGCGAGGCGGCTTGGGTCTCGGGTTTGTCCACCTGGCAGACGTTTTGGCGCATCGAGTTGCCGCTGGCCTGGCCCGGTTTGCTGGCCGGTATGGCGCTCACGGTGGCGCACACCTTGGGCGAGTTTGGTGTGGTGCTGATGGTGGGCGGCAACATCGAAGGCGAAACCCGCACGCTGTCGGTGTCGCTCTACGACAAGGTGCAGGGCATGGATTTGCAGTCGGCCCATGTGATGGCGCTGGTGCTGGTGGGTGTGTCCCTGTTGGCACTGAGTCTGGTGCTGGCGTTTGACCGGGTGGGCCAGCGTGGCCGTGCCCTGCAGGAGCGGTGATGTCCGGCTTGCAAGTGCAACTGCGCTCATCCAGCCCCATTCGGCTCGAGGCCGAGTTTGACTGTGGCGCGGGGGAGTTGGTGGCGCTCGTCGGACCGTCGGGCAGCGGCAAAACCAGCATGCTACGCGCCATTGCCGGGCTGTGGACGCCCGCCGATCTGCAAGGCCGCATCCGGGTGGCGGGCCAGGCGTGGTTGGACACGGCAGCGGGCGTGCAGCTGACCCCGCAGCAGCGCCGGGCGGGCCTGGTTTTTCAGCATTACGCCCTGTTTCCACACATGACCGCGCAGGCCAATGTCGCGCTGGCCGCTGGGCCGGGCTGGTCCAGCGAAGAGGTGCAGACATTGCTCGCTCGTTTGGGCTTGGCCGAGTTGCGCGAGCGCAGGCCGTCCCAACTCTCAGGGGGGCAGCAGCAGCGGGTGGCGCTGGCGCGGGCATTGGTGCGGGTCATGCCCAGGCCCTCAGTGGCGCAAGCCGATGCGCCACAAGTCTTGCCTGGCGTCTTGTTGCTCGACGAGCCTTTTTCTGCGGTGGACGCGCCCACACGCCAGACGCTTTACCGCGAGCTGGCCGCCTTGCGCCAAAAGGTGTCGGTGCCCATGGTGCTGGTCACACACGACCTGGCCGAGGCCCGTCGCCTGGCCGACCGGGTGGTGATTGTGGACGCGGGCCAGACCCTGCAAACGGGTGAGCCCGCCCGTGTGTTTGCCAGCCCGCGCAACGCCCGGGTGGCCGAGTTGGTGGGCATTCAAAACCACTTTGAAGGGCGCTTTGTGAAGGGTGAGGACGGTTGGGGGCGCTTGTGCTGGACAGACCCCGCGCAGCCAGAAGCCGAACTGGCCCTGGCCGTCTTAGACAAAAATAAAATCGACAACGGCACCCGCGTGACCTGGGTGCTGAACGGTGAACAGGTGGACGTGCTGGCCGACGGCGAGCTGCCCGGTCACTTGGCGCCAGGCCACACCCGTTTGCGCTGCCAATTGCTGGAGGTTTTGTCGTTGGGCGAAATCAGCCTTTGCACGCTCAGGCCCGAAGCCCTGCCCAGCCAAACCATCACCCTGAACCTGACCAGCCGACTGCTGCGGCGTTTGGATGTCGGAGCCGGAGGCTGGGTCCAGCTGCAGATCGCGCCGGGTGCGCTGCACATCATGCCCGTGCGGACAAAATAAAACCCGCAAAGCACGGGCTGATGCGGGTTGGGCGGGTGCAGCCAAGCGGCGCACCGAGGGCGGCAAAGCCTCAGGCCATGAACACGGCGATGAAGGCCAGCAGGAAAATCAGCACGGCACCTGCAGCCGGAATGATCACGGGAATGTGCTTGACCACGTTTTCAACGGGATCGTCGGATGTGTGAGAGTCGTTGTGAGCAGACATGGGGTACCCCGAAACAAGAATGGCCGTATTGTAGCCAAGCCCAGCTGGCGGGCCGCTGACAACCCGGCTCACATCAGGGCATAGGTGGTGCTGGCCCTAAAAACGCTCTTGCCGTCGTCGGCCCCGGTCAAGTCGATCTCGCCAAAGGCCATGGCTTTGCCCGCCCGCAACACCCGAGCGGTGACCAGGGCATCCTGGCCCGACAGCGGTTTCATGAAGCTGCTGGACAGTTGTACCGTGCTGCAGGGCCGAAACTGACCAAAATGCGCGATGAGCGCCAGCACCATGGCCGTGTCGGCCGCGGCCATCATGGCCTGCCCACACAACATGCCGCCCACCCGCGACAACTGATCGCTTTGCGGCAGGCGCAGGGTCACGCTGTCTGCGTCAAAGCGTTCGACTTTCAGATTCAGTGCCTGCACCCAGGGGGCGAACAGGTCGGATAAAGCTTGCTGCAGGGATTCGGTGGTGGTGCTCATGGCCACAGTTTAAACAGCGCAAAACGCCACCATGTCCTGAGCTCCCGGCAGCCTTTTGTCCTCTCTATACTGCATGCATGACTTCCTCCATCCTTGTTTTGGGCGCGGGCATGGTCGGCACCTGCACCGCCTTGCATTTGCAGCAACGTGGCTTCGAGGTCACGCTGGTGGACAGGCGTGCGCCCGGCCAAGAAACTTCGTTTGGGAATGCGGGCCTGATTCAGCAAGAGGCGGTCGAGCCCTATGCCTTTCCGCGTGAGCCGGGCTTTTTGTTGAACGTGGCGCTGGGCCGGGGCGCCCAGGTGCATTGGCATGCGCGAGGCCTGTGGCAGATGGCGGGTTCGCTGCTGCGCTACCTGCACCACTCACACCCCAAGCGGCATGCGCAAGCCACCGAGGCCTACAGCCGCCTGATCGCCCACGCCACTGACGAGCACGACCTGTTGATCACCGCTGCGGGTGCGCAGGATTTGGTCACGCGTGAAGGCTTTCGCTTTGTGTTCCGCTCGGCCAAGGCTTTGGACGAGGCGTCGCAGCGTGCCGAAGATTTGCGCGTGCGTTTTGGTGTGCGCTCTGAGGCCGAAAACACCGCCCAGTTGGCCCAGGCTGAACCTGCCTTGCGTGCCTCTTTGGCTGGCGCCGTGCATTGGCTGGACCCTTGGGCAGTGAACAACCCTGGTGCATTGGTGCAGCGTTATGCCGACTTGTTTGTCGCGCGGGGTGGCCGTGTGATGACGGGCGACGCCGCCAGCTTGCAAGTCCAAGGCAAGGGCTGGTCTGTGTTGACCGCCGAAGGCCGAGTGGACGCCGAGCAGGCGGTGCTGGCGCTGGGCCCCTGGGCCGATGGCCTGATCCGCACGCTGGGCTATCACTTCCCCTTGTTCATCAAACGGGGTTACCACCAGCATTACCGATCAACTGCCCAGCTGAGGCAACCGGTGCTCGATGCCGAACGCGGTTATGTGTTGGCCCCCATGCAGCGCGGCCTGCGCCTGACCACGGGCGCTGAATTTGCCCCCATCGACGCCCCGCCCACACCCGTGCAACTGGCCAAGGCCGAAGTGCTGGCGCGTGAGCTGGTCGAGTTGGGCGAGGCATTGCCCGAGCCGCCTTGGTTGGGCGCACGCCCTTGCACCGCCGACATGTTGCCGGTGATGGGACCTGCACCGCGCCACACAGGCCTGTGGTTCAACTTTGGCCATGCGCACCAGGGCTTCACACTGGGGCCTGTGGCCGGGCGGCTGCTGGCCGAGATGGTCAGTGGTGGCCCCACTGGAGTGGACCCGATGCCCTATCGACCATCGCGGTTTGGGTGATGTGTTTGGATGATGTGATTTGGGCGGTGTGTGAACGCACCGCTGCCTGCTATCGCGCAGGTCACAGCAGTGCGCCGCAGTCGGTTTTAAACTGAAATCCTCTTTCACCGATCCGCAGGCTTGGCATGAACCGCTTTTCTCCGTCGACACCCCGCATCCCCGGCATCCGGTTTGTGCATTCGCCCGGCCCGACCCATGTGCCCGACGAGGTCATGCACGCCATGCAGCGCCCGATGACCGATTTGTCCGACCCCCGTGTGGCGGCCATGATTGCCGAATGCGAAAGCGGCATGAAGCGCTTGTTGCACAGCCCAAATTCCGATGTGTTTTTGTTTGCCAGCAACGGGCATGGCATGTGGGAGTCGGTGGCCGCCAACTTGGCTTCACCACAACACACCTTGCTGTTGGCGGGCTCGGGCCATTTCTCGGACCAGTGGGCGCTCCAGATCGAGGGCTTGGGCGTGGCCTTGCAGCGCACCCCCCATCAAGAGGGGCATCCGTTTGATGTGGCTGCCATCGAGCAAGCCCTGCGCGATGACAAAGACCACCGCATCAGTGCAGTGCTGGTGGTGCACACCGAAACCTCCAGTGGCGTGACCAGTGACCTGGCCGCGGTGCGCCGCGCCATCGATGCGGCGGCGCATCCGGCGCTGTACGTGGTGGATGCGGTGGCCTCGCTGGCTGCCAGTCCTTTTCACATGGACGCCTTGGGCGTGGACGTGGCCTTGGGCAGTTCGCAAAAGGGCTTGATGATGCCGCCCGGCCTGGGCTTTGTGGCCGTGAACGCCCAAGCCATGGCCTGGTCGGCCCAGCATGCCGACCCGCGCTTTTATTGGGACTGGCAACGCCGCCAAACCGGCAACCAGTCGGCCAAGTTTTGTGGCACTCCGCCGCTGGCCCACATCGCTGGCTTGGAGACCGCCATCGCCTTGCTCGAAGCCGAGGGCCTGCCCCAGGTGTGGGCGCGGCACCAGCGTTTGGCGGGTGCGGTGCACGCAGCGGTGGAGCGCTGGGCCGTGCCAGGCGCCCTGCGTTTTCATGCCCGCGTGCCCGAGACACGCTCGGCCTCGGTCACGGCCATTGAGGTGGTGCCCGGCATCGACCCCGAAGCCTTGCGCACCGTGGCCCGCGAGCGCTTTCAGGTGGCCATGGCGGGGGGTTTGGGGCCATTGGCTGGGCGGGTGTTCCGCATCGGCCACTTGGGCGACATGAACGAGCCCATGATCTTGGGGGCGTTGGCTGGCATCGAAGCGGCCATGACGGTGCAAAAGATTCCTTTTGGCACCGACGGCGTGGCGGCGGCGGTCGCTTTTCTGGCTGCTAACTCGTCCGCTCAGAGCACCCGGTAAAAACTCAGATACACCCCGTCGGGTGCACGTCGGCCGCTGCCAATGAATTGGCTCTCGCTGAGCCAAGCCCATTGCGGCGCGGTGGCTTCGAGTTTGGGTTGGCAGCGGAAGTAAATCTCATCGGGGTTAACCGGCTGGCCGTTCATGATGCGCTGCGAGTTCTCGAGCGAGGCCACCCGCAAGGCGGTGTTTTGCACAAACACCCGGCTGCCATCGTCGAGCTCGATGACGTAACGGGCGTCCAGGTGCGCTTGTGTGCCGCCCCCCAAAATCAGCTGAAAGTCGGCACCCCCTGCCATCACTTTGCCACTCAAACGCGGGCCGCTCACGGTGCCGCCCGTGATCGGGATCATGCGGCGCAAACCCGCAGGGGTGTGGCCGACTTCCACGGGGGGGGCGATGGTAACGGCCAGGTCGCAAACATGCTCAAGGGCGGGTGGGGGCAAGGTCATGGTGAATCTTCCAAGCAAGGGAAATGCGCAGTTTAAAGCGCAGCGCTTGGCAGCCTGTCACACAGGATCAGCGGGATTTTTGGTGCTGCCCATCCAGGCTGTCAGGGACGAGCGCATGGCTTCCTCCACCGACATGTCCAGCACCTGCACCCACTCGCGCGGCACAAACACCGTGTAGCCGCCGATCATGTAGCCCATGGGCAGGTAGACCGCGATGTGTTGGCGCGTGTGTGCGTCCAGCGGCAGGTCGGAGAGGTTTTGGCGCGTGACCAGACCGATGATGGACAGCTCGCTGTCAGGTTTTTTCAAAAGCACCACCTGCTGCGCATCGCGCTCGTGGGGAGCAAAGTAATCGGCAAAACTTTTGAGCGAGGAATAAATGCTTTTGACCAGTGGCAGATTGGTGAAGGGCAACTCCACCCAACCGATCATCCGCCTCATGAAAGGCTGGGACACCAAAAAGCCCAACACCAGGATCAGTGCCGTGCCCAGCACAATGCCCAGACCCGGCAGATAGAAGTCGCCCGTGAACGGGCGCAGCACCCGCATGGCCGAGCCCTCGACCCAGGTGACAAACAAATAAAGCACGTAGACCGTGAGCCCGACCGGCAAAAAAGTGATCAGGCCGCGGAAAAAATAGGCGTAAAGGCGTTTCATACGCCCGATTGTGACCGCGCGGCAAAGGGCCGTGAGGGGCGGGGAAAAGTGCAAATGCTGGGACGATCCTCTCGCGATCGCCCCATCGGCCCAAGCAGTTCGCGGGTCGGGCTTGTCGTTTGTGTGGCCGCTTTGGTGTCAGTCCAGACTCAAACCAATCTTGCGCGACACGGCGCCCCATTTGGCAAAGTCCTTGGCCACTTTGGCGACCGCCTGCTCGGGCGTGCTGCCGATCACGATCTGGTCGGATGCCTTGAGCCGCTCGGTCGCCTCTGGGGTGCGCAGCGCGTCGACCACAGCCTGACGGAATTTGGCCACGATGTCATCGGGTACTTGTTTGGGGGCGATCAAGATCAGGCTGAAATCGGCCTCGTAACCTTTCACCCCGGCTTCGTCCATGGTGGGCACTTCGGGCAAAGAGGGCGAGCGCGTTTGGCCCGACACCGCCAACGCCGTCAATTTGCCCGAGCGCACATGCGGCAGCACCGTGGGCCCGGCCAACAAACCGCAAGGCACCTGGTTGGCCAGCACGTCTTGCATGGCGGGGGCTGGGCCTTTGTAGGGGATGTGCGTCATCTGCATGCCGGTCATGCTCAGCAGCAACTCGGTGGACAAATGCCCCGGCACACCCGCGCCGCCCGAGGCATAGCTCAAAGAGGTGGTTTTGGCTTTGGCGATCAGCTCAGACACTGTTTTGACACCCAGTGAAGGGTTGCACACCAAGGTTTGGCTGAACGACGACAACACGCTGATGGGCTTCAAGTCGTCGAGCTTGAAGGGCATGGATTTGTACACATGCGGGTTGACGGTGAGCAGCGTGTCGGTCGCGAACAAAAAGGTGTAGCCGTCAGGTGCGGCCCGCGCCACGTTGGCAGCGCCGATGTTGCCACCCGCGCCAGGCTGGTTCTCGATCACGATGGGTTGCTTGAGGTTGGCCAGAATTTTCTCGGCTGCTGTGCGCATGACCAGGTCACTGGGCCCACCGGGCGGGAAGGGGATGACGACTTTGATCGGGCGCTGCGGCCAGGCTTGGGCCAAGGCGGTGCTGCTGGCACACACGGCCAGCAAAGCCGCGACGAAGGTCAGACGCCTGGCGCGAGATGGCGAGGCCAGGTTGGCTGAAACAAAAAACGGCATGGTGAACTCCTGAAAGATCAGTCCATGCTATCGGTGCCCTCGCGGAAAGCCCATATTGAAAACCCTGAACTGGGGCGTTCAGCTGTCACCCGCAAGACCCAAAGGCCCTGCAGGGTGTTTAATCCGCCAAGCCCACAAACACGTTCTGCACGTCGTCGTTGTTGTCGATGGCCCCCAAAAAGGCTTCGACTTCTTCGAGCTGTTCTGCGCTCAGGTTGGCCGGGTCGACCGGGTTTTTGGGTTTGTAGCCCAGCTTGGCCGACACCACCGTGAAGCCGTGTTCGGGCAGGGCGCGGCTGACCAGGTCCAGGTCGGTGGCTTCGGTGATGAACACCGTCATGCCGTCTTCATCGGCGGGCTCAAAGTCTTGGGCGCCGGCTTCGATGGCGGCCAGTTCGGCGTCTGCACCGGCTTGGGCGGGCTCGGCCTCGATGAAGCCCACATGGTCAAAGTCCCAAGACACCGAGCCCGAAGTGCCTTGCTGGCCCTTGCGGAACAGCACGCGCATTTCTGACGCGCTGCGGTTCACGTTGTCGGTCAGCACTTCGATCATCACCGGCACTTGGTGCGGCGCGAAGCCTTCGTAAATCACCCTGTCAAAGCTCACGGCGTCACCCAAGAGGCCTGCGCCCTTTTTGATAGCGCGTTCCAGCGTTTCTTTGGGCATGGACACTTTGCGGGCCTGCTCGACCACCAGGCGCAGGCGCGAGTTGGCGGCGGGGTCTGCGCCGTTGCGGGCGGCAATCATGATGTCCTTGGCCAGTCGGCCAAACAATTTGCCTCGGGCATCTGCTGCCTGTGCTTTGCCTTTTGCTTTCCACTGCGCGCCCATGGGTCTTCCTTGTATTGGGGGATCAAAGAAGGGAGTTTAAGCGCTTGGCCGTTGCCAGCTGGGGTCCAGAACGGGTCTCAAAGGTCACAGTGGCGCTGGCCTTGCAGGGCAATAATGACCACACAGACACGAAGCCGCCTATGAATCACCCTGCCTTGCCCCTGTTTCCCGGTTTCACGCACCACCAGATTGAGGTCGACAAAGGCCTGCACATCTCGGCCATGGTGGGCGGACAAGGCCCGGGTTTGCTGCTGCTGCATGGGCACCCACAGACCCTGGCCATCTGGCACAAGGTGGCCCCAACGCTGGCGCAGCATTTCACCGTGGTGGCGGCGGATTTGCGTGGGTATGGTGACTCGTCCAAACCCGAGGGCGGACCGGACCACGCCGCTTACGCCAAGCGCAGCCTGGCGCAAGACCAGATCAGTTTGATGCACCACTTGGGCTTTGACCGGTTCCATGTGCTGGCGCACGATCGGGGTGCCCGCGTGGCGCACCGTTTGGGCATGGACCATCCGCAAGCGGTGCGACAGATGGTGTTGCTTGACATCGCGCCCACCCTGGCCATGTACGAACAGACCTCCGAAGCCTTTGCCCGCGCCTACTGGCATTGGTTCTTTTTGATCCAGCCGCAGCCCCTGCCCGAGCGCCTGATCGAGGCCAACCCGGCGGCGTATGTCACCGACGTCATGGGCAACCGCAGCGCTGGGCTGGCCCCTTTTGATGCGCGTGCCTTGACCGAATACCAGCGCTGCCTGGCCCTGCCGGGCGCAGCGCACGGTCTGTGCGAAGACTACCGCGCCTCGGCGGGCATCGACCTGGAACACGATCGCGATGACATCGCGCAAGGGCGACGGCTTCAGATGCCCATCCAGGTGCTGTGGGGCGAGCAAGGCGTGGTGCAGCGCTGTTTTAAGCCGCTCAAGGAATGGCAAAAAGTGGCCGAACAGGTCTCGGGCCAGGCCCTGCCTTGTGGTCACTACATCGCCGAAGAAGCACCCCACGCCCTGCTGGCGCAGGTGCTGCCTTTTTTTGACAGGTCACCCGCATGAGCCAACACAACCGCCGTGGCATCGTCACCATGACCGGGGCCATGGTGTTCTTTGTGGTGAACGACGCCTTGGTCAAATGGGTCAGTGCTGACCTTTCTACACCGCAACTGATCTTCGTGCGCGGTGTGATGACCACCGCGCTGTTGTTGGCCTTGGCTGGGTGGATGGGCCAGTTGCAGCAGTGGCGCACCACGCTGACGCGCTCGGTGCCTGCCCGCGCCGTGCTCGACAGTCTGGCGTCCTTCACCTACCTCACCGCGGTGTTTCACATCCCTTTGGGCAACGCCACGGCGATCAATTTGGCGGGCCCGCTGTTCCTGACTTTGATGGCGGTGTTCTTTTTGCACGAGCGGGTCACGCTGGGCCGCTGGGCGCTGATTTTGCTGGGCTTTGCGGGCGTGCTGCTGGTAGTGCAGCCGCGCATGGGGGATTTCAATGCCTATGCCGTGCTGTGCTTGTTTGCGGCGGTGTTGCACGCGGGCCGCGATTTTCTGACGCGCCTGGTGCCTGCGCAAGTGCCTTCGCTGTTGATCACTTTGTCGACGGCGATCATGGTCACTGTGTTGGCGGGTGTGTGGAGTCTGTTTGAGCCCTGGAAGCCCATGGCCACACAGCACCTGTGGCAGCTGTTTGGCGCGTCACTTTGCTTGGCTGCGGGTTACCACTTGCTCACGCTCAGCATGCGTTGGGGCGACATGAGTGTGATCGGGCCATTCCGCTACAGCGGCTTGTTGGTGGCGCTGGTGCTGGGTTATCTGATGTGGGGCGATGTGCCCAACACGCTGGCCTGGTGTGGCATTGCGCTGGTGGTGACGGCCGGATTGGGCCTGCTCCAGTCTGAGCGCAGGCGTCGGCAGGCGCAGTTGGCACAAGACGCTTGAAGACCCTGAAGGGGCGCGGCACGCACTGTGATGGCGGCCCATGGGCCAGGGCGTCGACTCAGCGGCTGGCCTTGTCCAGCGCCTGGTCGATGTCCCACAAGATGTCGTCCAGATTTTCCAGCCCCACCGAAATGCGCACCATGTCGGGCGGCACGCCAGCGGCCAGCTGCTGGGCCTCGTCGAGCTGGCGGTGCGTGGTGCTGGCGGGGTGGCTGATCAGGGTGCGGGTGTCGCCGATGTTGACCAAGTGGCTCATGAACTGGGCCGACTCGATGAACTTCACGCCCTGCGCCAGCCCGCCTTTGACGCCAAACGACAGCAGGCCTGAAGCGCCACGCATCTGGCGCTGCATCAGGTCGTGCTGTGGGTGATCGGGCAAGCCGGGGTAGTTGACCCAGGCCACACGCGCATCGGCCTGCAAAAATTTCGCCACGCCCAAAGCGTTGTCGCAGTGCTTTTGCATGCGCAGTGGCAGGGTCTCGACGCCTTGCAAAATCTGCCAGGCGCTCATGGGGCTGAGCGATGCGCCAAACACGCGCAGGCTTTCCATGCGGCAGCGCATGGCAAAGCCAAAGTCGCCAAAGGTCTCGTAAAACTTCACCCCGTGGTAGCCCTGCGAGGGCTCGGTCATGCCCGGAAACTTACCATTGTCCCAAGGGAATTTGCCGCCTTCCACCACCAGGCCGCCCAGCGTGGTGCCGTGCCCCGCCAAATATTTGGTGGCCGAATGCACCACGATGTCGGCCCCCAGCGCCAGCGGGTTGCACAGCAGCGGGCTGGGCACGGTGTTGTCGATGATGAGCGGCACGCCGTGCGCATGGGCCACATCGGCCACGGCCGCGATGTCCAGCACCACCATGCTCGGGTTGCCCAGGCTCTCGGCATACACCGCGCGGGTGTTGGGGCGCATGGCGGCGGCAAAGGCTTCGGGTTTTGTTGCGTCCACAAAGGTGGTCTCGATGCCGAACTTGGCCAGGCTCACGGCCAGCAAGGTGACCGAGCCGCCATACAAAGCCCCGGCTGCCACCACATGGTCGCCCGTTTGCAAGATGGTCATGAGCGCCATGGTTTCGGCCGCCATGCCCGAGGCACTGGCCACGGCAGCACGCCCGCCTTCGAGCGCGGCCACACGCTCTTCGAGTACCGCCACCGTGGGGTTGCTCAGGCGCGAGTACACATTGCCAAAGGTCTGCAGGTTGAACAGCGAGGCCGCATGCTCGGCGCTGTCAAACACATAGCTGCTGGTTTGGTAGATGGGCAGGGCGCGTGCGCCCGTGGCTACATCGGGAATTTGCCCGGCGTGGATGGCCAGGGTTTCGGGGTGGAATTGGCGGTCGGTCATGGTCTTTTTATACCAGCCGCCGCGCAGAAATGATGCCGGTGTTCACACCCACCCAGTTCAGGCCACCAAACAGCCGGGCATGTTCGATCTTCACGCAGCGGTTCGTCACCGAATCCATGCCCGCCTGTCGGGCCAGGGCATCGGCTTCGTGGTTGGCCACGCCCAGTTGCTGCCACAGGCACTTGGCGCCGATCTGCACCGCTTGTTCGGCCATCGGCAGCACGTCTTCGCTGCGGCGAAACACATCCACCATGTCCACCTTGAAGGGGATGTCGTTCAGGCTGGCGTAGCAGGTCTCACCCAGCACCTGGCTGCCCGCATAACGCGGGTTCACGGGCACGATCTTGAAGCCGTGTGACTGCATGTACTTGGCCGCGAAATAACTGGGCCGATGCCACTCGGCCGACAAGCCCACCACGGCGATGGTGGGGCAGGTTTTGAGGATGCGCCGCAGCGCGTGCAAATCGTTGTGCATGAGGTGCTTCTTTCTGAAGAATCAATACCTGGCTTGCCCGCAGCGTTTCATTTGCCGTGAGGCCCAAGTGGCGCACAGCGACAGCCCGCCGCACACCACCATCACGCCCAGGTAGTGGCCGCTGTGGTCAAACACCGCTCCGGCCAACACGGGGCCCAGCAAATTGCCCACCGCAGCGCCGCTGTAGAGCGTGCCCACCACGCTGGCCACCGAGCGGCCGCCAAAATAATCCATGCAAATGGCGGGCAAGAGCGAGACGATAGAGCCATAACTCAGGCCAAACCACAGCGCAAACAGCACCAGCATGGCCTGCCCGCCTGCCGCACCCCACAGCAGATACGACGCGCCCATGGACAGTTGCATCAGCACCAGCGTTTGCGCCCGCCCCAGTCGGTCGGCCAGCAAGCCAATGGCAAAGCGCCCGACCAGACTGCCCACGCCAATCAGGCCGACCAACCCTACGGCAAAGGCTTCGCCCAGGCCCAAATCTCGTGCCGAGGCCGACACATGCGCAAAGGGAATGAACATCACGGGTGAGGCCAGCACAGTCGCCAAATAGAGCCAACGAAAAGTGGGACTGCGCAAGGTTTCGCGCAAAGTCAGCCCAGAGGCCGAGCCCCCCGCACCGGTCGCGCCGGGGGCCGCTTGTGCTGCAGGGGCGCGGCGCAGCAAGCCCGCCGCCAGCAAACCCAGCACCAAAACACCCAAGGCCAAAACCTGCATCGCCTCTCGCCAAGGCATGGGGCCAATGGCCATGGCCACCAGCACCGGCACCAGCAAAGTGCCCGCGCCCACGCCCGAGCTGGCAATGCCCCCGGCCAGCCCCCGGCGGGTGGTGAACCAGGGCTGCACGCTGGCAATGGAGGGCGTGTACACCAGCGCGATGCCCAGGCCCACCAACAAGCCGTAACTCACGTACACCGCCAGCAAGGACGTGGCCCAGCTGGTGGCCAGCAAGCCTGAAGCGATCAGCGCCATGCCGACTGAACACACCATGCGCGGCCCAAATCGGTCGGCCAACATGCCGCCGCCTGCGCCCAGCACAAAATAGACAAAGCCCGAGAGGCCAAAGATCCAGGACACATCGGCCCGCTGCGCCGAAAACTCGGCCGCGAACGATTCAAAAAACGCCGCAAACGAATACGACACCCCAAAGATCAGCGCCAGGCACACAAAGGTGGCCCAAACCACCACCCAGGCATAGGGGGTTTCTTTCATGCGGCCTCCGGTGTTTTTGTCATCTTGGCGCATTGTGCCTCGACCCTGTCGCTGTCACCGCATCCGGCTTCTGGCCTGTGTCACACTGGTGAACATGGACCCTTCACTCGAACAAGCCCGCCAAGCTTTTTTGGCCGGTATCGAACAGTTTGAACGCCACGATTTCGAGGCGGCTGCGGCGCTGTTTGAGCAGGCTTTGCAACTGGCCCCCGGCAGACCCTCTGTGCTCATGAATCTGGGCGTGAGCTGCGTGCATCTGGGTCGCTTTGAGCGGGCCGATGTGTGTCTGCGCCAAGCCTTGGCGGCCGACGATTCGCAAGTCGATGCCTGGAAGGCCTGGGGCGTGACGCACATGGCCTTGGGCGATTGGACGCAGGCTTTGCACTGCCACGACAAAGCGCGCGCCTTGGGCGCAGATGGCGCCGACTTTTGTCTGCGCTGGGGCCAGTGCTTGGCCCACCAGAGGCTTTTGCCACAAGCCTTGTTGGCCTTTGAGCAGGCCTTGACGCATGCCCCGGAATTGGCCGAAGCCTGGAGCCAGATGGCCCATGTGCAGCGCGACATGGGCCAGACCGCAGAAGCGATCACGGGCTACCAGCGCGCCATGCAACTGGGGGCCGACCCCGAACTGCACCGCTACTACCTCGCCGCCTTGAGCCCGCAGCAGCCCATGGTGAATGCGCCCGCAGCCTATGTAGAAAAACTCTTTGACCAGTACGCCGATGACTTTGAAGCCCACCTGGTGGGGCAACTGGGTTACCAAGGCCATCGCGTGTTGCTGCAAAACTTGCCCACTGACTCGGCTGCCCGCTTTGAGCGCGTGTGGGATCTGGGCTGCGGCACAGGCTTGTGTGGCAGCCTGATCCGCCCCCGTGCCGACCATTTGGTGGGTGTGGACCTGTCGTCGGCCATGGTCGCCAAGGCCAAAGCTCTGGGGTTGTACGACAGCCTGCATGCGTTGGAACTGGTGGATTTTTTGAAGCAAGGCACCGAGCAGGCCGATCTGGTACTGGCCGCTGATGTGTTCATTTATGTGGGCCATCTGAAGGCGGTGTTTGAGGCCCTGAGCCCCCGCGTGCGCTCAGGCGGCTGGCTGGCCTTCACCGTCGAAGAGGCCGACCCGGGCATGGCGGTGCAGCTGCACCGCTCGCTGCGTTATGCACATGCCTTGCCTTATTTGGAGGCGCTTGCCGCGCAGCACGGCTGGCACTGGGCCCGTGTGCACCGCGCGCCTTTGCGCCTGGACCAAGCGCAGCCCCTCATGGGCGCTTATGTGTACCTGCAAAAGACCTGATGGCTCATGGGTCCATCGCCCAAGTGCCAAAAGCGCGAACCCATAATCGTCAGCGCCAAACCGTCAGCCACCCATGAAGGGACTTGTTCATGACCGCCCAAGAACGCGACCAGCTCCAGCAATTTTTGGCCGCCTTGCGCCAGCAACGCAGCCACCCCAAAGACACTTTGGCCGAGGGCTTGATCCGCGACGCGCTGGCGCAGCAGCCCGATGCACCTTATTGGCTGGTGCAGCGCAGCATGGCCCTGCAGCTGGCCTTGAACGCCACCCAAGACCGACTGGCGCAGTTGCAAGCGCAGTGTGATGAACAGGCCGCCCGCTGGCAAGCCTTGGCGTCAGACGCTTCGCCCACAGTGGCACAGGCCAACAAGCCTGCAGATGGGGGTGCGCAGGTTGTCCCCTTGACCCAATCGCAGCCCAGTCCCTGGGGGCGTGGCCTGCTGGCGCAAGTCAGCGGCACCGCGCTCGGTGTGAGCGCGGGGGTGGTGGCGGGTGGTTTGTTGCTGCAAGGCCTTGACGGCCTGTTTGGGCCGGCAGCGGCGCCATCCGGTGTGGCCCAAGGCTCGGCAAGCAACTTGTCCAGCACTGACCCGGATGCAGGTGATGGCTTATGGGACCTGGGCGACGACTGGGCCTGATTTCTTGGCGTTTTTCTGCTCAGCGGCTGTAGGCCAAGCCCAGCGCCACGCCACCAAACAAATCGCCTTCGACCAGCGGCACGCCTTTGAATTCAGCCTGCAATGTGGCTTGGAAGGTGCTCAAGGCCGAAGAACCCCCCGTGAGGTAAATCGCGTCCAGTGACGCATCGGTCAGCCCCGCGCTTTGCACACATTCGCGCGCACAGGCCACAGTGCGGGCCAGCAAGTCATGCAGATGCGCCTGCATGTCGCGCACACCCAATTGCGCGGACAAGCCGCGCTCGATCACCGACAGGTCGATCCCGGTTTCAGCTTGGCCCAGTGAGCAGCGGATTTTGGCCTGTTCCACCTCGTGGGCCATGTGGTGGCCGTGGCGCTCTAGCAATACACGCATCAGCCGTTCATGCAGGCGCGGCTCGCTGTAATTGCTGCGCAGGGTTTGGGCGTGGGCGATGGCTTTGGCTTGGTATTGCCAGTGGATCAGGTGCCAGGTCGCCAAATCAAAAAACACCCGGTTGGGCACCTCGCGTTGGTCGGGGCCCAGGTGTTTGTAACCGAGCAGCGGCATGACCTGCGCCAGGTTCAGCTGGCGGTCGTAGTCGGTGCCGCCAATGTGCACACCCGTGGTGGCCAAAATGTCGGTGCTCCGGTCAGCCCGGGGCATGCGCGCTGGCCCCAAGCGGACCACAGTGAAGTCCGAGGTACCGCCCCCCAAGTCGACCACCAGCACGGTGCTTTCTTGGGTCAGGCGTTGCTCGTAGTCCAGCGCGGCGGCAATGGGCTCGAGCTGAAAAGACACCTCTTCAAAGCCCACCGCCTCCACGGCCCGTTGCAAAGAGGCTTGCGCTTGCGCATCGCGCTCGGGGTCCTCGTCTACAAAGTGCACGGGGCGGCCTATTACCACACGACGCGGGGCGCTGCCCAGACTTTGGGTGGCACGTTCGCGCAGGGTCGCCAAAAAGGTGGTGATGATGTCCTGAAAGCTGATCTGCTGGGGGCCGATTTGTGTCGTCTCCAGCAAAAGAGGGCTGCCCAGCAGGCTTTTGAGCGAGCGCATCAATCGGCCCTCGGTGCCCTCCAGGTAATGACCAATGGCATCTCGCCCGAAGTGGGTGCTGCTGTCCTCGACGTTGTAGAAAACAGCCGTGGGCATGGCCAGTGCATCACCCTCGAGCGGGATCAAGCGGGCGCTGCCTTGAGCGCCGAGCCAGGCCACGGCCGAATTGGAGGTGCCGAAATCGATGCCGAGCGTGCCGGAGGGGGTAGAAGTCATGTGAAAGGGAAGGTGCTGAGGCGAAAGTGGCAGGCCAAAGCGCTGACCGTCGAAGGACCCGGGATTCTGCCACTGTCAGCCCTGTTAAATCGGGGAGAATCGGCGTTGTTTCATTTTTGTCCACCACACCCCATGACCGAAGCCCCAACACCCGAGACATCAGCTGCTGCCCGACCCGCATTGCCCGACCGCCTGGCGATTGATGCCCGCAGCCCGCACCATGTGCGCGCCGTTTTTGAGCACGACATCGGCATCCGCTTCAACGGCAAGGACCGCAACGATGTCGAGGAATACTGCATCAGCGAAGGCTGGGTGCGCGTGCCCGCTGGCAAGACGCTGGATCGCAAGGGTCAACCGCTGCTCATCAAGCTCAAAGGCAAAGTCGAAGCGTTTTACCGTTGAGGCTGCAGATGAACCTCTCTGCCGGAAAACTCCCACTCGAAGGCTTGCGTGTCGTCGAGTTCACCCACATGGTCATGGGCCCCACCTGCGGCATGGTGCTGGCCGACATGGGGGCCGAGGTCATCAAGGTCGAGCCCATCGAGGGCGATCGTACTCGGCACCTGCTGGGTTCTGGCGCAGGTTTTTTCCCGATGTTCAACCGCAACAAAAAGAGCATCCAGATCAACCTGCAAAGCCCCGATGGGGCTGAGGTGGCGCGCCGCTTGTGCGCCACGGCCGACGTGGTGGCCGAGAACTTCAAGCCCGGCACCATGGCCAAGTATGGCCTGGACTATGCCAGCCTGTCGGCGAAGCACCCCAAGTTGATCTACGCCAGCCTCAAGGGTTTTCTGCCTGGCCCCTACGACCACCGCACGGCACTCGACGAAGTGGTGCAGATGATGGGCGGCTTGGCCTACATGACGGGCCGCCCCGGTGACCCGCTGCGCGCAGGCACCAGCGTGAACGACATCATGGGCGGCATGTTTGGCGCCATTGGTGTGCTCGGTGCATTGATTCAACGCGGCATCACCGGGCGCGGGCAAGAGATCCAGTCGGCTTTATTCGAGAACAACGTTTTCCTGGTCGGCCAACACATGTTGCAGTACGCCATCACCGGCAAAGCGGCCGAGCCCATGCCCAATCGCATTTCGGCTTGGGCGGTGTATGACGTGTTCACCGTCAAGAACGGCGAGCAAATCTTTTTGGCGGCGGTCAGTGACGCGCAATGGGCCACGTTTTGTGAGGTGTTGGGCTTTGGAGACCTGAGGGCCGATCCACGCTACTTTGACAACAACGCCCGCGTGTCGCTGCGTGCCGAGTTGATGCCCGATTTGCGCCGCCGTTTGGCCGCCTTCACGGCGGCCGAACTGAGTGTCATTTTCGAAAAAGCGGGTTTGCCTTTTGCGCCCATCGTCAAGCCCGAAGAGCTGTTTGACGACCCGCACTTGCAGGCTACGGGTGGCTTGGCCGATGTGCGCCTGAGCGATGGCCCCAAAGCCGGGCAGACTGCCCGTGCAGCCTTGTTTCCCTTCACCATGGACGGGCAACGCCTGGGTGTGCGCCGTCAGCCGCCTGTGCAAGGCGAGAACACCAACGAGCTGTTGCAAGACATGGGCCTGAGCGCAGCAGACATCACCCACTTGCGCAGCATCCAGGCGGTTGCCTGAAGGGCTGGGCCACCGCCATCAGGGTTTCAGTGCTTGACACACTGAGCGGCAGCGGCGACCATCCCACCCCATGTCCATCCAGGTTTTGATTTTCGGCATCCACCTCGCGCGCAGCACGCGGGGCAAGCCCTGCGCGCCGCCGCAGGGCTTTTAAACACCCCTCGTTTCGTTTGACCGATTTCAATTCGGGCCGTGCTCACTTTGCAGCGCGGTCCTGCTTTCCACTGGAGATTTTCATGGCCGATTTGTTTGACAACCCCATGGGCCTGTGCGGCTTCGAGTTCGTCGAGTTCGCATCCCCCACCCCCAACACCCTCGAGCCGCTGTTCGAGCAGATGGGCTTTTCTCTGGTGGCGAAACACCGCTCCAAAGACGTGGTGCTCTACCGCCAAGGCGACATCAACTTCATCGTCAACCGTGAGCCCAAAAGTCTGGCCGGCTACTTTGCTGCAGAGCATGGCCCTTGCGCTTGCGCGCTGGCGTTTCGCGTGAAGGACTCGCACAAGGCTTATGCACGGGCGCTGGAACTTGGAGCCCAACCTGTGGATGTGCCCACCGGCCCCATGGAGTTGCGACTGCCCGCCATCAAAGGCATTGGCGGCGCGCCTTTGTATTTGATCGACCGCTTTGAAGACGGCAAAAGCATTTACGACATCGACTTTGAATTCATCGAGGGCGTAGACCGCCACCCGCCTGGCCACGGCCTCAAGCTCATCGACCATATGACGCACAACGTCTACAAAGGCCGCATGGCGTACTGGAGTGGTTTTTACGAAAAACTCTTCAACTTTCAAGAGATTCGCTACTTTGACATCAAGGGCGAATACACGGGCCTGACCAGCCAAGCCATGATGGCCCCAGACGGCAAGATCCGCATCCCGCTCAACGAAGAGTCGGGCAAGACAGGTGGCCAGATCGAAGAGTTCCTGATGCAGTTCAACGGCGAAGGCATCCAGCACATCGCGCTGCTGACCGATGACATTCTGAAAAGCGTGGACGCGCTGCAGATGGCCGGCATCCCGCTCATGAGCGCGCCCAACGACATCTATTACGAGATGCTCGAAGAACGCTTGCCGGGCCATGGCGAACCTGTGGCCGAGTTGCAGGCCCGCGGCATTTTGATGGATGGCTCCACCGCCAACGGTGAGAAACGTTTGCTGCTGCAAATCTTCAGCCAGACGCTGCTCGGCCCCGTGTTCTTTGAATTCATCCAGCGCAAGGCAGACGAAGGTTTTGGCGAAGGCAACTTCAAAGCGCTGTTTGAAAGCCTGGAGCGCGACCAGATTCGGCGTGGGGCGATTCAGGTGGAGTGAACAGCTGGCGCTAAAGCCATTGCTGTGTAGAATCATGTTGGGTAGTCATTTCTGACTACCCAAAAAAAGGAGTCTGACGTGACCGCCACTTCTGCCGCTACATCGGCCAACATTCCCACCAGCCTCAAACTGCCCAGCACGCTCAAGTTGCAGCTCGAAGAAGATGCCAAGCAAATGGGCATGAGCTTGCACGCTTTCATGGTGAGCACGCTGGCCGATGCGGCGCAGCGCAAGCGCTTGAAGCAAACATTAGCACAAGACTCGGCCGAAGCACTGGCCGTCATGAAGGCCAGCGGAAAAGGTCATGCGCTGGACGATGTCCGTCTCTATTTTTCTGAACTCAAAGAACATCGTCAGGGCAAGAGAGCGCCGCCTGCACCTTTGAAATCGAAAAAAATGGGCTGAGGTGTGAGCACCGTTTTTCTAAGCCCAGCAGCATTTCAGGATTTGGTCCGGCTGGAAACGTTTTTGTATGAGTCCGAAGACCCATTGGCTGGGGAACTGCTCGATTTCATTTTGGATGCCTTGCAAGTGTTGACGCATCAACCCGGCATTGGCCGACCGGTGGAAGATGGTTTGCGTGAACTGATCATCTCCCGCAGGCGTAGCGGCTATCTGGCCCGCTATGCGTGGGACGATGTTTTGGACCGGGTCATGGTGGCACGCATTCGCCACCAGCGCGAAGCTGGCTATCAAGACGAAGAGGTTTGAAGCGTTTCAAGCCGCCCCATTACACACCCGCAGCACTTGGGGTCCGTAGGCTTCAAGCTTCT
Source organism: Limnohabitans sp. 63ED37-2 (assembly GCF_001412535.1). GTDB lineage: Bacteria > Pseudomonadota > Gammaproteobacteria > Burkholderiales > Burkholderiaceae_C > Limnohabitans_A. Next base: position 3,041,159 of record NZ_CP011774.1, on the reverse strand, counting down.
TCACGCCCAAGCCGCTGATGCCTTGAAGCTGCGCCAGACTTTGGGGTGCGGCCTCGGCAATGGCGGCCAGCGTCGCGTCATGAAAGATGACGTACGCGGGCAGGTTGTGCTCTTTGGCCACTTCAGCGCGCCAGGCCTTGAGGTTGATGAAGCGTACCATCGCATCGGGCCCCAGGTTGGCCGCAGCGGGGGCGGGGCCGCTGCGTGTGCGGCTCTTTTTGTCGCTGCGTTGGCTGGTGCTCTCGCGCAATTGCACGGGCACATCGCCTTTGAGCACAGCGCGTGAGGCCTCGGTCAGGTGCAGGGTGCTGAAGCCGTCTTCGGTGTGCACATGCAAAGCGCCAATCGCGATCAACTGGCGCATCACGGCGCGCAGCTGTTGTTCGCTGTATTCGGCGCCCAGTCCAAAGGTGCTGATGCTCTCGTGGCCGCGCTGCGCCACTTTCTCGGTTTTTTTGCCGCGCACGATGTCCATGGTGTGGCTGGCCCCAAAGCTGTGGCCGCTGCTTTGCTGGGTGCGGTATACGGTGGACAGCAGCTTGCGTGCCGCATCGGTGCCGTCCCAGACTTCGGGCGGGTTCAGGCAGTTGTCGCAGTTGCCACAAAAGGGCATGTAAACGCCTTGTGCGCTGTCCTTTTGGCTGCTGTAGCTTTCGCCAAAGTAACTCAGCAGCCGCACACGGCGGCAGTCGGTGGCTTCGGCCAGGGCCAGCAACGCGTCGAGTTTGCCGCGCATGACCTGCTTGAACTCTTCGCCCGCCGGGCTCTCGTCAATCATGCGGCGCTGGTTCACCACGTCCTGCAGGCCGTAGGCCATCCACGCATCCGACGCCAAGCCGTCGCGCCCGGCGCGGCCCGTTTCTTGGTAATAGCCCTCGATGTTCTTGGGCATGTCCAGGTGCGCCACAAAGCGCACATCGGGCTTGTCGATGCCCATGCCAAAGGCCACGGTCGCGACCATCACCACACCGTCTTCGCGCAAAAACTCGTTCTGGTGGCGCTGGCGCACCGCTGTGTCCAGCCCGGCGTGGTAAGGCAGCGCGCGGATGCCCGCTTCGCACAACATGGCCGCGATCTCTTCGACCCGCTTGCGCGACTGGCAATAGACCACACCCGCTTCTTCGGGGTGTTCGCGTTCGATGAAGCGCAGCAGCTGGGTGCTGGCGTCTTTTTTCTCGACGATGGTGTAACGGATATTCGGGCGGTCAAAGCTGCTGATGAACAGCTCGGCGTTTTCCAGCTGCAGCCGCTCGACGATGTCGGCGCGGGTCAGCGCATCGGCGGTGGCCGTGAGCGCCACACGCGGCACGCTGGGGTAGCGTTCGTGCAGCACCGACAGACCCCGGTATTCAGGCCGGAAGTCGTGGCCCCATTGGCTCACGCAATGCGCTTCGTCGATCGCAAACAGGCTCAGCAGCCCGCGCTCGAGCAGCGAATCCATCTGCGCCAAAAAGCGGGCGTTGGTCACGCGTTCGGGCGCCGCATACAGCAGGGTGATCTCACCGCGTAACAAGCGGCGTTCAATGTCAGATGCTTCTTCGCTGGTGAGTGAGGAGTTGAGGAAGGCGGCGCTTACGCCAGCTTCGTGCAGTGCACCCACTTGGTCGTGCATCAGCGCGATCAGGGGTGAGACCACGACGGTGATGCCATGGCCTGCGCGCTGGCGTGCAATGGCCGGGATTTGGTAGCACAGCGATTTGCCCCCGCCAGTGGGCATGAGCACCAGTGCATCGCCCCCGGCCGCCACATGGTCGATGATGGCCTGCTGCGGGCCGCGAAAGGCGTCGTAGCCAAATACTTCGCGCAGGATGGGGAGGTGTGGGGACACGTAGGGTTGGACAGCTTTTTGAAGGCTTGATTGTCCTCTATGGATGGCTTGGGTTTTGCGTTTGTCGCTTGAGTTTTTGCGGGTGTGGTGTGGGTGGGTGAGGGCGGGCACAGGGCTCCTCATGAGGCGGGGGTACGCCAAAATCGTCACCCTGTACCCGCCCTCACCCACCCACGAATACCATGGGCTGCGCGGCCAGTACGCTCAAGGCTAGCGTTTGGTGGCTGCAAAAAAAGCGGTCACCGACTGCAAGGCATGTATTCACCGCCAGCAAGGCTGAAGACAACCACCAGCGTTTGGAAGGGGCCGGCGGCGGGCGACGATTTTGGCGTACCCCCGCCTCATGAGGAGCCCGCCGCCGCCCCCTTCCAAACGTGCCCCGACTCAGACAGCTCTCCCGACAGAGACAGCGTTACCATCCCACCCCATGCACACCTCCGCCCTTGTCCTGTTTTCTGGTGGCCAAGACTCCACCACCTGCTTGGCCCACGCTTTGAGCCGTTATGAACGTGTTGAAACCTTGGCCTTTGACTATGGCCAGCGCCACAAAGTCGAGCTGGACGCCCGCCTGAATGTGCTGGCGGCCCTCAAAAGCCGGTTCCCGGCCTGGGCCCCCAAACTGGGCGAAGACCACCTGCTGGACGCGGGCATTCTGGGCCAGATCAGCGAAACATCACTGACCCGCGACACGGCCATCGAGATGGAAAGTTCGGGCTTGCCCAACACCTTTGTGCCGGGGCGCAACCTGCTGTTCCTGACGCTCGCCGCTGCACTGGCCTACCGCCGGGGCCTGCAGGTCATCGTCACAGGCGTGTGCGAGACCGATTTTTCGGGCTACCCCGACTGCCGCGACGACACCATGAAAGCCATGCAGGTGGCCCTGTCGCTCGGCATGGACCGCAAGCTGCTGATCGAAACCCCGCTCATGTGGATCGACAAGGCCCAGACTTGGCAATTGGCGCACGACCTGGGCCAAAAGGCCGATGTCGGTGGCGGTGGGCAGGCCTTGGTGGATTTGATCGTGGAGCACAGCCACACCTGCTACCTGGGTGACCGCACCCATCGCCACGACTGGGGTTATGGCTGTGGCCAGTGCCCGGCGTGCGAGTTGCGGGCAGCAGGATTTGACCGATTTCAAAAGGCCTGAATCCCGCACTTTTACAATAGGGGCATGAAGACCCCTGTTTACACCCGCGCCCAAGCGCTCCCCGAGATCCTGAACACCCGCATCGCCATCCTCGATGGGGCCATGGGCACCATGATCCAGCGCTTTAAGCTGACCGAAGCCGACTACCGGGGCGAGCGTTTCAAGGACTTTCCCAAAGACGTCAAGGGCAACAACGAGTTGCTGAGCCTGACCCGCCCCGACGTGATCCGCGACATCCACGAGGGCTACTTGGCTGCCGGGGCCGACATGATCGAGACCAACACCTTTGGCGCGACATCAATAGCCCAGGCCGATTACGACATGCAGCACCTGACCCGTGAGATGAACCTGCAGTCCGCCAAATTGGCCCGCGCCGCCTGCGACAAGTTTTCTACGCCCGACAAGCCCCGCTATGTGGTGGGCGCTTTGGGCCCCACGCCCAAGACCGCCAGCATCAGCCCCGATGTGAACGACGCGGGTGCCCGCAACGTGACTTTTGAAGAGTTGCGTGCCGCTTATTACGAGCAGGTCGAAGCCTTGGTCGAAGGCGGCTCAGACATCTTGCTGGTCGAGACGATTTTTGACACGCTCAACGCCAAGGCCGCGCTGTTTGCCATCGAAGAATTCTTTGAAGCCAGCGGCGAGCGCTTGCCCCTGATCATCAGCGGTACCGTGACCGACGCCTCAGGCCGCATTTTGAGCGGCCAGACCGTCACCGCCTTTTGGCACAGCGTGCGCCATGCGCAGCCCTTGGCCATTGGTCTGAACTGCGCCTTGGGTGCGACGCTGATGCGCCCCTATATCCAGGAACTCAACAAGGTGGCGGGCGACACCTTCATCAGCTGCTACCCCAACGCCGGCTTGCCCAACCCCATGAGCGACACCGGCTTTGACGAGACACCCGAAGTCACCAGCCGCCTGCTGCACGAGTTCGCGGCCGAAGGCCTGGTCAACATCGTGGGCGGCTGCTGTGGCACCACGCCCGATCACATCGGTGCCATCGGCCGTGCCGTGGCGCCCCTGGCGCCGCGCAACGTGCATGGGGGCTTCTTTTATAAAGAAGCGGCCTGATCAGGCTTCCAGCAGCAAGCGCTGGAGTTCGGCCAGCTCTTGCGGGCTCAGGCCAATGGCTCCGTGCAGGTACTCCCGCATGCCGCCATGCTGCGCATCCACCGTGTCGAACGCCGCGTGCAAAAACTCGGGCTGCACTTGCCAAAGCACCTTCATCACATGCGGATGGCCTTGGCCTTCGAGTCGGGCATCGCGTTTGTAGAGTTGGTTGGTGAGCAGGTAATCGTGCTCGATGGTCGCCCGGTCCACCTCCAGGGCCGACAGCAGCAGCGCCGCTGCAAAACCCGTGCGGTCCTTGCCTGCGGTGCAGTGAAACACCTGTGGCGTCGGTTTTTCCAGCAGGTGTTTTAAAAATCGACCGAAGGTGGCCGCGTTGTGGTTCACAAAATCGCGGTAGGTCTCGCGCATCAGGTCCACGGTTTCCTCGGTGGTGGGCACCACACCTTGCGCGACCAGCGCCTGCATGCGGGCGATCACGGTGGGCTCGATGGTGAGCGCCACGCGCTCCACGCCGGGGATGGCGTAGGGCGTTGCGGCGCACTCGTTCACGCCCCGAAAGTCCAAGCTGTGGCCAATGCCCAGCGATTGCAAACGCACCACGTCTTCACCCTTCAATCCAGCCAAATGGTCTGAGCGGAACACCTGACCGCGCCGCACGCGGCGGCCTTGGGTGTTCAGGTAGCCACCGACATCGCGAAAGTTGGAGGCACCTTGGAGGGCTATAGACGCGGAGCTGAGTGAAGTCATGTGAGTTGTCGGCTGAAGAAGTGCCTTAATTGTGACGACCCGCAGGTAAATGTCTGTCACCTGAATAAAAGGCCACAAAATGATTAAAAATAGAAGCCTTTACCCACCACACGCCCCCAGCCCCCGCGAGCCCCAGCTTGGACAAGAAACAACTCTCCGAAAGCGACATCTGCGACAAGTTCATCCGTCCTGCCATGGAGCAGGCTGGGTGGCACGGGTTCGACCAGATTTACCGCGAGTTCCCTCTTCGGGCAGGGCGCGTCAGCGTGCGCGGCAACAAGGCCCACCGTGACCTCAGCACCGTGCTGCGGGCCGACTACGCCTTGTTTTTCAAAGCCAACATCCCCATTGCAGTGGTCGAGGCCAAAGACAACAACAAGCCCATGGGCTCGGGCATGGCACAAGCCATCAACTATGCCGAGTTGCTTGGCGTGCCCTTTTGTTTTTCCAGCAATGGCGACGGCTTTGTGTTCCGCGACGCCACACTGGCCGATGGCGTGCTGGAGAAAAACCTCACTTTGGACGAATTCCCCTCGCCGCAAGACCTGTGGGAGCGCTATTGCGCTTGGAAAGGCTGGACGCCCGCCGTTCGCCAAGTGGCCGAGTTTGACTACGCCCCCAGCAAAACGCCGCGTTATTACCAAATCAACGCCATCAACCGCACCGTTGAAGCCATTGCCCAAGGTCAGAACCGCGCCATGCTGGTCATGGCCACTGGAACCGGCAAGACCTACACCGCCTTCCAGATCATCTGGCGCTTGTGGAAGAGTGGTGCCAAAAAACGCATCCTGTTTCTGGCCGACCGCAACATCCTGATCGACCAGACCATGGTCAATGACTTTCGGCCCTTCAAGGGCGCGATGGCCAAGCTCAGCCCCAACGCCAAAGGCGTAGAACGTGTTGACGCCCAAGGCCAGGTCACATTGGAAAACGTAGACCTTGCCGTCAACAAAACCACCAAGCTGGTTGATAAAAGCTACGAGATTTACCTCTCGCTCTACCAGGCCGTCACCGGCACCGAAGAAGAGCGCAACATCTACAAACAGTTCAGCCCCGACTTCTTCGATTTGATCGTGGTGGACGAGTGCCACCGAGGCAGCGCCAACGAAGACTCGGCTTGGCGCGAGATCCTCACGTATTTCGGCAACGCTGCGCAGGTGGGCCTGACGGCCACGCCCAAAGAAACGCAAGACACCTCCAACAGCGACTACTTTGGCGAGCCCATCTACACCTACAGCCTCAAGCAAGGCATCGAAGACGGCTTCTTGTCGCCCTACAAAGTCGTGCGGGTGGACTTGGACAAAGACACCTTTGGCTGGCGGCCCACGCAGGGCATGACCGACAAACACGGCCACCTGATCGAAGACCGCATTTACAACGCCACCGACATGAACCGCAAACTGGTTCTGGAAAAGCGCGACGAAGTGGTGGCTGCCAAGATCACCGAATACCTCAAGGCCACCGACCGCTACGCCAAGACCATCGTGTTTTGCGAAGACATCGACCACGCCGCCCGCATGCGCCAAGCGCTGGCCAATGCCAATGCCGACATTTGCAAAGACCACCCCAAATACGTGGTGCAAATCACGGGCGACAACGCCGAGGGCAAGCTGGAGCTTGACAACTTCATCGACCCAGAAAAAACATATCCGGTGATTGCCACCACCTCCAAGCTCATGAGCACCGGGGTGGACGCACAAACCTGCAAGCTCATCGTGCTGGACCAAAACATCAAGTCCATGACGCTGTTCAAGCAGATCATTGGCTGGGGCACCCGCCTGCGCGAAGACCTGGGCAAAACCTGGTTCACCATCCTCGACTTCAAACGCGCCACTGAACTCTTTGCCGACCCCAAGTTTGATGGCGAGCCTGTGCAGATTTATCAGCCCAAAGGCGATGAACCTGTGACACCGCCAGACGAGCTGACAGGCACGCCGGGCATGGGCGACCCGCTGACGACGGGCCAACCTGATCCACTGGCCGATCCCTTTGGTGCACAAGCAGGCGGTTACACCGCGCCCGGTGCAGGCGGTGATGCCGAGCCCAAGAAATACGTCCTCGGCGGCATGGTCACCGTGGCGGTGGCGCGTGAGCGCGTGCAATACCTCAGCGCCGACGGAAAGCTCATCACCGAAAGCCTGCGCGATTACACCCGCATCAACCTCGCCAAGCAATACGACTCGCTCGACAAATTCTTGCAAGCCTGGAACGACGCCGACCGCAAAGCTGCCTTGGTGGAAGAGCTTGAAAAGCAAGGGGTCTTGATCGAAGCACTGGCCGAAGAAATTGGCAAAGACCTTGACCCTTTCGACCTGCTCTTGCATGTGGCCTACAACCAGCCACCCCTGACCCGCCGCGAGCGCGCCAACCGCGTCAAAAAGCGCAACGCCTTCACACAATACGGCCCCGTCGCCCGCAAGGTGATCGACGCACTGATCGACAAATACGCCGACGAAGGCATCGCCACCATCGAAAGCAACGACGTCTTCAAAGTCCAGCCTTTCACCCAAATGGGCTCGGCCAGCGAGTTGGTGAAAAGCTTTGGCGGTCGCCCCCAATACCTTGGCGCACTGCAAACGCTAGAGCGCGAGCTGTACGCACCTCAAGTCACTGTCATGCCCGCGAATGCGGGCATCCATCCCCCGGACTCACGCGCCTGAAGTCTCAATACCTGGATTCCCGCGTGCGCGGGAATGACAGAACCGAACCCATAAAAACATGTCCAACCTCTCATCCGTCATCAAATCCATCCAAGACATCATGCGCCAAGACAGTGGCGTGGATGGCGATGCGCAGCGCATCTCGCAGCTCACTTGGCTCTTGTTCCTGAAGGTGTTTGACGCACTCGAAGAAGAGCTGGAGCTGACCCGCGACGACTACAAAAGCCCCATCCCCGAAGCCATGCGCTGGCGCAACTGGGCCACTGATGCGGAGGGCATCACCGGCGATGCGCTTCTGGACTTTGTGAACAACCAGCTCTTTGCCACCCTCAAAAGCCTGAGCGGTGACGCCCAGCGCAACCCCCGTGGCTATGTGGTGCGCGGCGTGTTTGAAGACGCCTACAACTACATGAAAAGCGGCCAGCTGCTGCGCCAAGTCATCAACAAGCTCAACGCGATCGACTTCAACCGCCAAGCCGAGCGCCACCAATTCAACGACCTCTACGAAAAAATCCTCAAAGACCTGCAAAGCGCCGGTAACGCGGGCGAGTTCTACACGCCCCGCGCTGTGACGCAGTTCATGGTGGACATGGTCAACCCCCGGCTGGGCGAGCGCGTGATGGACCCGGCCACTGGCACGGGCGGCTTTTTGGTCTGCGCCATCGAACACCTGCGCAAACAAGTGCACAACACCGAAGAAGAAGCCACGCTGCAAAACAGCATCTTGGGCGTTGAGAAAAAACAAATGCCCCACATGCTGTGCGTGACCAACCTCATGCTGCACGGCATCGAAGTGCCCAGCCTGGTCCGCCACGACAACACCCTGAGCCGCCCGCTGCGCGACTACACCCCAGCCGACCGGGTGGACGTGATCCTGACCAACCCGCCCTTTGGCGGCATCGAAGAGCCGGGCATCGAACAAGGCTTTCCGGCCGATGTGCGCACCAAAGAAACGGCGGATTTGTTTTTGGTGCTCATCAAACACATCCTCAAAACCAACGGCCGCGCCGCACTGGTGCTGCCCGACGGCACGCTGTTTGGCGAAGGCGTGAAGACCCGCATCAAAGAACAACTGCTGGCCGAATGCAACCTGCACACCATCGTGCGCCTGCCCAACGGCGTGTTTGCACCCTACACCGGCATCAAAACCAACCTGCTGTTCTTCACAAAGGGCAAGCCCACCGAACACGTTTGGTACTACGAACACCCCTACCCAGCGGGCGTGAAGAACTACAACAAAACCAAGCCCATCCGCATCGAAGAATTCGACGCTGAAAAAGCCTGGTGGGGCAGCGAAGCCGACGGCTTTTCCGTCCGCGTGGAAAACGAACGTGCCTGGAAGGTGAGCATCGAGCAAATCAAAGCCGCCAACTACAACCTCGACCAGAAGAACCCCCACGCAGCCGAAGTGGTGAGCCACGACCCCGAGCAACTGCTGGCCGACTACGCCCGCTTGCAAACCGAGGCGCAAAGCCTGCGCGACCAACTCAAAAGCATCCTCGCCCAATCGCTGGGAGCCAAAGCGTGAGCGCAGTGCTGACGGCGCAAGAACCCAGCGCCAAATACCTGGCGAATCTGCAGCCGCCATTGGTGCAGCATTTCGACTTGATCGCCCAAGCCCCCGGCGGCGTGACCCGCCTGCGCGAACTCATCTTGACGCTGGCCGTGCAAGGCAAGCTGGTGCCGCAAGAACCGAGTGATGAACCGGCGAGTGAACTGCTCAAGAAGATCAGGGCTGAGAAAGACCGACTGATTGCGGAAGGCAAGATCAAGCGGGACAAGCCGTTGGCCGAGATTGGGGATGAGGAAAAACCATTTCAGATCCCTGATAGCTGGCGTTGGGTCCGACTTGCTGATGTCGTGAATGTTTTGAATGGCCGTGCTTATGGGAAGCAGGGGTTGTTATCAGAGGGAACGCCTGTCCTGCGAGTTGGGAATCTGTTTACGTCTAACCACTGGTATTACTCAAATTTGCATTTGGAACCAGAAAAGTATTGCGAAACTGGCGACCTTCTCTATGCATGGTCAGCATCTTTTGGACCGTTCATATGGTCAGGCCCTAAGGTCATTTACCACTATCACATTTGGAAGCTAGCGCCACACGCGAAAGCTCATTTCGATGTTGGGTATTTCCACACATACCTACAAGAAAAGACAGCTGAAATTAAAGCCGCTGGTCATGGTGTCTCAATGGTTCACATGACCAAAGAGAAGATGGAAAAAATTGTTGTTCCATATCCACCACTGGCCGAACAATCCCGCATCGTCACCCGCGTCGAAGAACTGATGCAACTCTGCGACGCCCTAGAAGCCAGCGGCCAGCTCGAAGCGAAGCAACATGCCCAACTCGTCAGCACCCTGCTGGGCACGCTCACCCAAAGCGAAACGCCCGAGGCACTGGCCGACAACTGGCAACGCATCGCCACCCACTTCGACCTGCTACTCGACCGCCCCGAAGCCGTAGACGCCCTCGAACAAACCATCCTCCAACTCGCAGTGCGCGGCCTCCTCGTCCCCCAAGACCCCACCGACGAACCCGCCAGCGTCCTCCTGCAAAAAATCCGCACCGAAAAAGACCACCTCATCGCCCTAGGCAAGATCAAGCGCGACAAACCCCTGTCACCCATCACCGACGAAGAAAAACCGTTTGGGTTGCCGCAAGGGTGGGAGTGGGTGCGCATGGGTGAAGTACTTGATGGGGGTAGTGGAACTACGCCCTTGAGAGCGCGCGTTGACTATTTCACAGACGGTACTGAAATGTGGGTGAAGACCACGGACTTGAATAATGGACTCGTTACGACTTGTGAAGAGCTGGTTACCAAGAGCGCAGTTGCTGAGAACCGCTTGAAGTACTTCCCTGTTGGTACTGTTTGTGTCGCAATGTATGGTGGTGCGGGAACCATAGGTAAGTCTGGTGTATTAGGTGTTCCTTCTACGATCAATCAGTCCGTTTTTGCACTACCCCCGACTGATGGCATTGACATCGATTACTTGCATTCATTTGTAATCACAGTGCGTTCGCAGTGGATGTCATTTGCAGCTGGTTTGCGGAAAGATCCAAATATCAATGGACAGATCATTAAGAAGATGGTGATGCCACTGCCACCTCTCACCGAGCAATCTCGCATAGTTGCCCGCGTCAATGAGCTTCGCAGCCTTTGCGCTGATTTGCGTCGGCAGGTTATCAACGTACGTGCAGTAATGGAAAACCTGTCCAAATCACTTGTGGCCGAGGTTTGAGAATGATTGTCCCTGTGAACTCGCATATCCGCAGCGTAGACATGCTGTTGATTGAAGAGTTGTTCGATATGGGTTCTGGCTATGTTTTAGACTTTTCTGATCGAACATTTGCCATCTTCTTTACCGAAGAACTGAATGTTGACATTGATGACCCTGCATATGCAGTAGATGGCCGCTCCAAAGCCAAGCGCCTGCGCTGCTTTCTTCGCGTGGTTGACAAGCCACTGCTCATCCGTACTTTGCAAGCACTGTGGGAATACCGCGAGGCGGTTCGCCAACGACGCGGGCAAAGCGAAGCAGTGCCTAATGCTGAAGGACGGTTTTTAGGTCTGATCAATAAGCTGGCAGGGCAGACGGTCAGTACTCAATCGGCACATCAACCAACCCCTGCGACTGATCGACCAAAGTTTCAGTTGCTCAAAGCAGAGTTACTTCAAATCGCATCACTGCCACCCCATGCCCGTGGTTTCGCGTTTGAAGCCTTTCTCAAAAAACTATTTGATGCGTTCGGCTTATCAGCCCGTGAGCCATTCAGCCTGCATGGCGAACAAATCGACGGGAGCTTTCAGCTTGAAGGCCACACCTACTTGATGGAAGCCAAATGGCACGCTCAAAAAATTGGCGTTGCAGAACTGCACACATTCCACGGCAAGGTTGAACAAAAGGCAGCTTGGACCCGTGGCCTGTTTGTGAGTGACAGCGGTTTCTCTGATGAAGGACTTATAGCGTTTGGGCGAGGCAAGCGTGTCCTTTGTATGGATGGCCGAGATATCGCTGATTGCCTTGAGCGTGAGTTGCCCCTCAACCACGTGCTGTCTGTCAAGGCACGTCGCATGGCGGAAACTGGACAGGCATTTGCCAGGGTTAGCGATTTGTTTTCTTCGAAACGATAGGTGTTGCAGCATGACAATTCACCGAGCCACGTCTCTTGGGCATTGGAATTATTTCTTGGCGTTGGAGGAGGACCTTGAACGTCTGTCACGCTATGTGGACTTGAGTGGAAATGATGACGCCTATTCAATTGAGATCGCGAGGCTCTTATTGAATGCATGCGCTGAAGTAGATGTGGTTTTAAAGCTTCTTGTGAAAAAGCAAGATCCATCAACTACGGCCTCCACTGTCAATGCTTACTACCCAGAAATTTCATCCAAACATCCTAAATTTATTGGCTTCGAAGTTCAGCTACCTCGATATGGAATTAAGCATCAGCCATGGATTCATTGGGCAGAAGGCACGCCTCCGGTTTGGTGGTCTGATCACAACAAAGTTAAGCATCATCGTGATCGGGATTTTCAGCGCGCAACTCTTAAAAATTGTCTGAATGCCATGGGCGGACTTTTTGTAGCCGCTTTGCATCTTTATGAAGAAGAAGCAAAAACAGGTGGAAATTTACAAATGCCTCGGCTATTCAATGTTGGGAACGGCTATTTTGGTGGCGCCTCTCTTGGGCGATTTGGAAACAGCTTTGTTTGTGATTTGAGTAAGTAGTCCATATGCCCATCCAACACGCCATCTGGCAAGTCGCCGACAAGCCTGCCATCTTGCCCGCCGCCAAGCTCGCCAGCGAGCAGTTGCTCGAATCCATGATCGTGCGCGAGCCGCGCATCCTTTCCAGCGAATGGATGCTGATCGGCCAGCAAGAAGTCACCTCGCACGGTGGGCGAATTGACCTGCTGGCGATCGCGCCCGATGGTTCGCTGGTGCTGATCGAACTCAAGCGCGACCGCACGCCCCGCGAAATCGTGGCGCAAGCGCTGGACTATGCCTCTTGGGTGGTGGACCTGACGGCCGATCGCATCGTGCAGATTTACCAGCGCTTTTCCAAGGGCGGCAGTTTGCAGGCCGATTTTCAAAAGCGCTTTGGCCTGGTGTTGGACGAAGACACGCTCAACCACTCGCACCAGATCATCATCGTGGCCAGCGAGCTGGACCCATCCACCGAGCGCATCGTGGCGTATCTCAACGCCCGCGACATTGCCATCAACGTGGTGTTCTTCAAGGTGTTTGAGCATGGCGGCCAGCAGCTGCTCAGCCGCGCCTGGATGATCGACCCCGGCGAAACCCAAGCCAACGCAGCAGCCACCAACACAGCCAAGGGCGAGGCCAAAGAGCCGTGGAATGGTGAGTTCTATGTGTCGTTTGGCTCCAACGAGCACCGCAGCTGGGAAGACGCGCGGCGCTATGGCTACATCAGCGGCGGTGGTGGCACTTGGTACAGCCAAACGCTCAAGCTCTTGTCGCCTGGTGACCGCGTGTGGGTCAAGATTCCGCAAACGGGTTTTGTGGGTGTGGGCGAGGTGACCGAATCTGTGCAGTCCGCCAAAGACTTCACGGTGGTCACACCCGAGGGCGACCGCCTCGCGCTAGACGTGCTGCAACACGGCCCGCTTTACAGCGCCACTGCCGACGACCCTGAGCAGGCCGAGTATTTTGTCCGTGTGAAGTGGCTCCACGCCGTAGACGCCGCCCACGCCTTCAACGAGGTCGGTCTGTTCGGAAACCAAAACACCGTCTGCCAACCCCGCGCCGCCAAGTGGCGGCATACGGTGGAGCGGTTGAAGACGGTGTTTGCGGGGTGGGGCGGCTAAAGCTCAGGCTGCCCATAAAGTCAGCCGCTTTTGGCAGTCAGCTTCCGGAAGCCGTGCACCAGAGGTCAGCATGCTTTGCAAGCCCTTGGCGGCTTCTTTGGTCTTGATGGTTTGGTGAGCAATCAATTGATCCAAAAGCCAAAGCGCTCCGTGTACTTTCAGGCCATCAGTTTTGGCCTGCTTGCGCAAGCGCCTATCACCCGTGAGCAACGGATGTTTGGTTTGGTGGGCCAGTTGGTAGCAAGACACATCAGCCAATGAGCTGTTGTTATGCGCTTGCATCAGGTCAAACAGTGTGGCGGTGGCTGCAGCATCTAAGGTTTCAACGACCAAGCCCCGTGCAAGCAGGTGCTTGGTGTCAAAGTCTTTCAGTTCATTCAATACAAAGTCGGTGCAACACAGCTTGAAGGGCAGGCTAAACAGCGCATCCAGCAATCCCGCATTGCGGAAGTCAATCCAGATGTTGGTGTCGCTGATGTAGACCTGCTGTGTCATGCGAGTGCTGGCAACCGATCAAGTTTGGGGTCTAGCTCGTCAAGGCTGCACTGCAAAAACTCGGCAGCGCGAGAGGGGGTAAAGAGGTCTTCGGCCAAACCGCGATAGACCAAAGATTCAAACCGACGTGGATGTTCGCAGGCCAATATTTCGGGTTCCACTTTGCGCCAACCCTTGCGGCTGAACTCAATCATGGCGCTCATGTAGCCCGGATCGGTGAGCAGGCTGAGGTCTTTGAGGCGGCGCAGCGCCACTTGCATGGAGACACCGTAACGGCGCTTGGCATTCAGCAGCTCTGCCGAATAAACCCGGGAGCGTTGGTGGCTGCCAAAGTCTTGCAGCACACGACTTTGTGGATACAAGAAAGCGCCTGCAAACCGGTGGCAGCAGGTTTCTTTGTCTTTTTCGCTCATGTCTTCGGGCAGGGCCATGACCCAGTGGCCTAGTTCGTGTGCAGCAGTAAAGCGCATGCGCTCGCCGGGGCGTTGGCAGTTCAGCGCAATCAGCACATGCTGGTTGTCATGGGTCGCAGCGCATGCGCCGTCAAAGTCATCGGGGCCATCCAGCAGTGCCACTTTGATGCCGTTGTCTTCCAGCAGTTCGGTCAGGTGGGCAATGGCATCGTGGCCAATGTGCAGTTGCTCGCGCAGTCGTTGCGCTGCCAGTTCGGCTTCTTGCACGCTGCCAACAGCCAGTGATTGGGCTGGCAAGACCTGAACAGTGGTTTCCGCGTCAAAGCAACGTTCCAGTGCTTCGTAACGTTCCAGGTGGTCGTGCATTTTTTCGCGCACAGAAGCCTGCCGGGCTTGCGACATTTTGGACAGCTTGCGAAATTCGAGTGGCGCCAGTTGAATGGCGTCGGATCGGAAGAAGTATTCGGGCTTGACGTTGAGCGCTTTGGCCAGCTGCAAGATGCGGGTCGAGTTGGGCTTGGAATCGCCTTTTTCGAACTTGTTCAGGGCCTGTTTGCTGATGTCTCCCAGGCTGTGGGCCAAAGCCTCAAGGCTCAAGCCTCTGAGCATGCGTGCGCGGTGGATTCGGTGGTGAATCATGGCGGCTCCTTGGTTGACGAACCTAGGAGTATATGATTTTTTGTCAACCAAGCCAACGATTTGTTGTCTGGCTTTTACCCGCGCAGGCTCCAGTGAGATGGTCGTGCTCATGTGAATCACCCTCCCGATATTTATTCAAATTAATGAGAACCTTAGTACATAAATAAAGATCTGTGAATCGGGTTGAACGATGTGATCCCAAAACAGGCTCATCCAACTTGCTCCACTTAGAGGTGCTCCCTGGCGGCAAGGTAGGTATCTGCCCTGTTCAGGGTTTTTGAACTCAATGTAAGCTGTGAAGGATGACAAAAGAGACACTGCATAAATGATCAACAAGTTCGTTTCATCCGTCGCCGAGGCGCTGGCGGGCACGGCCGATGGGGCCACCGTCATGATTGGTGGCTTTGGCACCGCAGGCATTCCCGACGAGTTGATCGAGGGCCTGTTGGCACAAGGCGCACGCGACCTGACCCTGGTCAACAACAACGCAGGCAATGCCGAGCACGGCCTGGCGGCTTTGCTCAAGGTGGGCCGGGTGCGCAAGGTCATTTGCAGCTTTCCCCGGCAAACCGACTCGTATGTGTTTGACGGCCTGTACCGCTCGGGACAGGTCGAGCTCGAGCTGGTGCCGCAAGGCAATTTGGCCGAACGCATTCGGGCCGCTGGTGCGGGCATTGGTGGCTTTTTCACGCCCACGGGCTTCGGCACCGAGTTGGCCAAACACGCCGATGGCACGCCCAAGGAAACCCGCGAAATCGATGGCCGCATGTACGTGTACGAAACACCCATCCATGCCGACTTGGCCCTCATCAAGGCCGAGCGGGGTGACCGCTGGGGCAACCTGACGTACCGCAAGGCAGCACGCAACTTTGGGCCCATCATGGCCATGGCGGCGCGCAAAACCGTGGCCACGGTGCACGAGCAAGTGGCCTTGGGCGAGCTGGACCCTGAGACGGTGGTGACGCCCGGTATTTTTGTGCAGGCGGTCGTCAAAATCGACCGTGTGGCCACGCAGGCCGGAGGCATCAAGGCATGAGCTACACAAGGCGCAGCAAAGACGAGTTGGCCGCCCGCGTGGCGCAAGACATCCCCGAAGGCGCCACCGTCAACCTGGGCATCGGCCAGCCCACCTTGGTGGCTAACCACATTCCGGCCAGCCGCGAGGTGCTTTTGCACAGCGAAAACGGCATCCTGGGCATGGGCCCGGCACCCGCCAAAGGGCTGGAGGACTACGACCTGATCAATGCAGGCAAACAGCCCGTGACCCTGCTGCCCGGCGGCGCATTTTTTCACCACGCCGACAGCTTCGCCATGATGCGCGGCGGGCACCTGGACATCTGCGTGCTGGGCGCGTTTCAGGTCAGCGCCACGGGGGATCTGGCCAACTGGCACACGGGTGAGCCCGGGGCCATTCCGGCGGTGGGCGGCGCCATGGACCTGGCCATTGGCGCCAAACAAACCTGGGTGATGATGGATCTGTTGACCAAGCAAGGCCAAAGCAAACTGGTGCAGACCTGCAGCTATCCGCTGACCGGCATTGGCTGTGTCAAACGTGTCTACACCGACCTGGCCACGCTGGCGTGCACACCACAAGGTTTGGTTGTCATTGACACGGTCGACGGCCTCGGGCTTGAAGCGTTGTCGGCGCTGATCGGGCTGCCACTCAAGGCGGCTTGACCGCAGGGCACACCCTTCGCCCCTTCACCCTCAGTGAGGGAAGGGCGCAATGCCCGGCGCGGCGTTGTCCGGCAAGTCACGGCGCGTGGTGTTCATGACCATGGCCAGCAGGCTGTAGTAGCCGCAGTGCGCCGTCATGTCGATCACGCCCTGGTCGCCAAACATCTTTTGCGCAGCCGCCCAGGTCACGTCGCTCACCGACTGGTTGTGCAGCAGCTCTTGCAAGAAGTCGTACACCACAGTTTCTTGCGCCGTCATGTTCGGCGGGCGGCGGCCTTCGGCAATCGCGTTGCAGGTCTCTTCGCTCACGCCCGCTTTCATGGCAATCGGTTTGTGGATGTGCCACTCCACCGGTTGCGACCAGTGGCGTGCCACCACCAGCACGGCGAACTCCGAGTTGTGCAAACCCACGGTGTTGTCATAGCGCAGGTATTCGCCCACTTTTTGCAGGCGGCGCATCAGCTCGGGGCTGCGCATCAGGGGAATGAATGGTCCGGTCAGTTTGCCGCGTGGCCCGCTGACCAGTTCGTCCACTGCCGCACGTTGTGCGTCGGTCATGTGTTCACGGGGGATCTCGGGCAGGCGGTCGGTTTTTTTGGAGGTCATGGGTGTGTCTCTGGGGTTGAAAAACTCAAGCCCAATTTATCACCGGACCTCGGGGTCCTCAGTCCTGTGCGGGATAGCCCGGTGGGGCCACTGCGGCGCCCTGAATCTGGTGGCGGACGAAAGCCTCGGCCACCCAACCGGATTGTTTGGCATCTTCCACCAACCCATTCAGGTACTCGCGTGCCTGGGCGCCACGTTGGGCGGGCATGCCCATGGCCTGGTGGATCACCATGAACCGGCCGGGCAACAGACGCACGCCGGGCAGGCGCTGGGCATCGGCCTCCAGTTGCTGCTTGACACCTGCGGCCACTTCGAGCTGCTGGTCCATGAACACCTCAACCACCGCAGGCGAGCTGGGCGCACGCACGATGGCGGCGTGTTTCAGGTGGCGCGTCAGGAACAAATCGTAGGCACTGCCCGCGCCCACCGTCACGCGGTTGCTGGCCTGATCCACCTCGTCGTTGTTTTGCAGCGGCGAGTCGGTACGCACCATGTAAGCCCCCTCAATTTGCACATAGGGCGGCGAAAAATGCAGACCTTCACCGCGCACCGGATCGATGGCAAAAAAGCCGATGTCGGCTTCGTCAGATCGCACACATTGCACCGAGTCGTCGGCCTTTTTGAAGATGCGCCACTCAATGCCCACACCCAACTGTGCGGCCAAGAGGCGAGACAAATCGGCAGAGATGCCCGAGGGCTCACCCGCCGCATCGAGCCCGGCAAGCACCGGGTTGCCCAGGTTGATGGCCACGCGCAAAACGCCGTGGGGTGCCAGCAGGGGGGCCAAAGACGAGGCAGATGGGGAGTTCATACGGGCTTCAAAATGGGCAGTTCAAGCAAATGCCATTCTAAAAACCCGATCCGTGCAAGCGGCTTACAAACAGCGGCCTGATCGGTGCATTAACCCAAGACCTTCAGCACTTCGCTCAGGTCGCGGCCCGTGTGGTGGGGCGCTGGGCCAATGGCCTCGGGCGGCAGGCCCTGGCGGTTGACCCACAGCGTGGTGAAGCCAAACCAGGTGGCGCCCAGCGCGTCCCAGGCGTTGCTCGACACAAACAGCACTTCGGCGGGTGCTAACCCAAAGTGGTCGGTCACGATTTGGTAGCTGGTGGGCGTGGTCTTGAACTGGCGCACGCTGTCCACCGACAGCACGGCACCCAGCAACTCGCTCATGCCCGCACTGTGCACGGCCGACTGCAGCATCTCGGGGCTGCCGTTCGACAAAATCGCCGTGGCCACGCCGCGCTGACGCAGCGCCTGCAGCACGCCCAGGTTTTCCGGGAAGGCCGTGAGCTCGGCGTATTGCGCCATCAAGGCGTCTTCGTTTGCGCTGGTGTGCACCAGCCCCAAACGCGCCAGCGCATAGCGCAGCGAAGCGCGTGTGATGTCCCAAAACGACTGGTAATGCCGACTGCCCTCTGGATTGGGGTCGCTCAGCGAGATCAGCCGGGTGTACTCGATCTGTTTGTCGCGCCACAGCACCGACAGCGCCGCGCCTTGGCCGGGGTAAAGCGTTTCGGCCAAAGCGCCGATCGAATACACATCGAACAGCGTGCCGTAGGCGTCAAAGACGATGGCGCGAATGGGGGTTGTGGATGAATTCATGATCACACCAGATGCCCGGTTTTCACCAGGATCAAACAACCTTCGCGGCTGAAGGGCTGGTGCTGGCTCATGTGCGGGCTGCGCAGCCAGCTGCCCGCCGGGTAGTCACCGTGTTCGTCCGAGAACACGCCGTCGACCACCAAGATCTCTTCGCCACCCCAATGTCGGTGCGGGTTGAAAAACGTTTGAGGTGCCCAGCGCACCATGGCGGTGTTTTGGGTCTCGAAGGTGTTGAGCGGCAAGACCTTCAGGCCCTCGACCATGCCTTGTCGCCATTCGCTGCGGCGTGTGTCGATCACCACGCGCTCGTCGTCGCGCGGGTCCAGGTGGCGCAGTTTCACAAACAAAGTGCAGCCCTCAGGAGAGGACGGCGCGTGCGAGCTGCCCACCGGGTTCTTGATGTAAGTGCCGGGGCCATAAACCCCATGCTCGTCGTGCAAGGTGCCTTCGAGCACCAAAATTTCTTCGCCCCCGCCGTGGGTGTGGCTGGCAAAGGCCGAGCCCGGCGCATAACGCACGATGGATGTGGCGCGCGCCACTTCGCCACCGTCGCGCTCGAGCATGCGGCGCGACACGCCGGAGGCGGGTGAATCCACCCAATCGAGTGAGGGGCTGTGGACGATACAGCGCTGGCTGAGGTCTGCGTTGAGGGTGATGTGTTCGGTGCTCATGACATAACAGGCCTTGAAGGCATTCAGGTTTTCAGCAGCACCGGCTCGATGGCTTGGCTTTGTGCAGTGATGCGGCCGATGATGGCGGTGTGCACGTAGCCAGCCGCCTTGAGCGCTTGCACGCAAGCGCCCGCCTGCGCTGCGGGCACGCTGGCCAGCAGGCCACCTGCGGTTTGCGGGTCAAACAGCAAGGGATAACGGGGGTCGCCCAAAAATTCGTCGGCGTTGCGCAGGGCGCGGCGCAGGCGCACATTGGCGGGCTGCAAAGAGCTGACAATGCCCGCTTGCACGCAGTCCACCGCGCCATCCAGCAGGGGCAGGGTGCTCATGGTCAGTTCTGCGTCCACGCCGGACGGACGGGTCATCTCCACCAGGTGGCCCAGCAGGCCAAAGCCGGTCAGGTCGGTGCAGGCGGTGGCGCCGTGGGTGCGCAAAATTTCAGCGCCCGATTGGTTGGACAGCACCATCGACTTGAGCGCCGCATCGATCCAGCGGCCCTTGGCGGCATAGCGGGCATGCGCGGCAAACAGGGTGCCGGTGCCAATCGGTTTGGTCAGCAGCAGCACATCGCCGGGCTGCATGCCGCCCTTGCGCATCACGCTGTGCATCTTCTCGTCGATCAGCCCGTTGATGGCAAAGCCCAGGGCCAGCTCGGCACCTTCGCCCGTGTGCCCACCCACCAAGGCGCAACCTGCGGCGTTCAGCACTTCAATCGCCCCACCCATCATTTGGGTCAGCAGGTCTTCCACCTTGCTTTCCAAGCCCGGCGGCACGGTGACCACAGCGGTGGCGGTTTGCGGCTCGCCCCCCATGGCAAAGATGTCGCCCAGCGCGTGGTTGGCCGCCACTTTGCCAAACACATAAGGGTCGTCGATGAAGGCACGGAAAAAATCCACCGTCTGCACCACAGCCATGCCCGCTGGCACACGCACCACCGCTGCATCGTCTGGCGAATGCAGGCCGATCAGCACGTCTGGCCGCTCGACAGGCTGCAATTGCCCCAAGGCGCGGGACAAAATGCTGGCGCCGACTTTGGCTCCACAGCCCCCGCAGCGCATCGCAATGGCCGAGATGGCTTGCAGCGACTCTTCAGAGGTCAGGTTCAGCTGGGTGGTGTGCCCCTTGCCTTGGGCCTGGATGTCTTTGAGCAGCTGGCCCATGGCCTGCACGGCCTCGCGCACCTGGGCCCCGGCTTGGCCAGGGCTGCCTGCCCCGGGCATGGACGGGAATTCGGTGAAGCGGCGCATGAACTCGCGGTCGATGCGGTCCTTCCAGCGCCAGACCCAGGCCCCCGCAAAGCCCAGTGACCCGCGTGAGGCCACGGCGAAGCGGTTGCCCGTGGAAATGAGGGCCAGCCAATGGCGTTGCGGGTCGTAGGCCAGCAGTTTTTGACCGCGCAGGCTGCGGCGCAAATTCTCGGCCAAGGGCTTGGCCATGCGCACGGCAAACACCCCCGCTTTTTCCAGCGGGCGTTCCACAAACGAGGCGATGTCACCCGCCGCAAACACCAGCGGGTCGTTCAGGGTTTGCAGCTGCGGGTGCACCAAGATGCAGCCTTGTTTGTCCAACGCCAGGCCAGTGCTTTGCAGCCAAGCGGGGCCACCGGCTTGGGTCACCCACATGGTTTCGTCCGCATCGAAGGTGCGCCCGTCGCGCGTGTGCAGACAACCGGGCGAGACCTGGATCACTTCGGCCGAGGTGTGCACTTCGACGTTGCGTTCCTGCAGCACTTGTGCAAACCGTTTTCGCACACCCGGGTTGTGCGTGGGCAAGATCGTGTCGCCCGAAGTCAGCAACACGAATTTCAGGTCCTCGGGGCTGCGGCCCAAGGCTTTGAGTTCGTGGCGCAAGCGGTATTGCATGGACAGCACCAACTCGATGCCGCCTGCGCCCGCGCCCACCACCGCAATCGTCATGCGGCCCCGGTGCACAGGCCACTGGCGGGCTTTGTCCATCAGGGCCAACCAGCGCTGGTTGAATTGTGCAATCGGCTTGACCGGCACGGCCAGCGATTGGGCCCCCTCGACATGGCGCACTTGCGGTGTCGAGCCGATGTTGATGGACAACAGGTCGTAGGCCACGGGCGGCCGGTTTTGGCAAATGATTTTCTGGTTTTGGCGGTCGATGCCGACTACCGCATCGTGGTACAGCCGCGCCCCGGCAAAAGCACACAGGCGGCCCAGGTCGATGTGCACTTCGTCAAAGCTGTAATGGCCCGAGATGTAACCGGGCAGCATGCCCGAGTAGGGGGTGTCGATGTCAGTGCAGATCACGGTGATGCGCAGGCCCGGCTCGGGCTTCATGGCGAACATGCGCAGCACGCCCACATGGCTGTGGCCACCCCCGACCAGCACCAGGTCGCGCAGCACAGGTTGAGCAGATGGTTTCATCACATTGTCCAGAGGTCTTGCACAAAGCGGTGCAAGGCGGCACATTCGGCCTGAGGTTCAAACAAGGGTGCGCGCAAGGCGCACTGATGCCTCAAGTGTGCCATCAGGCTGGGGCCGTTTTGTGGTGAGCGGCAAGCTTGTAATAAATGGGCCAGGACCTGCGCGTCACCGGGCTCAAAGTAGCCCGCGTAATCCTCGCCCAATAGGCCCACATTGCCGTCGATGCGCGAGGCCAGCACGGGCGTTCCGCTGCAAATCGCCTCCATCAGTACATGGGCACCGCCTTCCATGCGGCTGCAGTGCACCAACAGGTGTGCACGCTGGATGCGTTGCAGGGTTTGCGCATGCGGCACCGCCCCCAACCAGCGGTAATGTGGACACTGCGCTTGGGTGGCTTGTGCGGCCTGGCCCAGTGCGGGGTCAAGTGCGGCGCCGATGTGGTCGATGAAAACGCCTGCGTCTGGCGGTAACCGTCGCGCGGTAGCCATCAGGGTGAGCGGGTCTTTTTCTTCACGCAAGTGGCCCACCATCACCACGCGCAAGTGGCGTGCGGTTTTGGGCAAAGTCTTGCGCGTGCCGGTGGACTGAAATATCACACGGGCCTTGGCTTGATGCTCAGGGGGCAGGCTTTTCACGCCCAAGCCTTGCAACACCACCAAGGAATGCGCCAGCGCCAGCGAGCGCTGTGCCTGCGGGTCGTGCGCGATGTCGCGGTACAGGTCGGTGCCGGTCAGCACCACGCCCAGACCGCGCGGGCCTTGCCGGTTGTGCCAGGCCTGCACCGCGTCGGCCGAGCGGCGGGCGTGCAGGGCCAGCATCACTTCGTCATCATCTGCTTGTGAGTCGGGCCACTGGCGCACGATGCGGGCAGAATGCGCAGACAACACCTGTTGCCAGCGGCGCGCCGTTTGCCAATTGCCATTGTTGGCGTCGGCCAGGGCCGGGCTGACAATCACCACACGAAGTTTTTGCATGGGCGGTTTATACATGAATGGCAGTAACACGGTGGGGGCAGGGCAGGTTCCAACCAGCACCTCATGGGTTGGGGTTTTTGACCGTTCTTTTGTGGCCTGTCAGGGGCCCGTGCACAGCGTTGTGCGCACTGCCGGTCCTGCGGTTTTGGCCCAGGCCCTGCAACGCACCCGCGCCCGCACGCTGGGCCTGATGCAGGCCTGGCAATACGCCATGCCCGATCTGTCGGTGCCGCCCTCGCCGGGCATGAATCCGCCCCTGTGGGAGTGGGGCCACATCGCCTGGTTTCAGGAATGGTGGACGGTGCGCAACCGCCAGCGCCACTGGGGCACACGCAGTGCCAGCGCTGGCGAAGCTTTTGACGCCTCCTTGCTGCCCGATGCCGATGCGCTCTACAACTCCAGCGAGGTGGCGCACGACAACCGTTGGGCCTTGCCTTTGCCCGATCTGGCCGGGACGCAGGCCTATTTGGCGCAGGTGCTGCAGCGCAGCTTGGGCCATTTGCAAGCGCTTGAGGCGCTGCACGCAGTCGGGCAGCCGCTCACAGACGAGGCGCTTTACTTTTGGCGACTGGTCCTGCAACACGAAGACATGCACAACGAAGCCTCGGTCTACATGGCCCAAGCGCTGGGGCTGGCTTTGCCACCGGCCTTGTGCTGGCGCGAATCCGCATCTGGTGATGCGCGTGGGTTGGAGACACCTTTGGGGCAAACAGGGTCCGTTCATGTCCCCGCGCAGGTTCACACACTGGGCTGCTCAGGGCCGGGGTTTGCCTTTGACAACGAGTGCCAGGCCCATCCGCAGGCCCTGGCGGCGTTCGAGATCGATCTTGCCGCTGTGAGCTGGGCGCGTTACCTGCCTTTTGTGCAAGCCACGGGCCATTCGCTGCCGCCCCATGTGCGCTGGCTTGACGGCGCTTGGCAAGCACAACGCTTTGGCCAGTGGCAGCTGCTCGACCTGATGGCCCCTGCGGTGCACCTGAATGCACACGATGCCCAGGCTTGGTGCCAATGGGCGGGGCGGCGCCTGCCCACTGAAGCCGAATGGGAATGCGCCGCGCAGCAGCCGGGTTGGGTGTGGGGCCAGGTGTGGGAGTGGACGGCCAGCGACTTTGCGCCCTACCCGGGCTTTGAGGTGCACCCTTACCGCGACTATTCAGCACCTTGGTGGCATGGGCACCGTGTGTTGCGTGGGGCGTGCGCCGCCACTTCGGCCAACGTGGTGGATGTGCGGTATCGCAACTTTTTTGTGCCCGAGCGGCGCGATATATTTGCGGGCTTCAGGTCGGTGGCGGTGTAAACAGTCGGTGTCGTCAGGCCGTGGCCCATAAGACCGTAAAGCGCTGGGCGGGATCGGTCCAGGCGCGGGTCTGGACAAAGCCTGCTGCGTGCAACAAGGCCTCAAAGTTCGGCACCGTCCACTTGCAAGCGTTTTCGGTGTGGATGGTTTCACCTTCAGCAAACAGCCGCTTGCCGCCTGGCCACTGCACGGTGACCGCGTGGCGTGCTTGCAGGTGCATCTCCACGCGCGACTGCTCGGCGTTGAAGCGCGACACGTGGCGCCAGTCGCGCACCACAAAGTTGCTGTCCACCAAGCGGTTGATGTGCAGCAGCAGGTTCAGGTCAAAGGCCGCGGTCACGCCCAGGGCGTCGTCATAGGCCGCCTCCAATTCGGCCGCGTCCTTGAGCAAATCCACCCCGACTAGCAAACCGCTGCCTTGGGCTGTGCCACAAGCGCGGTGCAGGCTTTGCAAAAAGCCCAACGCCTGATCGGGCGTGAAGTTGCCGATGCTCGAGCCCGGGTAAAACAACACGCGCGGCTGCGCCGCATCCAGCCCCAAGGCGTCGGGCAAATCCAGGCCGCCCGAAAAGTCGGTGCCCAGGCCCGTCATGGGCAAGTCCGGGTGCTGGCGCTGCAGGCTGTCCAGGGCCTGGCGCACAAAGTCCACCGAGATGTCTACTGCCACATAACGCCCCGCTTGCAGGGGGCCCAGCAGTCGCCCGGATTTTTCGCAGTTGCCCGCGCCCAGGTCGATCCAGCAAGCGCCTGTGGGCAAGTGCTGGGCCATGTCTGCGCTGTGCAGGCGCATGAGTTGCGCCTCGGTGCGGGTCAGGTCGTATTCGGGCAGCTCGGTGATGGCCTCGAACAAGCGCGAGCCCAGCGCGTCGTACAGGTATTTGGGTGAGGTGAAGGCCTGCGGGGCGCTCAGGCCCTGCAAGAGCTCCTGCGCCACAGCGGCGGCGTTGTGCTGGTACAGCTGGATGAATTGGGGTGTGGCCATGCGGCATATTAAGTCACCACATCCGCTACAGCTTTGAGAAGGTTTGGCCCTTATAAGGCGGAGTGCAAGGATTTCAGGGTGTAATCGCTGTTGTTTGTTTTTTGAGATACACCATGAACCACGCCTTTATTTCCAAATTCTTGTCCTCGGTTTGTGCGGGTTTGCTGGCCTTTTCGGCTATCAGCTCGGCCCAAGCCCAAACCACGCTGCGCGTGACCACCATCCCCGAGGAAGCCGCCACCGAGCAGGTGCGCAAGTTCACGCCCTTGGCCAATTACTTGGAAAAGCAACTGGGCATGAAAGTGCAGTTCACCCCTGTGACCGATTACCCCGCTGCGGTGGAGTCGTTGGTGAACAAGAAGGTCGATGTGGTCTGGTTTGGCGGCTTCACCTTTGTGCAGGCCAGCATCCGTTCGGGCGGCAAGATCGTGCCCATCGCTCAGCGCGAAGAAGACACACGTTTCCAGTCGGTGTTCATCGCCAAGACCGATTCGGGCATCAAGACGCTGGCCGACATGAAGGGCAAGCAAGTCTCTTTTGGCTCACAAAGCAGCACCTCGGGTCACCTCATGCCACGCAGCTTCTTGCTGCAAGCCAAGATCGAACCTGAAAAAGACTTCAAGCGCATCGCCTACAGCGGCGCCCACGACGCCACCATCGCTTCGGTGGTCAGTGGCAAGGTCGATGCCGCAGCGCTCGACATCACCGTCTGGAAAAAGTTCGTGGCCGAGAACAAGGTCGACACCCAAGCCGTGAACGTGTTCTACACGACACCGCCTTACTTCAACTACAACTGGTCGGTGCACGCCGACATGCCTGCCGACTTGCGCGAAAAAATCAAGGCCGCCTTGCTGGCCCTGAACCCCGCCAACCCCGAGCACGCCGAGATCCTGAAGCTCAACCGCTCGACCCGTTACATCTCCACCACGCCCGAAAACTACAAGGGTCTGGAGTCGGCCGCACGCAGCGCGGGCTTGCTCTAAAGCCTGAGCGGCAGCGCGGTGAACATCGAGCTTTTGGGCCTGGAGGCCCGGCATCCGGCAGCCTTGCCCGGTGCGCCAGCGGCTTTGCGGGCGCTGAACCTGCGCCTGGCCGCAGGCGAGCAGGTGGCCATCATTGGCCCCTCGGGCGCGGGCAAAACAACTTTGCTGCAGGTGCTGGCCTGTGCCCAGCCGCCCACCCAAGGCTCACTGCAATTGGCGGGCGTGAACCCTTGGACACTGTCTGCACGCGCCCTGCGCAGTACACGCGGCCAATTGTTTCTGGCCCCGCAGGTGCCGCCGCTGCCGCCGCGCCAGCGCGTGGTGACTTCGGTGCTTGCCGGGCGTTTGCCCAGCATGGGCTTGTGGGCCAGCTTGCGTTCGCTTTTTTACCCGGCAGACATCCCGGCCGCTTACGAAGCGCTGGTGCACTTTGATTTGGGCGACAAATTGTTCGACCGTGTGGACCGCCTGTCGGGCGGTGAGCGCCAGCGCGTGGGCCTGGCCCGCGCCCTGTTGGCCCCGGCCAGCCTGTGGCTGATCGACGAGCCGTTGTCGGCACTTGACCCGATGCGGGCCCGCATGGCCATGTCGGCTTTGGTCAACTTGGCCGCCGAGCGCCAGGTCACGCTCGTGGCCACGCTGCACCAGGTGGACATGGCGCTGGCGCATTTCCCGCGCGTCATTGGCCTGCGCGATGGTCAGTTGGTGTTTGACTTGCCCTCTGCACAGGTGAGCCCCGAGCGCCTGGCGCATTTGTACGACCAGTACGAACACGAATTGCGTGGCGAGGTGTTGTCTGTGGCCTTGCCAGACGATGCACCTGCTAGGCCCGCGCCCGTGGTGATGCATTGCCGCTGACGCGGCCAGGTCTTTCACGCCACGCACCGACCATGTCCGCCTCCGTGTCTCCCTTGCCTGTCAGCCGCCCGCGCCCCATGGCGCCGTTGCGTGATCCGGCTTTTGCCGCACGGGTGTTTTGGTTGAGCCTGGCCTTGGTGCTGTTGTGGCCATTGGGTGTGGCCACCGAGTTTCGGCCTTGGGTGTTGTGGGAGCCCGAAAACCGCAAGGTCACCGCCGACTTTGTGCGCAGCTTTTGGCCACTGGTGCACCACGCCGAATTCATGCAGATGGTGGTTCGCGAAACCTGGCGCACCGTAGCCATGGCCACCGCGGGCGTGACGTTGGCGCTGGTGCTGGCCGTGCCCTTGAGTTTGTTGGCCACACGGGTTTTGTCGCTGTCGGCCTTGTCCGGCCGCATGGACCGCTGGCCAGCGGTGTTGCGCTGGTGTGTGCGGGCCACTTTGATTGTGTTGCGCAGCATTCCTGAACTGATCTGGGCGCTGGTGTTTGTGCGTGTGGTGGGCCTGGGGCCCACGGCGGGCGTGCTGGCGATTGCACTGACCTATGGCGGCATGTTGGGCAAGGTGTATGCCGAGATTTTGGAGAGCGGCGAGAGTCACGCCACCCAAACCCTGATGCGCAACGGCAGCGGCCGCTTGCAAGCCTTTGTGTACGCGCTCTTGCCCAGCCACGCGGCAGAACTCGCCTCCTACACCGTGTACCGCTGGGAATGCGCGATCCGCTCCTCCGTGGTGTTGGGCTTTGTGGGTGCGGGCGGCTTGGGCCAGCAATTGGACAACTCGATGAAGATGTTCAACGGCGGCGAAGTGGCCACCTTGCTCTTGGTGTTCATTGCGCTGGTGGCACTGGCCGACCGCGTGAGCGCTTGGCTGAGAAAGGCGCTGGCATGAAGCCCTTTTCTCGGGAAGCGGCCAACCCGCCCTACAAATTGCCGCCACCCATTTTTGATGCACGCTGCCGCGCTTGCTGGTTCACAGCCGCCCTGCTGGTCTTGGTGGTGGCCAGTTTTGTGTCTCTGGAGCTCGACTGGGCGGCATTTGCATCGATGGAAGCGGCACGCAGCATGGTCCGCTTTGTGGCCGAGTTTTTCCCGCCCGACTTCTCGCCCGTTTTTGTGAACAAGGTGGCCTGGGCCGCTTGGGAGACGCTGGCCATGTCGGCGCTGGGCACCGCCATCGCGGCGGTGCTGGGCTTGGCGCTGGCCGTGCCCGCCAGCCGCATGTCCGCCCAAGACCCGGCTTGGCTGCGCAGCCCCACACGCTGGGTGCTCAACGCCTTGCGTGCCATTCCTGAATTGGTGTGGGCCGCTTTGCTCTTGATCTCTGCGGGCCTCGGGCCCATGGCGGGCACGCTGGCCCTGGCCCTGCACACCAGCGGCGTGCTGGGCCGTTTGTTTGCCGAGGCCATGGAGAACGTGCCCACCGGGCCGGGCGACGCCTTGCGCACCCAAGGCGTGGGGCCGCTGAGTGTGTTCTTTTATGCCACCTTGCCCCAGGTGTTGCCGCAACTCATGAGCTACACGCTGTACCGCTGGGAAAACAACATCCGCGCCGCCGCTGTGCTGGGCGTGGTGGGCGCTGGGGGCTTGGGCCAGTTGTTGTCTTTCCACATGGGGCTGTTCCACATGAACAAGACCGCCACCATTTTGGCGGCCATGCTGCTCATGGTGGCGTGTGTGGACGCGCTGAGTTTTGCGGCGCGTCGCTGGTTGACGCGCTGAGGCGCTCAGGATTCAAGACGCTGGTGGGCTCGCCCTCAAAGCAGGCTGAAGCCCAGCCACAGTGCTGTACCCCACATCATCAGTGCCACCGCGCCGTCGAGTGCACGCCAGATGTGCAGTGAATGCAGACGCCTGCCCAGCCAAAAGGCGGCAGTGCCCAACACCAAAAACCAGAGCATCGAACCCGCCGCTGCGCCCAAGCCAAAGACAGTGCTGCCTTGCCCATAGGCCAACGAAGCGGTGCCGATCAGCACAGCCGTGTCCAGCCAAGCGTGTGGGTTGAGCCATGAAAAGGCCATTGCCGACAAGATGGCCTGGCGGCGCGACACGGCGACGGGCTGTGGCTGGCTGCCGCTTGTGGCGCTGTTGGACTCGCTGGGGCCATCGGCTGAGGGCAAATCCAGGGTCAATGCTTGGGGCCGCAAAAACCGCTGAAACGCCTGCCAGCCATAGACCGCCAGAAACAGCATGCCTGCGCCCACCAGTGCGCCGTGCAGTTTGTCGGACAGGCCACCCAGCTGCGCCAAACCCAGCACGCCCAGGCCAATCAAGGCGATGTCGGCCACGGCGCAGACGGCCACCGTGAGCCACAGGTGCTGGCGCTGCAGGCCCATGCGCAACACATGCGCGTTTTGTGGGCCAATGGCCATGATCAGCGAAATGCTCAGCACCATGCCAGCGGTGAAGGTGGGAAAGCTCAGAACCATGGGAATCTCCGGGGGCCTCATGAGGCCGTATAAGGCCGTGAAAGGCGGTGTGATGCGGGGCAACCTGAGTGGGCTGCCGGTGAATGGCCCTGAGTGTGCGGTTGAAGCCCTTTGATTTAAACCATCTTCAATTAAACTCACATCACTCAATTTATTTTTAACAAGTACATGCTCGACGCCCGTCAACTCGAAGCCCTGGCCGCCGTGGTGGAGCACGGTAGTTTTGGTGCGGCGGCCCAGGCCTTGTCGCTCACGCTGGCGGCGGTGTCCTTGCGCATCAAGGCCTTAGAAGATACTTTGGGCCAGCGCCTGCTGGTGCGGGGCAAGCAGGTGCGGGCCACTCCGGCGGGACAGAGTTTGCTGGCCCATGTCAAACAAGTGCGCATGATGGAGGCCGACCTGCTGGGGGGCTTGCAAGGCACGTCGGTGCGCAAGGCGCAGCGCTGGCAATCGCTGAGCGTGGCGGTGAATGCCGACTCGGTGGCCAGCTGGTTTTTGCCCGGTGTGGCCCCTTTGCTTTTGAAGCACCATTTGTTGCTTGAAATCCTGATCGATGACCAAGACCACACGCACGACGCTCTCAAAAGCGGTGATGTGATCGGCTGCGTGAGCACCTTGGCCGAGCCGATGCGCGGCTGTGTGGCCGAGCCGCTGGGCACCATGCGTTATTGCTGTGTGGCCACACCTGCGGTGGTGAAGCGCTGCCAAACGCCCAGCGGTGCGGTGTCCTTGCACAAAATGCTGGCGCAGCCTGCGGTCATCTTCAACCGCAAGGACGCCTTGCAAGACACCTTTTTGGCCCAGCACTTTGGCCTGCTGCAGCCCCATTACCCGCGTCACTTTGCCCCGGCGGTCGAGGCCTTCGAGACCGCGATCGAGTTGGGCCTGGGCTGGGGCATGGTGCCCGAACAGCACCTGGCGCAACGTGCTGCGCTGCAGGCGGACCCTGCGCAAACTTTGCAAGATCTGCTGCCCGGAGCGACGGTGGACGTGGCCCTGTATTGGCAGCACTGGGCCCGTGAGGCCCCTTCAGCCCAGCGCCTGACCGAGGCTGTCAAAGCCACGGCGCGATTGCATTTGCGGCAGGCTCAGGGCTAGAAGCCTGGCCTATGATGGGGCCCGATCACTTGGCCATCGAACAATGCCCGCCACTCGTGGCCTGGCCCGAGCCTGCCGCAATCAGGGGCGGCTCGTTGCGCAGGTCCACCGGGTCGGAGGCCTGAAAGTCCCAGGCCAGAAAAGCGCTCAGCGTCAGCCAGAAAACCGCTTGCAGTTTGTGCGCCGTGTTCATGTGGCCTCCATCAGAACTGGTAGTGGCGGCGCACGCGCACGCCAATCAAGGTGCCCGCAAACGCCAAAGGCACCCACAGCCAGCCGTGCAAGCTGCCGGTGGAGATGCCGCTCAGCATGGCGCCGATGTTGCAACCAAAGGCCAGGCGCGAGCTGTAGCCCATGACGAAACCGGCCACCAGGCCAATCACCCATTGCTGCGTGGTGAGGGGCTTGCTGCTGGCCGGGGACTTGGCCGAGACCCACAACGCACCGCCCAGAATGCCGATGTTGGTGATGGTGGTCACGTCCATGAACACGGTTTGGGTCAGGCGCTGCGCGTTGCCCGCTTGGCCCCAAAACGCGTTCGCGGTGGGGTCAAAAGCGCCCAGCGCCACCGAGATTTTGGCCGCCCACAGGCCAAAGCCATAGACCACGCCCCATGGCTGCCCGGCCAACAACAAGTTCAATGTCGCCAGCGCGGCGAGCGCCACCGCGCCCCAGACCCAGCGTTTGTCGAACCAGCTTTGGCCCGCGCCCACCCAAAGGCGCACGGCCACCAACACGGCGGCCAGCAGGGCCAGTGTCAAGGCCAAAGCGCCGCCCGTGCCGTATTCGGCAGAAAAACTGACCGGGGCGGTTTGGCCCAGTGACAACCAACTGTCCAGGTGCACCGAACCGAGGAAGCTGCCCAAGGCGAACAGCGGCAAGATGCCCATGTTGAGCGGCACGCCCAGGCCCGCTTTGTACAAACTGCCCGAGCCGCAGCCGTCGGCAATTTGCATGGTCAGCCCGAACACAAAAGCGCCCACCAGCAGGCTGACGCTCGGTGGCCCCAAGGCGGCGTGCAGTTCAGAAAACTGCCCCAGCAGTGGCAGCGCCGCCAAGCTGGCCAGTGCCAGCAGCAGCACCTGCCCGGTCACGCCCTGTGGGTTGCGCTGCTCAATGAGCTGGCGCCAGCCGGTGGTGAAACCAAAGCGGGCGGCTGCCAAAGCCGCGCCCATGCCCACGCCCACCAGCATCAGCACGGCTTGGCGGATGGACACGGACAGCGCCAAAAAGATGAAAAAGGCGGCCAGCAAGGCCGCCAAAGGAAGGCGTTTCATGACCTGAATTTACTTGAAGGTTTTCTCGGCCCAGAACTTGGCGTCGATCAAGAGCTGCTTGGGGCGGCTGGGCACGTTGGCCATGGGCAGGCCGCTGGCGTCTTTGGACCACTCCACCATGGAGCCCGCATAGAGCCTCACGTTTTTCTGGCCCAGCACCTCGGACATGGCAAACCAGTTGGTCGCGGCCCAGTGGCCGGTGTTGCAAAAGGACACGGTCTCTTTGGCCGGGTCGATCGGGCTGGCAGCCGCCACTTTTTGGGCCTGCTCGGTGTTCACAAAGGTGGAGGTGCCGGGGGCAAACCATTTGTCGTGCTCGACGTTCACCGCGCCTTGCAAGGTACCGGGCACGCTGGCGGCCACATGGCGGGTGTCACCATTGAAAAATTCTGCTGGGCGGGCGTCGATCAGGGCAGCATCACCGGCTTTCACGCGGGCGACCAACTCTTCTTTGGTGGCGACCAGGCTCTTGTCGATTTGCGGCTGGAAGCTGCTGGCCGCGACTTTCACGGCTTGGTTGTTTTGCGGCAAACCGGCTGTGGACCAGCCCTTCACACCGCCGTTGAGCACCGACAGCTCTTTGAGGCCCAGGACTTTGAGGGTCCAGTAAACGCGGGCCGAGGCCCCAAAGTCGGTGGCATCTGCGCCGCTGGACACAATCACCGCGTGGGTGCTGGGGGTCAGGCCCAGGCTTTGCACCAAGGTGGTCAGCTTGGGCAGAGCGGGCAATTCGCCAGGGTTGCTGGCCGGGCCGCGCCAAGTGCCATAGGGCGCGTTGACCGCGCCAGGGATGTGGTTGGCGGCATAGGACTTGGGGTCGCGGATGTCGATCACGCGCACGTTGGCATCAGACAGTTTGGCCTGCAGCTCGACGGGGCTGAGCAAAGGCTGGGCGGCGAAAGCGGGCACGGAGAAGGCGGTGGCCGACAAGGCCAGAACCAAGGCAGAAATGCGTTTCATGGGGTCGTTCCTGAAGTGGATGAACAAAAGATGGCGCGATTGTGGCCAGCCGCTTCAGACATGGGAACGATTTTTTAGTTGGTTATATATGCCAATGTAGATATAAGGAAGCACGGAACTCGGGTCAGCGCACGGGCTTCAGGGCAGAGCGTTGTGCTGCCCAAAGCGCCCCGGTGCCCAGCAAACTGGCCGTGAGCAGCCACCACAGCGCCAGGGTGTAGCCGTGCTGCGGCGACCACAGCAAACCCAGGATCAAGGGTGCCGCAGCCCGGGCCAGCGCAATCGGCAAACCCAGCAAGCCGTTGAGTTGCCCCACATGCGTGCGGCTCACGTACTGCGCCATGGCCGTGCCTTTGACGATGGTGTTCATGCCATTGCCCAGGCCGTAAAGCAGCACAAACACCAAAGAGGCCACAGGGCTCAGCCCACCGATCAGCAAGGCCACGATCCCGGCCGGAATGAGGGTTGGAATCCAGCGGTTGGCAGCGTGCACATCCCAATAACGCTCGAACACGAACAGGACCAGCCGCCCCAGCACCTGAATCACCCCAATGGCCGCCGGAATGGCCAGCACCCAGGCGGGGGACAGCCCCGATTCCTGCAGCAAGGCGATCATGTGCGCGGGCAGGGCCGAGGTCACCGACATGGTCAGCACCATGAACAAGGCCAACAGCCAAAACGGCGCGTGCCGCAGGTGCTCGCGAACGGGCACAGTCACGGGCACCGTTGGGTGCAACATGTCGGCAGGTGCGCCTTGTTTGGCTTGTGTGCGGTCGGTGTGGCGGGCCTCTGGGCGCGGTGCCCCGTGCAGCAGCCAGCCGTGCAAGGGCGCACACACCAGCAGCTGCAGCGCAGCCAAAGCCCACAGGGCTTGCCGCCAGCCCCACAACTCCATCCACCAGGCAAACAGCGGAATGAACACCGTGCTGGCCAAGCCACCCAAAAACGTGAGTGTGATGATGGCGCGGCGAAAGTCTTGGGCAAAACGGCGCGTGACCACGGCAAACGCTGGGGTGTAGAGCGTGGCCGCCATGCCCAGGCCCAGCCAGATCCAGGCGGCATAAAAGCCCGCCACCGATGTCACAAAGCTGTGCCCCAGCAGCCCCAGGCCCACCCACACCGAGCCCAGGGTCATCACCTGCCGCTCGTGCCCCGCATCGATCCAACGACCCACCCAGTAAGCCATCAGCCCTTCGGCCAGCAAGGCCAGACTGAAGGCCAGCGAAGACTCGGCCCGGCCCATGCCCAGCTCGGCCTCCAGAGGCATCATGAGCAAGGAGAATGTGTAGAAAACGCTGCCCCAGGTGATCAGCTGGGGCAGGGACAGCCAGACGCTGAAGGGCCCCAGTTGTGTGGCTCTCAGAGCGTGTGCGCTGGTGTTGGACAT
The DNA here is from genome assembly GCF_001412535.1 of Limnohabitans sp. 63ED37-2. Lineage (GTDB taxonomy): Bacteria > Pseudomonadota > Gammaproteobacteria > Burkholderiales > Burkholderiaceae_C > Limnohabitans_A. The sequence continues at coordinate 3,007,136 of NZ_CP011774.1, read as the reverse complement.
GTCTGAATTATCCGTGCCCCTTTCACTGCCCCTGCAGCACCCGCCGGTACTGCAGGGCCTCGGCCACATGCACCGAGGCGATGGTGTCGCTGCCAGCCAAGTCGGCGATGGTGCGGGCGACTTTGAGGCTGCGGTGCACGCTGCGCCCGCTCCAGCCGAGTTTGGCGGCGGCTTTTTGCAGCAAGGCGGTGGCGCTGTCGTCCAAACGTGAATGGGTGTCGATGGCCTGGCCTTGCAGGGCGGCGTTGGCGCAACCTTGGCGGGCCAGGGCGCGTTCGCGGGCGGCCCCGCTGCGGGCGGCGATGGCTTCGGTGCTCTCGCCCGGCGGGGCGTTCAACAGGTCTTGTGCACCGAGACTCGGCACTTCGATGTGCAGGTCAATCCGGTCCAGCAGCGGGCCACTCAGCTTGCCTTGGTAGCGGCTGACCTGGTCGGGCGAGCAGCGGCAGGCCCGCGTGCTGCTGCCCAAATAGCCGCAGGGGCAGGGGTTCATGGCCGCGATCAACTGAAAACGCGCCGGAAACTCGGCCCGCCGTGCCGCTCGGGCGATAGTGATGCTGCCGGTCTCCAGCGGCTCGCGCAGGGCCTCCAATGCGGCCCGGGGGAATTCGGGCAGTTCGTCCAAAAAGAGCACGCCATGGTGGGCCAGTGAGATTTCGCCCGGCCGGGGCGGCGAGCCGCCGCCCACCAAAGCCACCGCGCTGGCCGAGTGATGCGGCTGGCCTGTGGGGCGCTGCGCCCATCGGCTGAGCTCAAAGCGCCCGGCCAGGCTGGCGATGGCCGCTGACTCCAGCGCGTCTTCAATCGACATGGGCGGCAGCAAGCCTGCAAACCGTTGCGCCAGCATGGATTTGCCCGAGCCCGGTGGGCCGACCATGAGCAAGGAGTGTCCCCCGGCGGCGGCGATCTCGAGCACGCGCTTGATGCCTGCTTGGCCTTTCACGTCGGCCAAGTCCGCATAGCGCGGTGGTGCGCTGGGCGTGTGCGCGGCCATGCGGGCCCAGCCGTCCGTGGGCGCGGGCGGTGGTTCGCTCGAGGGCGGCAAAAACTGTTGCACCACATCCAGCAGGTGCTGGGCGCGGAAGACTTCGGCATCGGGCACCAACGCCGCTTCTTCGGCGCTGCCCGGTGGCAGCACCAGCCGGGTGCGCACACGCTGCTGGCGCAGCACCAGACTCATGGCCAGAGCGCCGCGCACCGGCCGCAATTCGCCCGACAGCGACAATTCGCCTGCAAATTCATAGCCCGCCAGCTTGCTGGCATCGATCTGGCCGCTGGCGGCCAGGATGCCCAGCGCAATCGGCAAGTCCAGTCGTCCAGAATCCTTGGGCAAATCGGCGGGCGCCAAGTTCACGGTGATGCGCTGGTTGTGCGGAAAGTCGAGCCCGCTGTTTTGCAGGGCCGAGCGCACCCGTTCGCGCGCTTCCTTGACTTCAACATCGGCCAGCCCCACCAGCGTGAAGCTGGGCAGGCCGTTGGCCAGATGCACCTCGACCATGACGGCCGGTGCGGCCAAGCCCACCAGGGCGCGGCTGTGGATGGTGGCCAGGGCCATGTCTCGTCCTCCCTCTTTTTTTATGGACACCAGTGTAGAGGAGGCCGACAGATTTTGGGGGGTGGTTGGGGTGCCAGGCGTGTGCTGGGTTCGGTGAAGCGGACAGGCCCATGCGTGCACCGCAAAGGTGTTTAGGCGGATCTCAGGATCAGGGCTTGCCCAGTTGCGCACCAAATTGAGTCGCAAACCTTTCAAATGCCTCAAATTGGTGCGCCTTGGGTGTGCTGGCCCACCGTGCAAGTCAAGCGGGCGGGTTGGAATGCAGGGCAAGCGCCTTCAGAGGGAAAGCGCGGCCATCAAGGCTTCTGTGGGGGTGCGGTGTGCAGCTTGGCACGCTCCCTGCTTAGAGGCTGAGTCCTTTCATCTTTTTTGGAGTCCGTTATGAAAAAATTGCTCGTTCCTTCCTTGTTGGCCCTGTCTTTGTTGGCCGTGACCGGTGCAGCACAAGCACAAGCTGCCGAAAGCACCTTGTCGTTCAACGTCGGCACCACCACCGATTACCGCTACCGTGGCATTTCCCAGACACGTCTGAAGCCTGCTGTGCAAGGCGGTGTGGATTACGCTGACAAGAGCGGTTTTTATGTGGGTGCCTGGGCTTCCAGCATCAAGTGGATCAAGGACGCAGGTGGTGACGCATCGGCCGAGGTCGATGTGTACGGCGGCTACAAAGGCGCTGTGGGCGATGTGGCCTATGACGTGGGTTTCCTACGCTATGAGTACCCCAGCAACAAGCTGGCCGTGAGCGCCAACACGAATGAAGTCTACGGCGCTGTGACCATGGGTCCCGCCACTTTGAAATACTCGCACGCTGTGTCCAACCTGTTTGGTTTCGCAGACAGCAAGAACAGCTACTACGTAGACCTGAGTGGCACTTTTGACCTGGGCAATGGCTTCAGCCTGGTGCCACATGTGGGTTACCAGTCCGTTAAAAACAACGGCGCTTACTCGTACAGCGATTACTCCGTCACCTTGGGCAAAGACCTGGGCAATGGCCTGTCCGTCAGCGCTGCTGTGGTGGGCACCGATGCAGACAAAACCATGTATGTCACGCCCGCTGGCAAGTTCACCGGCAAGACGGGTGTGGTCGTGGGCCTGAAATACGCCTTCTGATCGCCACGCAACTCAACAAGGAGCCATCATGAAACTGGTGACCGCCATCATCAAACCCTTCAAGCTGGACGAAGTGCGTGAAGCACTTTCGGGCATCGGCGTGCAGGGAATCACCGTGACCGAAGTCAAAGGCTTCGGTCGTCAAAAGGGCCACACCGAGCTGTACCGCGGCGCGGAATACGTGGTCGACTTTTTGCCCAAAGTGAAGATCGAAGCCGCTGTTTCTGACGAGCTCGTTGAGCGCGTGATTGAAGCCATCGAAGCCGGGGCCCGCACCGGCAAGATCGGCGACGGCAAGATCTTTGTGTACGACCTCGAACAAGTGGTTCGCATCCGCACCGGTGAAACCGGCGCTGAAGCCCTTTGACAGACAAGAAAGAGAGTCGACAAATGAAGAAACTACTCGCTACCCTGGCCTTGGGCCTGAGTCTGGGTCTCGGTATGTTCGGTACGGCATCTGTCGCGACCGCACAAACCGCTGCCCCTGCAGCCGTGACAGCCCCTGCGGCTGACGCCAAGCCAGCCGATGCCGCACCGGCACCTGCAGCACCTGCTGCTGCCGCTGCCGCGACGGAAGCTGCGCCAGCGTTGGTGCCCAACAAGGGCGACATCGCTTGGATGATGGTTTCCACCATCCTCGTGATCTTGATGGTCATTCCGGGTCTGGCCCTGTTCTATGGCGGCTTGGTGCGCAGCAAAAACATGCTATCGGTGCTGATGCAAGTTGTGGTCACCTTCTCGATGATCACCGTGCTGTGGTTCATTTATGGCTACAGCTTGGCGTTCACCGAAGGCAATGCGTTCATTGGTGGTTTTGACCGCCTGTTCATGAAAGGCATCTGGGACAACGCTGCGGGCACTTTTGCCAACGCTGCCACGTTCAGCAAGGGCGTTGTGATTCCTGAAATCACCTTCGCAGCCTTCCAGGCCACGTTCGCAGGCATCACCTGTGCTCTGATCGTGGGTGCATTCGCCGAGCGCATCAAGTTCTCTGCCGTGCTCGCCTTCATGGTGCTGTGGTTCACCTTCAGCTACCTGCCTGTGGCGCACATGGTTTGGTTCTGGATGGGCCCTGACGCCTACACCGCCAAAGAAGTCGCCGATGAAATGACTTCTAAAGCGGGTCTGATCTGGCAGTGGGGTGCATTGGACTTTGCAGGCGGTACTGTGGTGCACATCAACGCCGCTGTCGCAGGCTTGGTCGGCGCCTTCATGGTGGGCAAGCGCGTGGGTTATGGCCGTGAAGCCATGGCCCCCCACAGCCTGACTTTGACCATGGTGGGCGCGTCCTTGCTGTGGGTGGGTTGGTTCGGTTTCAACGCCGGCTCGGCCCTGGAAGCCAACGGTTTCGCGGCGCTCGCCTTCATCAACACCTTGGTCGCGACAGCGGGTGCGGTCCTGGCCTGGTGCGTGGGTGAAGCGCTGATGCGTGGCAAAGCCTCCATGTTGGGTGCAGCTTCGGGTGCAGTGGCCGGTCTGGTCGCCATCACGCCAGCCGCAGGCAACGTGGGCATCGGCGGTGGTTTGGTGATCGGTATCGTGGCAGGCTTTGCTTGCCTGTGGGGTGTGAACGGCCTCAAGAAGATGCTCGGTGCTGATGACTCACTGGACGTGTTCGGTGTGCACGGCGTGGGCGGTATCGTCGGTGCCTTGTTGACCGGCGTGTTCAACTCGCCTGCTCTGGGTGGTCCGAGCGCTGTGGGTGATTGGGTCACGGTGGCCATGATTGCTCCCGATGCTTACTCCATCGCTGCGCAGGTCTGGACTCAGGCCAAGGCTGTGCTGCTGACCATCGTCTGGTCGGGTGTGGTCTCGGTGGTCGCCTTCAAGATTGTTGACCTGACCATTGGTCTGCGTGTCACCGAAGAAGAAGAGCGCGAAGGTCTGGACATCGCTTCACACGGCGAGTCGGCCTACCACGGCTAAATTCCGGACACTGCAAGTTTCATTGCAAGCGGTGGCGAAAGCCACCATCTCATCAGCCCGCAGCGCTTCGGCACTGCGGGCTGTTTCTTTGGGGGGGTCTTGTGTGCGGGATTGATCGAGGTACGTTCCAGGGTGGGACCTTCGAGTGGTGATGTCGCTAGGGCACAATGGATTTCATGCACGCACCTGCTTTGTTGACACCCACTTGGACTGCCCTGACCACCGAACCCGATGGCTTGGGCGAGTCGCCTTTTTGGCACCCACATGAGCAGCGCCTGTACTGGGTGGACATTCCCGGGCGGCGCATCGCGCGTGTGGCGGTGCAAGGCCTTCAGGCCCAAGGGCCGGTCGACCATTGGCCTTTGACACAAGAGCCAGGCTGCATCGCGCCCCTGCAAGGCGGCGGCCTGGTCATGGCCCTGCGGGATGGCATTTACCTCGCACGCGAATGGGGCGGCCCCTTGCAGCTGCTGGCTGCCGCGCCGTATGACACGAGCAAGCAACGCTTCAACGATGGCAAGTGCGATGCCCAAGGCCGCTTTTGGGCTGGCAGCCTTTTCGAGCCCAAAGACCGAAAGTTGGGCGTGCTGTACATGTTGGACGGGCAAGGCTTGCATGCCATGCTGGGCGGCGACAAGGACGGAGTGGTCACCGCCAACGGACTGGCTTGGTCACCCGACTGCCACACCGCTTATTGGGCCGATACGGCAGCGCACCAGGTGCGGGCTTTTGACTTTGACGCGGCCAGCGGGCAACTTTCCAACGCCCGCGTTTTTTTCCAAGCTGTGCCCAAACCCGCAGGCTGGGCCTGGGGCAGTGCTGCGCCCTACGGCGGCAGGCCCGACGGTGCGGCCGTGGATTCTGAGGGCTGCTACTGGTCCGCCCAATACGAAGGCGGGCGCCTGCTGCGTTTTTCGCCACAAGGCGAAGTGCTGGCCGAAGTGCCCACACCGGCGCTGTGCCCCACCATGCCCTGCTTTGGCGGGCCGGACCTGAAGACCCTGTTGGTTACCACCGCTCGCCATGGCCGCAGCGATGCGGAGCTGGCAAAGTACCCCGGTGCTGGGTGCGTTTGGGCGATGCGGGTGGAGGTGGCGGGTAATCCCACTGAGAGTCACCGCATTGCGACTTAGAGCGGTTACGCCATGAAAAGCGTCTGCGGTCCTATTGCGAAGGAAGCGCTTTGTATCAGCCCTTTCTCCACGAGATACACACAGACCAGTTCAACGCGTCCAGGGCCCTCGGGAAAAGTCCTGGTGACGTCTTCATGGTCGATCACGACATTGCCAAAGGTTTCGCGCCGAATCAGTTGGGCGTGAAGGTGAGGCTCGTGGAAACGTGCCAAGGCACGAGCCCGGATTTGTGCGTGCCCATCGGCCAGCAAGGGGCCGCCCAGTTCAATCTGTTTGGCGTCAGGCGCGTAGGTACTGAGCCAGGCGTCCACATCCTTGGCGTTGTAGGCATCAAGTTGACGCTGGACGACCACTTCAGGTGAGGTGAATTGCGGCATGGGCAGTGCTCCGGGCAATGAAGAGGATAACGTTCGAGCTAAGCGGGCGACAGCGGCAGGACGCCAGGATCCGGCTAAGGAAAATGTATCGCGTAGGCGGCACTCTCGGCGCTGGGCGGACGCAGCAAATCTACTGCTTCTTGAGGACTGCTGGTCTTCCATCTCCGAAGGAGCCGGTGAGCGTCTGTTCGTCTGTGCGTTCGAGAGTGAGGGTAAAGGAAGGGCAGCCAGTAATAAGACTAGGGCCGTCTACGCTGAGCATCATTTTTGAGTTCGGCAGTGTTTTGACCGAAAGCGGGAATTCACGGCCAAGACAAGGACCAGCTTTGCTTGCAGAGACAGGGGTGATGTACCGCCACGTTCCGCCCACATCTGAGATCTTCACTTGAATCTGGAGTTCGTTGCCTGTGCTCGGTGACTTCGTTGTCCCGGTCCACTGGCCAGATGCGGTACCTGCAGTTTGTGCGTGCACCGCGGTACTGAAAAGCATGAATGCGAGAGTGGACTTTGCGATTTGATTCAAGTTGTCACCTTTAGTGAGTGGTACGCCAAGCTATCAGTTGCTGATGCAGGTGTTGGGCTGTTGGCTTTGGGCCACCTAACGCAATTGATGCTGCCAAACCTGTGTGCTTGGATTAGGGGCAATTTACCGCATAAATGAATTCTATTTTCTAATCTTTTCACTGTCATCCAGTTTTCAAAACACATCCAAGTTGATTAACTCAATGCATTGAGCAAAATTACTCAATCAATTGAGTAATTTAAAAAACGACCACTGAACGCGCAGCATTGGCTCCGCTGGTGGCCCGTCTCCAGGGATCAGGTGATATTGATGTTTGATGTGATAGCATCAAACATCAAACTATCGGGAGATGAAATGCGAACCACCCTGGACATTGCAGACGACGTGCTTTTTGCAGCCAAAGAGATTGCACAAAGAGAGAAAAAATCGATCGGACAAGTCATGAGTGACTTGGCGCGTAAAGCATTTGCAGTGGGGGCCTATCAGCCGCCAGCGGATCAAACTGTGCCCCACGTTTCAGAGCGCTTGGCCCTATATGGAATCCAACCCTTGCCCTCTCGGGGTGCGGTCATCAGCAATGAGCTGATTGAACGCTTGCGCGATGCTGAGGGTGTTTGATGCGTGCGCTGTTTGATGTCAATATGCTGATTGCCTTGCATGACCGGGATCATGTTCACCATGTTCGTGCGGCCCAATGGTTTGAAGAGCACATTCAAGAGGGCTGGGCCACCTGTGCATTGACCCAAAATGGTTGTCTTCGCATCATGGGTCAACCCGGGTACAGCAGCCCTCAACCCATAGCGGTGCTGGTCGGTATGTTGCAAAACTCCACGCGGACAGCACACCATGCATTTTGGTCGGATGAGGTCAGCCTCTTGGATCCCCAGCAGTTTCAACATGGTCACATTCACAGCGCGAGGCAATTGACCGATTTGTACCTCTTGGCATTGGCCGTTAAGAATCAAGGACGACTGGTGACGCTGGATCAGCGGATTCCCATCAGTGCTGTGCGTGGCGCAACCCCTGCGCACTTGGTTGTGCTTTGAATCGCGCAATTTCCCACAACCCCATCGTTCAAAAAATTCACACAATCTCTTAAGGCCGGGGGTTACCATCTTGGCCCATGGAAGCTCAACTCAATTCCCTCATCGACGCCGTGCGCCAAGCCGCTGCGGATGGCCGCACTTTGCGCTTGCGCGGTGGTGGCAGCAAAGATTTCTGGGGCCAAAGCCTCACGGGTGAGGTGCTGAGCACCCGGGATTACCGGGGCATCGTCAGTTACGAGCCCAGCGAGTTGGTGGTCACGGTGCGCTGCGGCACGGCCTTGGCCGAGCTGGAAGCCGCTTTGGCCGAAAAAGGCCAATCCCTGGCGTTCGAGCCGCCACATTTCGGACCCGATGCCACCGTGGGCGGCATGGTCGCAGCGGGTCTGAGCGGCCCGGCCCGCGCCACTGTGGGCGCTGTGCGTGACTATGTTTTGGGCGCACGTTTTATCAACGGCTTGGGCGAGCACCTGACCTTTGGCGGTCAGGTCATGAAGAACGTGGCCGGTTACGACGTGAGCCGCCTGATGGCTGGCAGTTGGGGCACGCTGGGCCTGATCACCGAAGTCAGCCTCAAGGTTTTGCCGGTGGCTCCGGCCGAGGCCACCTTGATGATCGCGGGGCTCGCCCAGGGCCCGGCGCTGGATTTGTTGCACCGCTGGGGTGGGCAACCCCTGCCCTTGAACGCCAGCGCCTGGGTGCGCGACACCATGGCCCAGCCGGTGGCCGATTATTTGTTTGTGCGCTTGCGTGGTGCGGTGGCGGCGGTGCAGTCGGCCGTGGTCAAAATGAGTGCCGACGCCGTCGCCTTGGGTGCGCGGGTGCAGGCCATGGACAATGCCGAAGCCGCACAAGACTGGCGTGCCAGCAACGAGCAGACCCTGCCATTTTTTGACGCGCCCAGTGCCGATGCCTGCCTGTGGCGTCTGTCGGTGCCGCAAACCGCGCCCGTGCTGGACTTGCCCTATGCCCAATACATGGAATGGCAAGGTGCTCAGCGTTGGCTGTGGGCACCCGCTTCGGCAGCAGCGACGGTGCGTGAGATGGCGCAGAAGGTCGGTGGCCATGCCACGCTGTTCCGAGCCAGCGCCAAGCATGCTGAGGCGGACAAAGCCGCAGGTGTGAACACCCCGCTGGACGCTGTGCAGCAACGCATCCAGCAGCAATTGCAAAAGCAGTTCGATCCAAAAGGCATCTTCGCCACAGGTCGCCTGCACCCCTTCTGAGGCGAATCGTCATGCAAACCAACCTCGCCCCCGAATACCAAAACACCCCCGACGGCTTAGAAGCCGAGGCCATTTTGCGCAAGTGTGTGCACTGCGGCTTTTGCACCGCGACGTGCCCCACCTACCAACTGCTGGGCGACGAGCTCGACGGCCCGCGTGGCCGCATCTATTTGATGAAGGCGGTGCTCGAGGGCGAAACGCCCACCCGCAAAACACAGATGCACCTGGACCGGTGCTTGACCTGCCGAAATTGCGAAAGCACATGCCCGAGCGGCGTGCAATACGGCCATTTGGTCGACATCGGCCGCAAGTTGGTGGACGCCAAAGTCGAACGCCCGGCCAGCGAAAAGCTGGTGCGTTGGGCGCTCAAAGAAGGTCTGCCTTCGCCCTTGTTTGCCCCGGCCATGAAGATGGGCCAGATGGTGCGCGGCCTGTTGCCCGAAAGCCTGAAGGCCAAAGTGCCTGCGCCACAAAACGCTGGTGCCTGGCCCACCACGCAGCACGCCCGCAAAGTGCTGATGCTGGCCGGTTGCGTGCAGCCGAGCATGAGCCCCAACATCAACAGCGCCACCGCCCGCGTGCTGGACGCCGCATGCATCCAGACCGTGACCGCGCCCAAGGCCGGTTGCTGCGGGGCGCTCAAGTTCCATCTGAACGACCACGACGGCGGCAAAGACCACATGCGCGCCAACATCGACGCTTGGTGGCCGCTGGTGGAGAGCGGCGACATCGAAGCCATCGTGATGAACGCTTCGGGCTGCGGCGTCATGGTCAAGGACTACGGCCATGTGCTCAAAGACGATCCGGCGTATGCCGAAAAGGCCGCCCGCATCGGCGCGCTGACCCGCGACTTGAGCGAGCTTCTGCCTGAGTTGGTGCCGCTGCTCCAAGCCAAGATCAAGCCCCAAGCCCTGCAAGCCGCAGGACTGCAGGCCTACCACCCGCCCTGCACGCTGCAACACGGCCAGCAGCTCAAAGGTGGCGTCGAAAAGCATTTGGGCGATTTGGGCTTCAAGATCAAGGTCACGGCCAACGAGTCGCACCTGTGCTGCGGCTCGGCGGGCACCTACAGCGTGCTCAACCCCGATCTGTCCAAGCAATTGCGCGACCGCAAGCTGGGCCACCTGAATGCGTTGGAGCCGCAAGGTGTCATCAGCGCCAACATCGGCTGCATCACCCACCTGCAAAGCGGCAGTGGCCTCCCTGTGCGGCATTGGGTGGAATTGTTGGACGAAGCGCTGAGCAGTGCTTCCTGATCGCATCGACAAAGTCCTTTTTTCCATCTGCCAAGATCAGCGTCCGCGCACGCCAAAATGCCCACCCGGGTAGGATCAAGCGCTGGACGGCAGACCGCGCTGGCTCAGCGCAAACAAAGGACAAGACGATGGCGATACCTTGGCTGATGGCGCTCAAAGTGATTCCCTGGGGCGATGTGATCGAACACGCGCCTTCGGTGCTCAAAGCCGCACGCAAGCTGATGGACCGTCAACCACCCGAGCCCCCCGGCCAAGCAGGCGCCCCCGCCACAACCACCCCGGTGAGTGCTGTGCCCAGTTTGGGGGAACTCAAAAACGCGTTGATCGCCGCGCAAGGCCAGATCGACCGCCAAGCCCAGACCCAGCGCGAACTCACCGAAACCTTGGCCGAGTTGGCCGAACAAAACGCACGCTTGGTCAGCGCTGTGGAAATGCTGCGCCTGCGCACGCGGGTGTTGGTGTGGGGTGGCGCCGCTGTGTTGCTGTGGTTGGCGGTGCTGACTTGGCGGGCCTGAACGGGCTCAGGCCCAAATTGGCACTGGCCCGATAGGCCCCCTCGGTCAAGCCACCAGCGCCGCCTCAATGTCTTTGGCGATCTTCTCGGGGGAGTCCTGCGGCGCATAGCGCTTGATCACCCGCCCATCGCGACCCACCAGAAACTTGGTGAAGTTCCACTTGATGCCTTTGCTGCCCAAAATGCCGGGGGCCTCGGCCGTGAGCCATTGGTACAGGGGGTGGGCGCCGTCGCCGTTCACTTTGACCTTGCTCATCATCTGAAAGCTCACGCCGTAGTTCTGTTGGCAGAAGTTGGCAATTTGTGCGTCGTCGCCCGGGTCTTGGCTGGCGAACTGGTTGCAGGGAAAGCCCAGCACGGCCAGACCCTGGTTGCCATATTTCTGGTGCAGCTTTTCAAGGCCAGTGAACTGGGGCGTGAAGCCGCAGGCGCTGGCCGTGTTGACGATCAGCATCACCTGACCTTGGTAGCGCGACAGGGGCACGGTTTGGTGGTCGATGCTTTGGGCTTCGAAGTCGTAAAGGCTCATGGGGTGCTTTCCGATTTATGAGAACAGATGGGCATCATGCCAGTGACCGCCTCTGGCCGTGCACGCCGTTTCACTTGGCCTTGTGGCCAGGCCCGACGATGGACAGCAGCGCCGCCAGCAAAATCAAGGCCCCGCCGATCAGGGTGCGGCTGTCCCAGCTGGAAGCGCCCAACAACACGGACGACACGCTGGCAAACAGCACCTCGGACAGCATGACCAGGGCCGTGGTGTGGGCGGCCAGGCGGGCAGCGCCGTATTGCAGCGCCAAGTTGCCCAACAAAAACGAGACGCTCAGCAAGGCCACCAAGGGCAGCCAGCTCCAAGTGGGGGCCGCGCCGATGGCAACCACACCTGTGGCCAAACCTGCGATGGCCGCCAGCGTGGCCATGATCGCACCGCCACCAAACATGGCCAGGGTGCGCGACGAGCTGGGCGCGTCCCTGAGCTTGAGCAGCAAGGCATTGGTGATAGCAAAGGTCAGGCCGCCCATCAGCGCCAGCCCATCGGCCAAGCTCTCGGGCACGGGCCAGGGCGTTTCGGGGGTTTTGAGCACGATGAACAAACCCGCCAACGCCAGCACCAAGCGCAGCAAAGCCATGGGGGTGGGTTTTTCGTCCAGCAGCCACCAGGCCACCAGCACCGACCAGGCGGGCATCAAATAAAACAGCAGCACCACACGCACCACGTCTCCCACCGTCACCGCCCAGTTGAAGCCCACATTGGTCAGGCCCGAGGCCAGCAGCAAGAGCCACAAACCGGGGTGGCCCCGCCAGCTTTGTAATTGGCCACTGCGCCACAGCCACACGGCGATGGACACGAAGACGAAGGCATAAACCAGCGCCGTGGCCCACAGCGGGTGCAGACCTTGTATCTCTAGTTGTTTGAAGGGCCACCAGCACACGCCCCAGACAAAGGCGTTCAGCAGGAGCCCGGCCACAGCCAGGCTTTTGGGGGAGGTGAGGCCCATGCGAGGGCTGTTCAGGAGGCGTCGCCAGAGGCTTTGGCGGCCGCTGTGGCCTGGCGCTTGCGCCACCAGCGCCAGCCCAGCCAGACGATGCCGATGCCCAGCAGGGCAAAAATGCCGTGTTGGAACTGGCGCAGCACACCAAACATCCAGTCCCAGTTCTGGGCGCCAAAGTAACCCAGATAAACCCAGATCGGCACGCTGATCAAGGCGGCAAAGCCATCCATGAAGAACCAGGTGGAAAAGCTGACGCGTCGGCTCATGCCAGCCGAGAAAAACACGGGGGTGCGCAGGCCGGGCAGAAAACGGGCCACGAACATGACCCATTTGCCGTATTTTTGGAAAGCATCTTGGGCGCTGGCAAAACGCTCGGGTGTGAGGATTTTGCGAAAGCCGGGCAATTTGGAAATGCGCTCACCGTAGAGGCGGCCCAAAGTGAACATCAAGCCGTCACCGACCATGACCCCGGCCATGCCCACCGCAAACATGGTGTGCACATCTGCATGGCCCAACCCGGCAATGACGCCGCCAGTGACCAAAGTCACATCTTCCGGAACGGGCACACCAAAGCCGCAAATCAACAGCATCACGAACACAGCCAAATAGCCGTATTCGGTGAAGATGGGCATCAAGAACTCAAAAACTTCCATGGATGACAAGGTTCAGCCAGCGCCTGAACAGCTCAGGCGGAATGCACGGGTTAACAGGCAGCAGATCAGTGTAAAGCATTTGCAAGCCCCTTCCAGACCGGGGAAAGCGTGTGTTTGCCCGGTGCAAATAGCCCACGGGTTTGTGTGTGGAAGAGCCACCGAAGGTGAACCGTTGGGACCATCAGCCCGAGTGAGCGCCCAGATCAGCACCCGCCGCTACCAATGAAGCTGGCATACTTCCTGGGCATTTTTCGCCTTTTGACTTCGCCCTTTCACCCCATGCCCCGCCCCATCCAAGCCACCATCCACACCGCCGCTCTGCGCCGCAACCTGAGCCAAGCTCGGCAAGCCGCGCCCGATGCCCAGGCCTGGGCCGTGGTCAAGGCCAATGCCTATGGCCATGGCATTGAGCGGGTGTTTGAAGGCCTGCGCGGGGCTGACGGCTTTGCCCTCTTGGACCTGAGTGAGGCCGAGCGGGTGCGTGCCCTGGGCTGGCGTGGCCCGATTTTGCTGCTCGAAGGCGCTTTTGAAGCCCGCGACCTGGAGCTGTGCTCCCGCCTGCACCTGTGGCACACGGTGCATTGCGACGAGCAAATCGACATGCTGGCGCTGCACAAAACGCACGAGCCGCACCGGGTCTTCCTGAAGATGAATTCGGGCATGAACCGCCTGGGTTTTGCGCCGCAGCGCTTTCGCTCGGCCTGGACGCGGCTGAACGCCTTGCCGCAGGTGGACGAAATTTCGCTCATGACCCACTTCAGCGACGCCGACGGCCCCAAAGGCATCGCCGAGCAGATGGCCCGCTTTGAAGAGGCTACGCGCGACCTGCCAGGGGAGCGCAGCGTCAGCAACAGCGCCGCCACCTTGCGCCACGCGCAAGACGCGGCCGTCAAAGCCGATTGGATTCGCCCCGGTATCGCGGTGTATGGCAGCTCGCCGGACTTTCCCGAACACAATGCCGCCCACTGGGGCCTGCAGCCCGCCATGAGCCTGAACGCCCAGATCATCGCGGTGCAGCATTTGCAAGCGGGCGACAGCGTGGGTTATGGCTCGAGCTTCGTGGCCGACAGCCCCATGCGCATTGGCGTGGTGGCCTGTGGTTATGCCGACGGTTACCCGCGCATCTGCCCCACGGGCACACCCGTGTTGGTGGACGGTGAGCGTGGGCGCACCGTGGGTCGCGTGAGCATGGACATGCTGACGGTGGACCTGAGTCCGTTTCCAGAGGTGGGTGTGGGCAGCACCGTGACGCTCTGGGGGCAGTCGGCCCAAGGTGCGGTGCTCGGCATCGACGAGGTGGCACAAGCAGCGGGCACCGTGGGCTATGAACTCATGTGTGCGCTGGCGCAGCGCGTGCCCGTGTTGGTCCAAGACTGAAAGCTTGCTGCGGGCGTGACATGGCAGAGCGCCATGTGCACCCACAATCAACCCCATGCCCCACAGCGCCCCCCTTCACCGCCACGACCAGCGTGCCTTGCTCATGGCTTTGGTGTTGGTGGTCATCTGGGGCGGCAATTTCACACTGCAAAAGTACCTGTTTGACCTGATCACCCCCGGCGGGTTTTTGTGGGCCAGGTATCTGCTGATGCCCGCCTGTGCGCTTTTGTTGATGCGCTGGCGATTTGGCTTTTGGCTGCCGCCATTGCCGCGTCAAGACTGGATGCACATGGCTTGGCTGGGTTTCATCGGGCATTCATTGCATGTGGGTTTGGTCACGTACGGCATCCATTGGTCCACCGCTTTTTCCAGCTCGGTCATCTTGGCGTGTGGGCCGATTTTCACATTGCTGATTTTGTACAAACAGGGCCAGGAGCGGCTGAGTTGGCCACAAATTGTGGGGGTGTCCTTGGCTTTTTGTGGAGTGTTGATGTTCCTGTCCGACAAGTTGCTGGGCGGCAACTGGCGAGCAGGTGGGGGTGATTTGGTGTTGTTGGTGGCCGCCAGCTTCTTTTCTTATTACACCGTGGCGGTCAAACCCGTGATGCAAAAGCATGGCCCGGTGCTGACCATGGGTTACGCCACTTTGCTGGGCGGTTTGCCGGTCATGCTGCTGTCGGTGCCTGCTGGCATGGCGGCCAACTGGGCGGCGCTGGATTTTTGGGCGTGGGTGGGCTTGTTCTGGTCCATCCTGGTGTCGGCCTTCATCGGCTGGCTGGCCTGGGGGTGGATCAACAATGTGCGCGGCGTGGCCCGCACGGCCCCTTTGATGTATTTGATGCCACCCATGGCGGGTTTGTTTGCCTGGGCTTTGTCGGGAGAGCACTACACCTGGATCAAAATCGCGGGTGCTGGCGTCACCTTGGTGGGTGTGGCGCTGGCGCAGTACGCCGGGCAAATCAAGTGGCGTTGGCGCTGAACGCTGTCAGCGCAGCCAGGTGTCGTAGGCGGTTTTGCAGATCAGGGCCAGCACCACGAAGATGAAGACCTGGCGCACAAAACCGGCACCGTGCTTGAGCGCCAGGCGGGTGCCGATCAGGCTGCCGATGATGTTGGCCACCGCCATGGCGAGAGCCAGGTGCCACCACACATGGCCTTGGTAAGCAAACAGCATGAGGGCCGAAAAGTTGGTCGCCACATTGATGAGCTTGGCCGAGGCCGAAGCGTTCAAAAAGTCATAGCCCAGCAGCCGCACGTAGGCAAAGACCAAGAAGCTGCCGGTGCCCGGGCCAAAAAAGCCGTCGTAAAACCCGATGGTCAAACCTATGCCTGAGGCGATCCAGGCCTCTTTGGGTCCGGCAAACCGCGGGGCGTGCTGGCGACCCATGTCTTTTTTGGCCAGGGTATAGACCAGCAGGATGGCCAGCAAGAAGGGCAGAGCTTTGCGAAACAGGGCCGGATCGACCTGTGTGACCACCCAAGCCCCGATGATCGAACCCACCAGACCCGCGCCAGCGGCCGGTAACAAGGAGCGCCAAGGCATGACCACTTTGCGGCTGTACTGCACCGTGGCAAAAGCGGTGCCCCAGATCGAGGCGCTTTTGTTGGTGCCAAACAAGGTGGCGGGGGCTGCGCCGGGGAAGGTGGCAAACAGCGCGGGCAGCAAGATCAGGCCACCACCGCCCACGATCGAGTCGATCAGCCCTGCCAGCAGCGAGGCCAGCGAAACAATCAGTAATTCCATGCAGGCGATTGTGGCACCCGATGTGGGTGTCGCTTGTCCCGCAAAGGCGTGAATGGATCGGCCAAAAAAAAGCGCCGCTTGCGCGACGCTTGGGAAAAGTACACCTCGTTCGGATGTTGGTTCATGTTCGAATTCTCAGGGTATCGAGTTGTCTCCTCGGCCCTCGGGATGCAGATACTGCTTTGCATCGAGTCATTGGAATGTAAAGGAACAAGACCCCGGTTTTTCTCAGGGATTTCCCGACTCGGGGGAAATCCCTGATGTCCGCTCAATTATTTGGCAGTCGGCATCACAAACTCAGCACCTTTGCCAATGCTCTCGGGCCAGCGCTGCATGATGGACTTTTGCTTCGTATAGAAACGCACGCCCTCTTCGCCATAGGCGTGCATGTCGCCAAACAGCGAACGCTTCCAGCCGCCAAAGCCGTGCCAGGCCATGGGCACCGGGATCGGCACGTTGATGCCGACCATGCCCACCTGGATGCGGCGGGCAAATTCGCGGGCCACGTTGCCGTCGCGGGTGAAGCAGGAGACGCCGTTGCCGAACTCGTGGTCGTTGATGATCTGCACGGCGGTGGCGAAGTCGGGCACGCGCACGCAGCTCAAGACCGGGCCAAAGATTTCTTCTTTGTAGATCTTCATGTCGGTGGTGACGTGGTCGAACAGCGTGCCGCCGAGCCAGAAACCTTGTTCGCAACCAGCACCGGCCTTTGCACCGTCAAACTCACGGCCATCCACCAAGAGCTTGGCGCCTTCGGCCACGCCCGCGTCGATGTAGCCCTTGATGCGCTGACGCGCAGCGTCGGTCACGATGGGGCCCATTTCGGCGGCCAGGTTTTCGCCGTTGAGCACTTGCAGGGTTTTGGTGCGCTCGATCAGCTTGGGCAAGATCTTGTCCGCTACATCGCCAACCAGCACGGCGACCGAGATCGCCATGCAGCGCTCGCCAGCCGAGCCGTAGCCTGCGCCGATCAAGGCGTCGACGGTTTGGTCAATGTCGGCGTCGGGCATGACCACCAAGTGGTTTTTCGCGCCGCCCAAGGCTTGCACGCGCTTGCCGTGGTGGGCACCGGTTTCGTAGATGTAGTTGGCGATTGGCGTGGAGCCGACGAAGCTGATGGCTTTGACGTCGGGGTGCTCGAGCAGCGCGTCCACGGCTTCCTTGTCACCTTGCACCACGTTGAACACGCCGTCGGGCAGACCGGCTTTTTTCAGCAAGTCGGCGATGAACAGCGAAGGCGTTGGGTCGGTGGGGCTGGGCTTCAAGATGAAGGTGTTGCCGGCCGCAATCGCCACGGGGAACATCCACATGGGCACCATCACGGGGAAGTTGAAGGGCGTGATGCCCGCGACCACGCCCAAAGGCTGGCGCAGCGTCCAGTTGTCGATGCCGGTGGAGACCTGATCGGTGAAGTCGCCTTTGAGCAGCTGCGGAATGCCAGTGGCAAATTCCACGATGTCGATGCCGCGGCTGACTTCGCCTTGCGCGTCGGTGAACACCTTACCGTGCTCGGCGGTGATCATGTGGGCCAGCTCGTCTTTGTGGGTGTTCAACAGTTCGAGGAACTTGAACATCACACGGGCGCGGCGCAGGGGCGGTGTGTCGGACCAAGCGGGGAAGGCGGCTTGCGCAGCGGCCACGGCCTTGGCCACCTCGGCGCTGTTGGCCAGGGCCACGTTGCCGGTCACGGCGCCCGTGGCGGGGTTGGTGACGGGTTGGCTGCGGCCGGAAGCGCCTGCGGCGACTTGGCCGTTGATGTAATGGCCGATGTGGGAAATGGGCATGCGGGACTCCTGAATGGATAACTGTTTGGGGTTTGGGGTTAATCTGTTGTCATAGAAAGACAGTGGATTGCCGCGCTTCGCTCGCAATGACAAAAGAGGGTCATTGCGAGCGAAGCGCGGCAATCTAATTTCTAGATCGAGAGTGTAGGGACCGTCGCTCACCCTCACAATGCCCCAAATCTGAATTGATTGTTCAAAATAGTGAACAATGTGCGCATGGAAGAGCAAAAAATCAACGCCCTGTGGACGCACCTGCATTGGCTGAGCGTGCTGGCCCAGCAGGGCAGCTACACCGCGGCGGCCGCCCGATTGGGCGTGAGCAAGGCCGCCATGAGCCAGCGCATCGCCGAGCTCGAGCGTGCGGCCAAGGTCACCCTGGTGCAGCGCACCACCCGCAGCCTGCGCCTGACCGAGGCGGGCCAGCGGCTGGTGGACGAGACCCGTGCTTCGTTCGAGCAGATCGCGCAAAGCTTTGCCCAGGTTCGTGATTTGGCCGAACAGCCCAGCGGCTTGCTGCGCGTGACCGCGCCCGTGGCGCTGGCCAGGCAGCAACTCGTGCCCTTGTTTGCCGCTTATCTGAAAGATTTTCCGGATGTGCGCATCGAGCTGGACTTGTCCGATCGCTTGAGCGCCTTGGCCACAGAAGGGTATGACTTGGCCATACGCCACACCGCCCGCCCACCCGACACCCATGTGGCCTGGGCGCTGTGCGCGACCGAATCGGTGCTGGTGGCCACCCGTGCTTACATCCGCCAATACGGGGAGCCGCAAAGCCCTGCTGATCTACAAGCCCACAACTGCCTGCATTACCCCCGCTCGCAAGACACGCCCGCCTGGACATTTGAGCCGCGCCAGCCCTCAGGCGGGGGCGAGCGCATCACCGTGCCCGTGAGTGGCCGCTTTGCCGCCAACAACAGCGAAGCCCTGCGCGAAGCCGCGCTCACGGGCGCGGGCATTGCCCTGATGCCCGACTTCAGCGCCCAGGCCGAGTTGCGCAAGGGTCAATTGGTGCGTGTGCTGCCGGCTTGGAAACCTGTGGGGGCCTTTGCCGAAACCATTTACGCCATCCGCCCTTATGCGCCGCACGTGCCCCGGGCCGTGGCGGCCTTGGTGGGTCACTTGAAGAAGGGGCTTGAGGTCGGGTTTGGGGTGTGATTTTCCTCTACCGCTGAGACTTGGCACCGCTGTTTCAATGCCTTCAAGATGAACTCAATCGGGTTCGGTTTGAAGCCAGGTAGGTAGATCGCGTTGACCGTGCAACACGCGCCAAACATCGATGTGGTCTGCTTTTTCGATGTAAAAAACACCGTGTGGGTAGCGGGTCAGTGGCCAAAACCGAAGACCCGGCAGGTTCAGTTCGTGGGCGTATCGCGGAGATCCCGTGGCAGGGTGACGGCTGATGTGGGAATAGGCTTTTTCCAACGCATCAATCAAACCGAGTGCGGCAGATGGTGCCCCCTCGTCTAAATAGTAGGCAACAGCTTGCTCAACATCCCGAAGGGCCAATTCGCGTGGGATGACTGGCTTTGTTTTCACCGGAGTGAGGTGTTCCGGGTGGCTTGGTGAACCCGGTCACGCAAACCATCAAAGTAGGTTTCATTGATGGATGCTGCGGGGGAAGAACTGGCTCCGGCCAGGAGTTTTTCACGCAATTGCAGGCGATCCTGGTCCTTGCGAATCAACTCACGCACGTACTCGCTGCTGGTGCCGTAGCCCCGCTCGCTGACTTGCAGATCCACGAAGGTCTTCAAGGTTTCAGGCAAGGAAATGTTCATGGTGCTCATGTGGAAAGCTTAATGAGTTTGGCAAAAATTGGCAAGAGTCACCCTGCTGCCCTAAGGCGGGCGCTCACAATCCCCGCGCCAGCACCGGAAACAGTTTGTGCAGCCCGTCGGCCATCACCTCGACCGCGAGCGCGGCCAAAATCAAACCCATCAGCCGGGTCATGACGTTGATGCCGGTTTTGCCCAAAATGCGGGCAATCGGGGTGGCCAGTGAAAAACACAGGGCGGTGGCCAGCGCAATGACCACGCCATAGCCGACCAAGGTGCCGAGTTGGGCGAAGTTTTTGGCTTTTTCTGCGTAAATCACCACGGTGGACATGGTGGCCGGGCCAGTCAGCAGCGGGATGGTCAGCGGCACCACGGCGATGCTGGCGCCGATGGCGGCTTTGGCTTCGGCGTCGTGCACTTCGTCGGCATTGGCGCGGGCTTCAGCGGGTTGGGCATTGAGCATCGACAGTGCAGCCGTCAAGAGCAGCATGCCACCGCCGACTTGAAAGCTCGCCAGCGAGATGCCGAAGAACTCCAGAATTTGAAGGCCCAGCAAGGCGCTGGCGGCGATCACCACAAAGGCAGAAAAGGACGACACCCAAATGGTTTTTTTGCGCTGGGCAGCGCTGAAACCTTGGGTGTAGTGGATGAAAAAAGGGACGATCGCCAAAGGGTTGACGATGGCCAGCAGGGTGATGAGCGGTTTGAAGTCCATCGCGCCATTGTGCCCCTTCGGGCGATTGATCAGGCCGCTGGGTGGCGCCTTCTGAACATGCCCCAGCCTTCCATGTGCAGCACCTTGTCGCCGTGCTGGTTGAACATTTCCCACAGGTTGCGTGTCATGCCCACATCCGGTCGCTTACCCATGGGTTTGGTCTCGAGCATGGTGCTTTGCAGACGCAGGGTGTCGCCCGGGTAAACCGGTTTGAGCCATTTGATGTTTTCCAGGCCCGGTGAGCCGAGGCTGGAGGTTTCGCACAAAAAGTTGGTCACCATCAGCCGCATGGCCATCGAACAGGTGTGCCAGCCACTGGCCGACAGGGCGCCAAACACCGAGGCTTTGGCCGCCTCGTCGTTCAGGTGAAAGGGCTGCGGGTCGAACTGTGTGGCGAAGGCGATGATCTCTTCGCGGGTGGGGGTGATGGTGCCCAGGTCACGCACTTCGCCGGGCGCAAAGTCTTCCCAGTAGTACTTGAATTCAGCCATCAACGGCCTCCCGAAATATCGAGAAAACTCATGGTGGTGTAGCTGGCCTTGTCCGACAAAAGCCACACGATGCCCTCCGCCACTTCTTCGGCGGTGCCGCCGCGCTGGGCTGGCACCAGGTGTTGCAGGTCTTTCACGCGGTTGGGCAGGCCACCTGAGGCGTGGATCTCGGTCTCGATCAGACCCGGGCGTACGGCGTTCACGCGGATGCCTTCGGCAGCCACTTCTTTGGCCAAGCCGATGGTGAACGCGTCGATCGCCCCTTTGGCGGCGGCGTAGTCCACGTATTGGCCGGGCGCACCCAGGCGAGCGGCTGCGCTCGACACATTCACGATGCTGCCGCCTTCGCCGCCGTGCTTCGTGCTCATGCGGCGCACGGCTTCGCGGGCGCAGATCAGGCTGCCGATCACGTTGATGTCGAACATGCGCTTCCAGCGGGCCACGCTCATCTGGTCTACCCGGGCGGTCACATCGACCACCCCTGCGTTGTTGACCAGCCCGGTCAGGCGGCCGAATTTGGCGTCGATGTGGCTGAACATGCGCAGCACCTGCGCTTCATCGGCCACATCGGCTTGCACCGACATGGCTTGGCCACCCGCGGCGCGGATTTGGCGTACCACTTCGTCGGCGGCCAACGAGTTGGCGGTGTAGTTCACCGCCACCGACCAGCCATTTTGGGCGGCCAACAGGGCGGTAGCGGCCCCGATGCCCCGACTGCCACCGGTCACCAACAAGACCTTGTTCATCGCGTGTCTCCTGCAAAAATGTTCGCTTGCGGTTAAAAACCGTTGCTTCAAAGATTACACAACACACCAGGAGACAGCATGGGTCGCACAGTGGACTATTACTTCGCCCCGCAAAGCCCGTGGGCTTATCTGGGCCACCAGCGCTTGGCCGACCTCGTGCAGCGCACTGGCGCTGCGGTGCGTGTGATGCCCATCGACTTGGGTGGCAAGGTGTTCCCCATTTCGGGAGGTTTGCCCCTCGGGCAGCGGGCGCCGCAGCGGCAGGCTTACCGCTTGGTGGAGTTGCAGCGTTTCAGCCAGCACCTGAAAGTGCCCTTGACCCTCAAGCCGCGCTACTTTCCAGTGGGTGGCGACGATGCGGCGCGTTTGATCATTGCCGCCGATTTGGCCCAAGGTGCTCAGGCGGCCATGAAGATCGCGGGTGCGATTTTGGCGGCTTGCTGGGCACAAGAGCGCAACATGGCGGACGACAAGGTGCTGGCCGAGTTGCTCGGGGAGCAGGATTTGCCGGCTTCGCTGATGAAGGCCTCGCACAGCCAAGCGGTGCAAGAGCGCTATGAGTCCTACACCCAGGCGGCCATCGATGCGGGGGTGTTTGGAGCGCCCAGCTATGTGGTTGATGGCGAGATTTTTTGGGGCCAGGACCGACTCGACTTTGTCGAGCGTGCGCTGGTCGGTTGAACACATTTGAACCTGAAAGGCCAAACCATGGGAACGATGATTGAACTCCAAAGCGCTGACGGCACAGCCGTGCCAGCCTACGAAGCCCGCCCTGCAGGCACCCCAAAAGGTGCCGTGGTGGTGATTCAGGAGATTTTTGGCGTCAACAGCCACATTCGCGCCGTGGCCGATGGCTACGCCGCCGACGGTTATCTGGCGGTGGCCCCGGCCGCATTCCACCGGGTCAAGCCAGGGGTCGAGCTGGGTTACACCGATGCCGACATGGGTGAGGGTTTTGGCTACAAAACAGCCGTAGAGGCCTTGCCTGCAACCGGTGTGCTGCAAGACATTCAGGCGGCCATCGACCATGCCGCCAAGGTGTCGGGCGGCAAGGTGGGCATGGTGGGTTATTGCTGGGGCGGCTTGCTGACCTGGCGTGCGGCCTGCACGCTGTCCGGCTTGAGTGCAGCAGCGCCTTATTACGGTGGCGGTGTCACCACTGAAGCCGAAATCGCCCGCCAACCTCGGGTGCCGGTCATGGCGCACTTTGCCGACGAGGACAAGTGGATTCCCCTGGACACGGTCGAGGCTTTCAAAAAGGCCCACCCCTCCGTGCAGGTGTTCACCTATGCCGCGCACCACGGCTTCAACTGCGACCAGCGCGGTTCATGGCATGCACCCTCGGCCCAGCTGGCGCGGGAACGCACACTGGCGTTTTTCAAGCAGCACTTGGGCTGATCTGGCCGATCAATCGCCCGTTCGCGCCAAGTAGCGCTTGCGCCAGAACACCAGGCCCAGCGTGGCGGCAACAGCGGCCATGCCGCCCAGCGTCCACCAAAAGGCACTGGCCTGATGCAGCCAGGGCATGAATTCGAAGTTCATGCCGAATACCGCCGCGATCAGGTTCAGCGGCAAAAAGATCGCGGTCAGCGCCGTCAGGGTGCGCATGATGTCGTTGGTGCGGTTGCCTTGGGCATTGAAGTGCATTTGCACCGCGGTTTCGGTGTTGTGCTCCAAGCGTCGCACATGGTGAACGACCCGGTCGATGTGTTCCAGCACATCGCGGCAGCGCACTTTCAAAAGTTCGTGTTCGCGCAAGGCGGTCGGGTCTTCGCTGACCACCCAGTCGTCCAGGGTTTCGTTCCAGCCCAACATGGCCGTGTGTTGGTCGTCACACAGGTCCTCGAGCTGGTGCAGGGCCAGCCGGGCTTGCAGCAAGGCGTCCCAACGGCGAAACCGCGCTTGAGGATGCAGCAGTTCGGCTTGCCAGTGGTCAAGTTGGCGGCTCAGTTCGCGGCGTAAGTCCAGGTAGGCGTCCACCATCTGACTCACGATGCGCAGCATCATGTCGGCTGGGCTCAAGGGAATGCCCCGTGCCCCGGCCGAGCGGGGGTCGTGCGCCAAAGTCTTGTCGCCCGTCGCGTTCAACAGGCGGCTGGCGTAGGCTTCGCGCACGGCGCAGTCGTCGGGGTGCACACTCAGCAGCACCCGCTCAAACACCGCAAAACCCACCGGGCTGGTGTCGATGCGCCGCAAGATGGGTGGACCGGGCCGTTTGCCCGAGGCGTGTGCGGCTTTGGTTTCGTTGTGACGGGGTGTGGTGCCCGTTTGCTGCGCCAGTCGGCGAAACACCAGCAGGTCGTAGTGTGAGGTGAAATCGTAGCGCGAGGGCAGTTGGCCGTTGAGCAAGTCCGAGACATGCAGGTCCACCAGGCTTTGGCCAGTCAGCAGCTGCAAACTGGCCTGAATGGCAGGCAAATGCTGTTCAAAATGCGAGCGAGAAAAGGCCAGCCAGACAAAGCCTTGCTCGGGCATGGCCTCGGGCAAGGCGGTATCCGAGGGCGAAGGCCAGGCTTGCACCTGGCTGCTCTGGATGCTGAACACCCGTATACCGGGAACGTCTGCAGGGCTGTGGGTGTCTTTCAATGTGCGGCGATCCAGCGTGCGGCGTCACGTGCAAAGTAAGTCAGCACGCCATCCGCGCCAGCACGTTTGAAGGCCAGCAGGCTTTCCATCATGACCAAGTCGTGGTCGAGCCAGCCGTTTTGTGCAGCGGCTTTAAGCATGGCGTATTCCCCCGACACTTGGTAAGCGAAGGTGGGCACCTTGAACTCGTCTTTGACGCGGCGCACGATGTCCAGATACGGCATGCCGGGCTTGACCATCACCATGTCGGCGCCTTCGGCCAGGTCCATGGCCACTTCGCGCAGGGCTTCGTCGGTGTTGCCGGGGTCCATCTGGTAGACCTTTTTGTTGCTCTTACCCAAATTGCCGGCCGAGCCGACTGCGTCGCGGAAGGGGCCGTAAAACGCGCTGGCGTACTTGGCGCTGTAGGCCATGATGCGGGTGTGGACCAAGCCTCGGGCTTCGAGCGCCTGGCGGATCGCGCCGATGCGCCCGTCCATCATGTCGCTGGGGGCGACCATGTCCACGCCCGCTTCGGCTTGGGTCAGCGCTTGCTGCACCAGCACGGCCGTGGTTTCGTCGTTCAAGATGTAGCCGGTCTCGTCCAGCAGGCCGTCCTGGCCGTGGCTGGTGAAGGGGTCGAGCGCCACGTCGGTCATCACGCCCAGTTCGGGAAAGCGCTTTTTCAGCTCACGCACCACACGCGGCACCAGGCCATTGGGATTCATGGCCTCGCTGCCTGTGGGGTCCTTCAAGCTGGCGTCGATCACCGGAAACAGGGCCATCACCGGGATGCCGAGCTTGACGCAGTCTTCGGCCACCGGCAGCAACAGGTCCAGACTCAGACGTTCCACGCCGGGCATGGAGCCCACGGCTTGGCGCTGGTTTTGCCCGTCAAGCACAAAGACCGGGTAGATCAGGTCGTGTGCCGTGACCCGGTGCTCACGCACCAGATTGCGGGTGAATTCATCACGACGCAAGCGGCGTGGGCGGTTGGCGGGGAAGGGGGCGACAGGGTTCATGTCGAAAATTGTGCCTGAAGTCCCCGTGGATGCCAAAAATCGCAAGGTGCACGCAGTCGCTCAGGTGGCAGTTTGGCTCACAAGAAAGGCTCGCCGACCGTAAACGATAAAAACAACATAAAAAACAAAAGTGACCTTGTTATTGGTTTTGTTATTTGATAAATTCCCTCTCGGGCAGCTTGCTGCCTCCCGCTTTTCCTCCCTGAGCGGGCGCCTTGATGTGTGAAAGCAAAAAGGCTTCCTGCCCTCGGCCTCTGGTCGGGGGTTTTTTTTGCTCTGCGAACAGGCCCTTGCCTCGGCCTTCACTGGCTACACTCGAAGCATGCTCTGGATCAAAGCCCTTCACATTGTTTTCATCGCCAGCTGGTTTGCTGGCCTGTTTTATTTGCCTCGCATTTACGTCAACTTGGCCATGGTGCCGGCCGACTCGACCGCTGAACGTGAGCGCTTGTTGCTGATGGCCCGCAAGCTGTACCGCTTCATGACCATCCTGGCCGTTCCGGCCTTGGCGCTGGGACTGTGGCTTTGGCTTTATTACGGTATCGGCATGGGCCCTGGCCAAGGCTGGATGCATGCGAAATTGCTGATCGTGCTGGCTTTGTTGGGTTACCACCACAGTTGTGGTGTCCTTTTGCGCAAGTTTGAAAACGGGCAGATGCAGCGCAGCCATGTCTGGTTCCGCTGGTTCAACGAAGCGCCGGTGTTGATGATGGTGGCTGCCGTCGTGTTGGTGGTGGTCAAGCCTTTTTAAGGCCTGGCAATCAAGGCTTATGCGCAAGTCAACCTGGCGCAAAACCACCGCTTGGCCATTGTTCTGGCTGTATGCGGCCCTGATCGCCTATGCCAGCCTATACCCGTTTGACAGCTGGCGCTTTCAGGGGGTGTTGTCTTGGTCATTCTTGACGGCCCCTTGGCCGCGTTACTGGACCGGGTTTGACGTTTTGTCCAACGTGCTGGGTTATGCCCCCTTGGGTTTTTTGTTGGCCTTGGCTGTGCACCGCAGCCGCCGAGACTGGCCTGCCATCACCTTGGCCACGGTGGTGGCCGCGGCCTTGTCTTTTGCGATGGAGTCGTTGCAAATGTTCTTGCCGGTGCGCGTGCCCTCCAACCTTGACTGGGTTCTGAACGTGGGGGGCGGTTGGGCCGGTGCCGTGGTGGCCAACGGCCTGGCTTGGGCGGGGTTGATTGAGCGCTGGGGCCGTTTCAGGGACCGTTGGTTTGAATCCGAGGCCACGGGTGTGCTGGCCTTGTTGGCCCTGTGGCCCTTGGCTTTGTTGTTTCCGGCCCCTGTGCCTTTTGGTCTGGGCCATGTGTTTGAGCGTGTGGAGACCACTTGGATCGAGTGGTTGCAAGACACCCCTTGGCTCGATTGGTGGCCTGTTCGCACGGCTGAACTTCAACCCTTGTTGCCCTTGACGGAGACATTGTGTGTGGCCATCGGTTTGCTCTTGCCCTGTTTACTGGTCTTTGGTGTGGTCCACCGAAGACC
This sequence comes from Limnohabitans sp. 63ED37-2, assembly GCF_001412535.1. GTDB lineage: Bacteria > Pseudomonadota > Gammaproteobacteria > Burkholderiales > Burkholderiaceae_C > Limnohabitans_A. Next base: position 2,980,625 of record NZ_CP011774.1, on the reverse strand, counting down.
TCAGCGTTGGGTTCTGGCTGGGGTGTGCTTGGCGCTGGGCTTGTTGGCCAGCGCTTTGTCGGCCACTTTGACTTATGGCCCAGTGCATGCATGGGGGTGGATCAGCCCCGAGGTGCTGATGGGATTGATCTGGGCTGCGCTGGGGGCGGCAATGCTGTCTTTGTGCCCACCCCGGCTGTGCTGGGTACTGGCTTTGGCGGCTTTGGTGTTGCAGCTGAGCTTGCTCAACAGCGCATCGGCCGATGTGTATTTTTCCTTGACACTGCAGACTTGGGAGCAGGGGCGCTTCATCCGTTTTCATGGCTTAATTCAGTGGCTGGGCTGGCTGTGGCCCTATGCCTTGCTGGTGTATTTGGTGCGCCGACTGTCTTGGCCTGGCCTTTCATGAGTGGGTTGAACCCTGGTTTTCAGGCGGAGGCCTAAAATTGCCGGATGAGTACCGAAACCCCCAGCCCTTATTTCAAGCGCCACATCTTTTTTTGCCTGAACGAGCGCAAAAACAACGAAGCGTGTTGCGCACAACACAACGCCCAAGCCGCCTTTGACCATTGCAAGTCCCGAGTGAAAAATCTTGGACTGAACGGCCCGGGCGAAGTTCGGGTCAACAAGGCTGGTTGCCTGGACCGCTGCGCCGGTGGGCCTGTGGCCGTGGTGTACCCGGAAGGCGTTTGGTACACCTTTGTGGACACGAATGACATCGACGAAATCGTCGATTCGCATCTGAAAAATGGCCAAGTGGTCCAGCGATTGCTGACACCCGAGCATCTGGGGCGTTGATGAACCCCACGACCCGCACGCTCAACTTGCAAGGCCAAGCTGGGGAGATTGAGGCCTTGCTGGACGAGCCCATCGATGGCGCAGCGCAAGGCACGGCCGTGATTGCCCACCCTCACCCTTTGTTTGGCGGCACCATGCAAAACAAAGTGGTGCAAACCTTGGCGCGTGCTTTTGTGCAAAGCGGCTGGCGAGCCGTGCGCTTCAATTTCAGGGGTGTGGGTGCGAGCGAAGGCACTTACGACGAAGGCCGCGGCGAAGCCATCGACATGCAGCAGGTCATCACCCAGGTGGCACCCACAGGGCCGCTGGCGCTGGCTGGGTTTTCGTTTGGCGCTTTTGTCACCAGCCAAGTGGTACAGGCCTTGGGTCATGAACGGCCACCGCACCAACTGGTGTTGGTGGGCACGGCCGCATCGCGTTTTGAGGTGGCTCCGGTGGCTCCCGAGTTGCACGAGCGCTGCTTGGTGTTGCATGGTGAGCAGGACGATACGGTGCCGCTGGCCAGCGTGATGGACTGGGCACGCCCTCAATCCTTGCCCATCACCGTGATTCCGGGGTGTGAGCACTTCTTTCACGGACAATTGCCTCTGCTCAAATCCTTGGTGGTGCGCCACTTGAGGACTTGACCCCTCAAGCTGGAGCCCAGGGCCTTATTTGTTCAATACGCCCAGTGCCCCACCCGAAACGGGGCGTTATGGACAAACCATCCACGCATGACAGACAAGCGCATGAACACATTTTTGAAATTTTTGCTGGGAGCTTGCCTTTCCGCCACCTTTTGGGGTGCCCAGGCCCAGATGCCACAAGCGCCGGAGATCGCAGCCAAAGCTTATTTGCTGATGGATGTGACGGCCAACCAAGTGCTCGCGGCCAAAGACCCCGATATGGCGGTAGAGCCGGCCTCGCTCACCAAGCTGATGACGGCCTATTTGGTCTTTGACGCCCTGAAAAACCGCAAAATCGACATCAAGCAGACCTTGCCGGTGTCCGAGCGCGCCTGGAAGATGCCAGGATCGCGCATGTTCATCGATCCCAAGATGAAGGTGCCCGTGGAGGACTTGATCAAGGGCATGATTGTCCAATCGGGCAACGACGCGACCGTGGCCTTGGCCGAAGGGGTGGCGGGCAGTGTCGAGCGCTTTGTGCAGCTGATGAACGACCAGGCGGTCTTTTTGGGCATGCACAACACACAGTACAAAAATCCGGAAGGCTTGACGGCTCCAGGTCACTCCACCACCGCCCGTGACTTGGCCCTGCTGGCCACACGCCTGATGCGCGACTTCCCAGATTACGTGCCTTATTACGCCATCAAAAAATACCGCTACGAAGGGACTCCGGCGGCCAATGACACCAACCGCAACCTGTTGTTGTTTCGCGACGCCAGTGTGGACGGGCTCAAAACCGGCCACACCCAGGCTGCGGGTTACTGCCTGGTGGCCTCGGCCAAGCGAGAGCTGCCCAATGTGGGGACGCGCCGCTTGCTGAGTGTGGTGTTGGGGGCCGACAGTGAAAATGCCCGGGCCAACGAGAGCCAGAAGTTGCTGAACTGGGGTTATTCGGCGTTTGATGCAGTGAAACTTTTTGATGCCAACCAGGCCGTGGTCACGCCACCTGTGTGGAAAGGCAAACAGCCGGTGCTCAAACTCGGTTCGGTGCGACCTTTGGTGGTGGCGGTTCCCGCAGGCAGCGCGGCGCAACTCAAAACCCAGGTGGTGCGCCCAGACCCCTTGGTGGCGCCGTTCACCAAAGGCCAGGCAGTCGGGAGCCTGAAGGTGATGCAGGGCGACAAAGCCTTGTTTGAGGTGCCTTTGCTGGTGCTGGAGCCGGTGGAGCAATCCGGCGTGCTGGGCCGTGCCTGGGATGCTGTGCGGCTGTGGATCAAGTGAGACGAAAGCCCGCCACATCCCCTTTCATGCCGCGAAATTGTGGATAACTTGCCACATGGCCCGCCAGACGGTTATACTGGCGAGCTTTTCCGCTTTTGGGGCGGAGAAGTTTCTTTTGTCTTTTTAAACGTTTAGGGACGTTACAAACAATGCCAACCATCAATCAATTGGTGCGTCAGGGGCGCGAGGTCGAAACGATCAAGTCCAAAAGCCCTGCGATGCAAAACTCTCCACAGCGTCGTGGTGTCTGCACCCGTGTGTACACCACAACGCCTAAAAAGCCTAACTCCGCTCTGCGTAAAGTTGCCAAAGTGCGCTTGACCAACGGTTTTGAGGTCATCTCCTACATCGGCGGTGAAGGCCACAACCTGCAGGAGCACTCTGTTGTTCTGGTGCGCGGTGGTCGTGTCAAAGACTTGCCAGGTGTGCGTTACCACATCGTCCGCGGTTCTTTGGACCTGCAAGGCGTGAAAGACCGCAAGCAGTCTCGCTCCAAGTACGGCGCGAAGAAGCCAAAGGCCAAGTAAACCCTCGCGGGTTGAAATTTTTCGGTGCTGTTTCCCGCGTGGCGCGGTGATCCAGCGAAGTGACCCGAAGCTTGGAATTGTCCAGGTGGGTCGAGTAAGTGAGTGGTTTTGAATAACCCTCGCGGTGTCTGAAAAGACGCCAACTGAAGCAAATATGAGGTGAAATATGCCACGTCGTCGCGAAGTCCCTAAACGTGAAATCCTGCCGGATCCCAAGTTCGGCAATGTCGAGTTGTCCAAGTTCATGAACGTGATCATGGAAGGCGGCAAAAAAGCTGTGGCCGAGCGCATCATTTATGGTGCCTTGGAAACCATGGAAAAGAAAACAGGCAAAGATCCCGTCGAACTGTTCTCCATCGCCATCAACAACGTCAAACCCATGGTGGAAGTCAAATCCCGCCGCGTGGGTGGTGCGAACTACCAGGTGCCTGTTGAAGTGCGCCCTGTTCGTCGCTTGGCCCTGTCAATGCGCTGGATCAAAGAAGCCGCACGCAAGCGCGGTGAGAAGTCGATGGCCCTGCGTTTGGCCAACGAATTGCTCGAGGCCAACGAAGGCCGTGGCGGTGCCATGAAAAAGCGTGACGAAGTTCACCGCATGGCCGAAGCCAACAAGGCGTTCTCGCACTTCCGCTTCTGATTCACACGGGTTTCACACAGAAGCCCGACACTGTCAGAAGCCAGCCCGCTGGCCCCATTTGGGGTGGCGGGCTTTGGTACTTAATCATTGGAGAAATAAATGGCTCGCACTACCCCCATCGAGCGCTATCGCAACATTGGTATTTCGGCGCACATCGACGCTGGCAAAACCACAACGACAGAGCGTATTCTTTTTTATACCGGCGTGAACCACAAGATTGGTGAAGTGCACGACGGCGCTGCCACCATGGACTGGATGGAGCAAGAGCAAGAGCGTGGCATCACGATCACCTCGGCTGCCACCACCTGCTTCTGGAAGGGTATGGACAGCTCTTTCGACGAGCACCGCATCAACATCATTGACACCCCCGGCCACGTGGACTTCACCATCGAGGTGGAGCGTTCCATGCGCGTGTTGGACGGCGCATGCATGGTCTATTGCGCTGTGGGCGGTGTGCAACCTCAGTCTGAAACCGTGTGGCGTCAGGCGAACAAGTACAAAGTGCCCCGTTTGGCCTTTGTGAACAAGATGGACCGTACCGGTGCCAACTTCTTCAAAGTCGTTGAGCAAATGAAGTTGCGCCTGAAGGCCAACCCCGTGCCCGTTGTGATTCCAATTGGTGCCGAAGAAAACTTCACCGGTGTGGTCGACCTGCGCAAGATGAAGGCCATCATCTGGGACGAAGCTTCCCAGGGCATGAAGTTCACCTTCGAAGAGATCCCTGCCGAATTGCTCGAAACCGCCAAAGAGTGGCGCGAGAAGATGGTGGAAGCGGCTGCCGAAGCCTCTGAAGACCTGATGAATAAGTACCTTGAAGAAGGCGACTTGTCCGAAGAAGAAATCACACACGGTCTGCGTGTGCGCACCATCGCTGGCGAAATCCAGCCCATGTTGTGCGGTACGGCCTTCAAGAACAAGGGCGTGCAGCGCATGCTGGACGCAGTCATCGAACTGATGCCTTCGCCTCTCGACGTGAAAGCCATCAAGGGCTTTGACGAAGAAGAAAAGGAAATCACCCGCAAGGCCGACGATGATGAAAAATTCGCCGCCTTGGCATTCAAGCTGATGACCGACCCCTTTGTCGGCCAGTTGACCTTTGTGCGCGTCTACTCTGGCGTCCTGAAAAAGGGCGACACCGTGTACAACGCGGTGCGCGGCAAGAAAGAACGCATCGGCCGAATCGTGCAGATGCACGCCAACAACCGTGAAGAAGTCGACGAAATCCGTGCGGGCGACATCGCCGCTTGCGTGGGCTTGAAAGACGTGACCACCGGCGAAACCCTGTGCGATCCAAACTCCGTGATCACGCTCGAGCGCATGGTGTTCCCTGACTCCGTGATCCGTCAGGCTGTCGAGCCCAAGTCCAAAGCCGACCAGGAAAAGATGGGCATGGCCCTGTCGCGCCTGGCTGCAGAAGATCCATCTTTCCGCGTGCAGACCGACGAAGAGTCCGGCCAGACCATCATCGGTGGCCAGGGCGAATTGCACCTGGAAATCATTGTCGACCGCATGAAGCGTGAATTCGGTGTGGAAGCCAACGTGGGCAAGCCTCAAGTGGCTTACCGCGAAACCATCCGCAAGACCGTGGACGAAGCCGAAGGCAAGTTCGTGCGTCAGTCCGGTGGTAAGGGTCAATACGGCCACGTGGTTCTGAAGGTTGAGCCTCAGGAACCTGGCAAGGGCTTCGAATTCGTGGACGCCATCAAGGGCGGTGTGGTTCCTCGCGAATACATCCCTGCGGTGGAAAAAGGCGTGATCGAAGCTTTGGGCCAAGGCGTGTTGGCCGGCTACCCCGTTGTGGACGTCAAGGTCACCCTGCACTTCGGTTCGTACCACGATGTGGACTCGAACGAAATGGCCTTCAAGATGGCCGCCATCTTTGGTTTCAAAGAAGGTTGCCGCAAAGCCCAGCCCGTGATTCTGGAGCCCATGATGGCTGTGGAAGTCGAGACCCCAGAAGACTACGCCGGTAACGTGATGGGCGACCTGTCCTCACGCCGTGGCATGGTTCAGGGTATGGACGACATGGTCGGTGGCGGTAAAGCCATCAAGGCCGAAGTGCCCTTGTCCGAAATGTTTGGTTACTCGACCACATTGCGCTCCATGTCGCAAGGCCGTGCCACCTACACTATGGAATTCAAGCACTACTCGGAAGCTCCGCGTAACGTCGCTGAAGCCATTGTGGCTGCACGCGCAAAATAAAAGACTGTGTGCCGGACCCAATTCGCCTGCGAATTTGCTCGGGCACCACTGACTAAAAGCAAGCGAAAAGCAAGCCATAGTCAGATCTGAAAGTTCAGAAACTGTCTGCGATCAAGTGCCACTCTGTGCCCGTGCGGAGTGATCAAGCAACCTGGTGCAAACATTAAACCAACACACGGGCATTGCTCTTTTTAAGGATTGAAAAATGGCTAAGGAAAAATTCGAACGGACCAAACCCCACGTGAACGTGGGCACCATCGGTCACGTTGACCACGGCAAAACCACCCTGACTGCTGCCATCACCACCGTGTTGGCTGCCAAGTTCGGCGGTGCTGCCAAAGCGTACGACCAGATCGACGCGGCGCCCGAAGAGAAGGCCCGTGGTATCACGATCAACACCGCGCACGTTGAGTACGAAACAGAAAATCGTCACTACGCACACGTGGACTGCCCTGGCCACGCTGACTATGTGAAGAACATGATCACCGGTGCTGCCCAGATGGACGGTGCGATTTTGGTTTGCTCCGCTGCTGACGGCCCTATGCCTCAGACCCGTGAACACATCCTGTTGGCCCGCCAGGTGGGCGTGCCTTACATCATCGTGTTCCTGAACAAGTGCGACATGGTTGACGACGCTGAGTTGTTGGAACTGGTCGAGATGGAAGTGCGCGAGTTGTTGTCCAAGTACGACTTCCCAGGCGACGATACACCGATCGTGCAAGGTTCCGCCAAGCTGGCACTGGAAGGCGACAAGGGTCCTCTGGGCGAGCAAGCCATCATGAAGCTGGCCGAAGCTTTGGACACTTACATCCCTACGCCTGACCGCGCAGTGGACGGCGCATTCCTGATGCCCGTGGAAGACGTGTTCTCCATCTCTGGCCGTGGCACCGTGGTGACCGGCCGTATCGAGCGCGGTATCGTCAAAGTCGGCGAAGAAATCGAAATCGTGGGTATCAAAGACACGGTCAAGACCACTTGCACAGGCGTTGAGATGTTCCGCAAGCTGCTGGACCAAGGTCAAGCTGGCGACAACGTCGGTATCTTGCTGCGCGGCACCAAGCGCGAAGACGTCGAGCGCGGCCAAGTGCTGTGCAAGCCCGGCTCGATCAAGCCGCACACCCACTTCACGGGCGAGATCTATGTCTTGTCCAAAGACGAAGGTGGCCGTCACACGCCTTTCTTCAACAACTACCGTCCCCAGTTCTACTTCCGTACGACTGACGTGACCGGCGCGATCGAGTTGCCAGAAGGCAAAGAGATGGTGATGCCTGGTGACAACGTGTCGATCACTGTGAAGTTGATCAACCCCATTGCGATGGAAGAAGGCTTGCGCTTCGCCATCCGCGAAGGCGGCCGCACGGTTGGCGCTGGCGTGGTTGCCAAGATCATCGCTTAATTCTTTTGTGGCGCGACAGTGCAATGGCCTGGCCATTGCACTGCAGCAAGCAGAAAATCACCACAAGGAATTGACATGTCATCCAAGCAAAAAATCCGCATCCGCCTGAAGGCGTTTGACTACAAACTGATCGACCAGTCCGCTGCCGAGATCGTTGACACCGCCAAGCGCACCGGCGCGATTGTCAAGGGCCCCGTGCCTTTGCCAACACGCATGAAGCGTTTTGACATCCTGCGCTCGCCGCACGTCAACAAGACCAGCCGTGACCAGTTGGAAATCCGTACGCACCAGCGTTTGATGGACATCGTGGACCCCACAGACAAAACTGTGGACGCCCTGATGAAACTCGATCTGCCCGCTGGCGTGGACGTCGAGATCAAGCTGCAGTAATGCGGTTTGGGGTGGTTGCAAAGCCATCCAAAAAACTTGAAACAAGGCCCGATTTGCCAGAAATGGCGAGACGGGCTATAATTTCAGGCTCACCTCTTTTGGGGTGAGATTTATTAACAGTCTTTCACACACCAAACGGGGCTGCCAATTGAAGTGGCCTCGGTGAAAGTTTTGGAGAAAACAATGAGTCTGAGCAACTCCCTCGGGTTGCTGGGTCGCAAGGTGGGCATGATGCGTCTGTTCACTGATGATGGGGATTCCGTTCCTGTCACAGTGCTGGATGTGTCCAACAACCGCGTATCCCAGGTCAAAACCCAAGAGAACGATGGCTATGTCGCTTTGCAAGTGACATTCGGTGCCCGCAAGGCATCGCGCGTGACCAAGCCTATCGCTGGTCACCTGGCCAAAGCCGGTGTTGAAGCCGGTGAAATCATTCAAGAATTCCGCGTGACCGCCGACACGGCTGCCCAGTACGCCGCTGGCGCCACTGTGCCCGTGGCTGCTGTGTTTGCTGTGGGCCAGAAAGTGGACGTGCAAGGCACTTCCATCGGTAAAGGCTTCACCGGCACGATCAAGCGTCACAACTTCAAATCGCAGCGCGCATCGCACGGTAACAGCCGTTCGCACAACGTGCCTGGTTCGATTTCGATGGCGCAAGATCCTGGCCGTGTGTTCCCTGGCAAGAAAATGTCGGGCCACCTCGGTGACGTGACTTGCACTACGCAGAACCTCGCCGTGATCCGCGTTGACGAAGCCCGTGGTCTGTTGATGATCAAGGGTGCCATTCCCGGTTCCAAAGGTGGTTTCGTGACCGTGCGTCCCGCCGTTAAAGTTAAAGGAGCGAACTGATGCAGCTCGAACTCCTGAACGACCAAGGTCAAGCCGCTTCCAAAGTGGATGCGCCCGAGACTGTGTTCGGTCGTGAATACAACGAAGCCCTGATTCACCAGATCGTGGTGGCTTATCAGGCCAATGCCCGTCAAGGCACCCGCGCCCAAAAGGACCGTGAACAAGTTCACCACTCCACCAAGAAGCCTTTCAAACAAAAAGGCACAGGTCGCGCACGTGCTGGTATGACTTCCTCGCCTCTGTGGCGTGGCGGTGGTCGTATTTTCCCGAACATGCCCGACGAAAACTTCACCCAGAAGATCAACAAGAAGATGTACCGCGCTGGTATGGCTTCGATCTTCTCGCAGCTGGCCCGCGAAGGCCGTTTGGCTGTGGTGGATTCCTTCAAGGTTGAGACCCCAAAAACCAAGCAGCTCGCTGCCAAGTTCAAGGCCATGAGTCTCGACAACGTGCTGGTGATCGCTGACGAAGTCGACGAAAACCTGTACTTGGCATCGCGCAACCTGATCAACATCCTGATTGTTGAGCCGCGTTACGCCGATCCCGTGTCTTTGGTGAACTTCAAGAAAGTCCTCGTGACCAAAGGTGCCATGGACAAACTCAAGGAGATGTTTGCATGAGCGCCGTGAAGTTTGACGAAGGTCGTCTGATGTCCGTGCTGGTTGCGCCCATCGTGTCCGAAAAGGCCACCATGGTTGCAGAAAAATCCAACGCCGTGACATTCAAAGTGCTGCAGGACGCTACCAAGCCTGAAATCAAAGCCGCAGTGGAATTGATGTTCAAGGTCGAGGTCAAAGGCGTGTCTGTGGTGAATACCAAGGGCAAGACCAAGCGTTTTGGCAAGACCATTGGCCGCCGCGACAACGTTCGCAAGGCTTATGTCACGCTGCAACCAGGTCAAGAGCTGAACCTGTCCGGGGAGGCCGCGTAATCATGGCTGTCATCAAGATCAAACCGACATCCCCAGGCCGTCGTGGCGTGGTGAAGGTCACCCGTGACCACCTGCACAAAGGTGAAGGCTACGCTCCGTTGCTGGAACCCCAGCACCAGAAGTCTGGCCGTAACAACAACGGTCACATCACAACTCGCCACAAAGGCGGTGGTCACAAGCACCACTACCGCGTGGTCGATTTCAAGCGCAACAAAGACGCGATCCCGGCGAAAGTCGAGCGCATCGAGTACGACCCCAACCGTACTGCGCACATTGCTTTGCTGTGCTACGCCGATGGCGAGCGCCGTTACATCATTGCCCCCCGTGGCATTGAAGCCGGTGCCACCCTGATGTCGGGCGCTGAAGCCCCCATCCGCGCTGGTAACACGCTGCCTATCCGCAACATCCCCGTGGGTTCGACCATCCACTGCATCGAGCTCAAGCCCGGTGCTGGTGCTCAGATCGCTCGCTCGGCAGGTGCTTCGGCCACATTGCTGGCTCGCGAAGGCATCTACGCTCAGGTGCGTATGCGCTCCGGTGAAGTTCGCAAGATCCACATCGAGTGCCGTGCAACCATTGGTGAAGTCGCCAACGAAGAGCACAGCCTGCGCCAATTGGGCAAGGCCGGTGTCAAGCGTTGGATGGGTATCCGTCCAACCGTTCGTGGCGTGGCCATGAACCCTGTGGATCACCCGCACGGTGGTGGCGAAGGCCGTACCGGCGAAGGCCGTCATGCAGTAGACCCGTGGGGCAACCTCACCAAGGGCTACCGTACCCGTAACAACAAGCGCACACAGGTCATGATCGTGTCGCGTCGCAAGAAGTAAGGGTTAGACAATGACACGCTCTCTCAAAAAGGGTCCATTCGTTGACCACCACTTGTTGGCCAAGGTTGAAAAAGCCGTTGCCACCAAAGATAAAAAGCCCGTCAAGACATGGTCGCGTCGCTCCATGGTTTTGCCCGATTTCATCGGTCTGACCATCGCCGTTCACAACGGTAAGCAACACGTTCCTGTTTATGTGACTGACCAGATGGTTGGCCACAAATTGGGCGAATTCGCATTGACCCGGACATTCAAGGGTCACCCTGCGGACAAAAAAGTCCAGAAGAAATAAGGAAAGACCATGGAAACACGTGCAGTCCTCCGGGGCGTCCGTTTGTCGGTCGATAAAGGCCGCCTGGTCGCCGATTTGATTCGCGGTAAAAAAGTGGATCAAGCTCTGAACATCCTGACCTTCACGCAGAAAAAAGCTGCGGGCATCGTCAAGAAGGTTCTCGAGTCCGCCATCGCCAACGCTGAACACAACGACGGCGCCGACATTGACGAGTTGAAGGTGAAAACCATCTACGTCGAACAAGGCACCACGCTCAAGCGTTTCACCGCCCGCGCCAAAGGCCGTGGCAACCGCATCAGCAAGCCCACATGCCATGTGTATGTGACGGTTGGCAACTAAGCCAGGGAAGAAACATGGGACAAAAAATCCATCCTACCGGCTTCCGTTTGGCCGTCAGCCGTAACTGGTCCAGCCGTTGGTACGCCAGCAACAAAGACTTCGCCGGCATGCTGGCTGAAGACATCAAGGTGCGTGAGTACCTCAAGGCCAAGCTCAAGAACGCCGCGGTTTCCCGCGTGCTGATCGAGCGTCCAGCCAAGAGCGCCCGCATCACCATCTTCTCGGCTCGTCCAGGTGTGGTGATCGGTAAAAAAGGCGAAGACATCGAGTTGCTCAAGAAAGAACTCGCTGCTCGCTTGGGCGTGCCAGTGGCCGTGAACATCGAAGAAGTGCGCAAGCCCGAAATCGATGCACAACTGATCGCTGACAGCATCACCCAGCAGCTCGAAAAGCGGATCATGTTCCGCCGCGCCATGAAGCGCGCCATGCAAAACGCCATGCGTCTGGGTGCCCAAGGCATCAAGATCATGTCGGCCGGTCGTCTGAACGGCATCGAGATTGCCCGTACCGAGTGGTACCGCGAAGGCCGCGTGCCATTGCACACCCTGCGTGCGGACATCGACTACGCCACTTCTGAAGCCAAGACCACTTACGGCGTTATCGGCGTCAAGGTCTGGGTCTACAAGGGTGACACTTTGGGTCGCAACGATGCACCAGCTTTGGCTGAGCCTCGTGCCGAAGAAGAGCGCCGTCCGCGTGGTCCACGCCGTGATGCACGTCCCGGTGAGCGCCCCGCAGGCGATCGCCGTGGCGGCCCACGTCGCCCCGCTGGCACCAACGCAGCACCCACCGACGGCAGCGACAAGCCTGCCGGCGCGGGTGGTGATGCCAAACCCGCCGTTAAGCGCGTACGCACAGTCGCCGCGCCAGCTGCAGCAGCTGACGGTCAATAAGGAGTAACAACATGCTGCAACCTGCTCGCAGAAAGTTCCGCAAGGAACAGAAAGGCCGCAACACCGGCGTCGCTACCCGTGGTAACACGGTGGCGTTCGGTGACTTCGGCCTGAAGTCCACAGACCGCGGCCGTTTGACGGCCCGCCAGATCGAAGCCGCACGTCGTGCGATTTCCCGTCACGTCAAGCGTGGCGGCCGCATCTGGATTCGTGTGTTCCCTGACAAGCCGATCTCCACCAAGCCTGCTGAAGTGCGTATGGGTAACGGTAAAGGTAACCCCGAGTACTACGTGGCCGAAATCCAACCCGGTAAGGTGCTCTACGAAATCGTAGGCGTGCCAGAAGAGTTGGCCCGTGAAGCCTTCAAATTGGCCGCTGCCAAGCTGCCCCTGCGCACCACGTTCGTGGCACGCATGATTGGCCAATAATTCAGGAGAAATAAGAAATGAACGCTGCTGAATTGCGCCAAAAAGACGTTGCTGGTGTGAAAGACGAAATCAAAGCGCTGCAAAAAGCTCACTTTGGCCTTCGTATGCAAAAAGCCACACAACAACTCGGCAACACCGGTACGCTGAGCCAGACTCGCCGTGCCATCGCCCGTGCCAAAACCATCCTTGCCCAAAAGCAAGCCGCCAAGTAAGGAGTGACCATGACGGAAGCTAAAACATCCCTCAAGCGCACCTTGATTGGCAAGGTGGTCAGCGACAAGCGCGCCAAGACCGTGACCGTGCTGGTCGAGCGTCGTGTGAAACACGCCCTCTACGGCAAGATCGTGGCCAAGTCGAGCAAGTACCACGCGCACGACGAAACAGGTGAATTCCACTTGGGCGACACCATCGAAATCACGGAAAGCCGTCCGATTTCGAAGACCAAAAACTGGGTCGCTACGCGCCTGGTTCAGAAAGCTGCTGCCGTTTAAGCCCTTCAGGCCAACTGCTGCAAACTTTTTGAAAACGACCCACAATGGTGGGTCGTTTTTTTTTACCCCGGCAATATCGCCACATCACAACAAGGAGCACCACATGATCAAAGTCGGAGACACATTGCCCGCAGCCACCCTGATGGAATACGTCGAAGTAGAAGGCAATGGTTGCAGCATTGGCCCCAACCCAGTGGACGTGGCCAAAGCCACAGCGGGCAAGACCATCGCCCTGTTTGCCTTGCCGGGCGCATTCACGCCCACCTGCTCGGCCAAACACGTCCCAGGTTACGTGGAAAACCACGATGCCTTGAAAGCGGCCGGCGTGGACGAAATCTGGTGCGTCAGCGTGAACGACGCATTTGTGATGGGCGCTTGGGCCCGTGACCAGAAAACCGGCGCCAAAGTGCGCATGCTGGGCGACGGCAGTGGCGATTTCAGCAAGGCCACAGGCTTGACCCTGGACCTGACAACCCGCGGCATGGGTGTGCGCAGCAACCGCTACTCGATGCTCGTCAAAGACGGCAAGGTGGCCACATTGAACGTAGAAGGTCCTGGCAAATTCGAAGTCAGCGATGCGGCCACACTGTTGGCCCAAGCCAAGGGTTGAACCCCCTTAAGCTAAAAAAAGGGGCCTTGGGCCCCTTTTTTTGATGCGTGCTGGTTCAAGGTGATGTGAAACAGCAATCCAATTAGACAATGTCCACTTTCAGGTAATGTGCCCCAGCATGGGGGTTATGGTAGTAAGGCGGAATCTCGACAAAACCCAAATCTTCGTACAAAGCGCGAGCCGCCTCCATGTCGTCCAAGGTGTCGAGCAAAACACAGTGATAGGCAGCCGCACGAGCCGCATCCAGAATGCCTTCGGTGAGCAAGCGCCCCAAGCCCAAACCTCTGTAGGCCGGACGCACATACAGGCGCTTCATCTCGGCGGCATTGGCATAGTCGCAGGCATCGAAGGGTCGCAAAGCACAGCACCCAGCCACGGCACCGTCCACCCAGGCCAAAAGCAATGCACCACGGGGCTCAGCATACTCCCCGGGCAAGTCAGCGAGTTCCTGATCGAAGTTCTGAAAACACAAATCCACCGCCAGGCTGGCCGCGTACTCTGAAAAAATGGTGCGAGTGGCCAACCAATCGGCCGCATGCGCAGGACTGCGCAGCGCAATGACGGGTGATTCAGACGATGGCTTCAAGGGACTTTTCCTCCACAGGCACACAGTGTAATGGGGTGATCAGCCCCCCATTGACAGCAAGCCATAAACGACCAAGGCCGCAAAGCCCAAAACCAGCAAGGCCACAAGCCGATGGCGCAGCTGGTCGTGTGAGGCAGGAACCGGTTCGGGCAAGCTCTTGTCTCCGTGCAGCATAGCTGGCAACAAAGGTGGATGTTTCTTGAAACGGTGCCAAAGCAGGGCCACCAGGTGCAGCAGCACCAGCAAAATGATGATCAGTTTGCCCCAATTTTTGTGCCAGGCCGAGGCCCATGACACCCAACTGCTGGAGACCAGAGCCGTCAAAGGACCGGCATTGGCAATTTCATCGTCACTGATCAAACCGGTAGACACTTGAAACGCTAAAAAAAACAACATGGCCAGAATGGACCAAGAGCCCAGGGGGTTGTGACCCGCTTGGGTCCGGTCGGTGGCACGCGACCGCAGATAAGCCAGAACATGCCGTGGATGCAAGGGCAAACTGGACCAACGGGACCAGTGTCCACCCGCAAACCCCCATGCCAGCCTGAAAAGCACCAAGGTGAGCACGACATAGCCTAAGCGGAAATGCCAGACCATGGCGTTGCCGCCCACATTGCCCGTGATGACCAAGCCCATCACACACAAGGCCAAGGCCCAGTGAAACAAACGAGTGGGTAAATCCCAAATGCGAACTGTGAACATGTGCACTTTCATGGATGCGGGAAAGAGGAAATTATGAGAAACTGAAACAAGGATAAATCTTTTTAACCTTTTCACCACAACGGGAGTTCAACATGAAATACACCACGAGCTGCGCAAGCGCTTTGCTAATGCTGGCGATGGGCCTGCCAGCACAGGCGCAATTTGCCAAACCTGAAGATGCCATCAAATACCGAAAGGCCAGTTTCACCGTGATGGCCGCGCATTTTGGCCGACTCGGTGCCATGGCCAATGGCCGTGCACCCTACGATGCCAAGGCGGCAGCCGACAACGCCGATGTGGTCGCCACCTTGGCCAAGTTGCCATGGGCCGCCTTTGGTGAAGGCACCGACAAAGGTGACACCCGTGCCAAGCCAGAGATCTGGAAAGAATCGGCCAAGTACAAAGAGGCCGCAGACAAAATGCAAGCCGAAATCGTGAAACTGAACACCGCTGCCAAAGCGGGCAACATCGACGCCTTGAAGGCGGCATTTGGTCCAGCAGCCGCCTCGTGCAAGGCCTGCCACGACAATTTCCGCAAGGATTGAGGTTGGCAAAGGCCCAAGATCCACAGTCATAAATCAACCGGGTCGGCGCGGCCCGGTTGCTCAAGCAACCCAGTTTGAAGTCAAGACTCGGCCAGCAGTTTGTCGATCAACTGGTGAAGCTCGACAAAATCGGGTGTACCCACAAATCGCTTAACGACCTCACCACGCTTGTTCAACAAAAAAGTGGTGGGCGTGAGCTTCACATCGCCCCAAGCACGCGCCACCCCCCCGGTGTTGTCAATCGCCACTTTGAAGGGCAACTGCCGCGTCTGTGCAAAATTGACCACGTAGCTGGGTGGGTCGTAACTCATGGCGACAGCCACGGTTTCGTAGCCCCGATCCTTGAACTTGTTGTAAGTGGCAATCAACTCGGGCATTTCAGCCACACAGGATGTGCAACTGGTGGCCCAGAAATTGACCAAAGATACTTTTCCTTGCAATTGCTGCGTGCTGACGGTGCTGCCGTCGAGCAAAACAAAGGAAGATTCGGGCGCACGTTCACCTGAACAACCCCACAGGGCCAGCAACAGGCCGAACGTGCACGCCCCATTCAACACACGACGGCTGACATGCTGCAGCTTCCAGGGAGTATTCAGGTGGTTCTTCATCGTAGAAAGTTTAATGCCTTCGCCATGTCCTCGGGGATTTTGGCCATTGTGCCCGCGCATGCCTTCAGTTGGGCGGACCTGAGTGCTGGTGATGCCTCACAAGGTTTGAAACTGGCCTTGGAAAAAGGGGCCAGTGCGGCCATCGGTTTGCTCGGGGTGCAAGATGGCTTCATGGGCCATGACAAGGTGCGCATTGGTTTGCCAGATGCCTTGAACAAGGGCGCAAGAATGCTCAAAACGCTGGGCATGGGTCAGCAACTTGATGCCTTGACCTTGCAAATGAACCGCGCCGCCGAACAAGCCGTGCCCTTGGCTCAAAAGGCCTTGATGCAATCGATACAGACCATGTCGGTGCAAGACGCCAAGGGCATCTTAAAGGGGGGCGATACAGCGGCGACCCAATTTTTTGTGGACAAAACCCGAGCGCCCTTGAGTGCGGAATTCCTGCCGCAGGTCAAACAGGTGCTGGGGCAATTGGGTGTGGTCGAGCAGTTCAATGCGGTGGCGGGCAAGTTGTCCAGCATGGGCTTGGTGTCCAGAGACAAAGCGCTTTTGGAAAACCATGTGACGGCCAAAGCCCTTGACGGGCTTTACTACATGATTGGCGAAGAGGAAAAAAAGATTCGCCAGAACCCCGCCCAAGCGGGCAGCGCCTTGCTGACCAAGGTGTTTGGTGCTTTGCGCTGAAAGAGACCAGTCCCGGCGCTGCGCCCGATCCAAGCGGCTAAGGGATTTAAAGCAGGGACAACAGGTGTTTGACCAAACCTTGCGGGTCACTGACCATGGGGTCATGGCCGGTGTGCATCTCCAGCACTTGTGAGCCGGGCAACCAAGCGCCGTCCCAAAATTTGGGGTCCACCATGCGCAGGCGGCTGACATCGATGGTGCCCAGGGGCGGCGTGGTGCAGTTGATGAAAGTGCGTGGCACGCTGGCCACGCGGCGGGGATCAAAGTCGAGCACTTGGGTGTACGGACCGCCCGGGTGTGGGGTCTGGCGTCGTTGCACCCAGGCATGGTCGGCGTCGCTCAGGCCAAAAACCGAGGGGTCTGGGGCCGGAAAGGCATACAAGGGATCGGCTTGCGCCGCAGCGATGCGGGCGGTTCGGGTGGCACTGGCGTGGGTGCTGCTCCAACATTCACCGGGTTTGGGCAGCACCGCGTCCAAATAAACCAGGTGGCGCAGGCGATCGGGTCTGCGGTCGGCCACGGCCGTGCCGAGCATGCCGGCGTACGAGTGCACCACCAGCACCACATCGTTCAGTTCTTCGGCGTCCATGGCGGCCATCACGTCGGTGATGTGGGTTTCAAGATCAATATCCGCTTGCAGCAGGTGAGCGCGCTCACCCACGCCCGTCAGGGTGACGGCATGGACGCGGTGGCCCGCACCGATGAGGCCCGGCACCACACGTTGCCAGCACCAAGCCCCGTGCCAAGCGCCATGCACTAGCAAAAAGTTGGCCATCAGATCACCCCTTTGCCGCGCAGGGGGCCGAGTTGTTCGGCGTCCCAGCCCAACACTTCGGCCAAGACTTCGGCGGTGTGTTGGCCCAGCATGGGCGGCGGCAAGTCCTGACGCACGGGGGTGCGGCTCATCTTGATCGGGCTGGCCACCAGTTTCAGGTTGGGTTTGACCGGGTGTTGCCAATCCTGCACCATGCCACGGGCCTGGATTTGCGGGTCCACAAAGACCTCGCTCAGGGTGTTGATGGCCCCGCAGGGCACCTTGGCGGCTTCGAGGGCCGCCAGCCAGTCGGCCTTGGTGCGGGTTTTCAGGATGCCTTCCAGCAGGGGTACCAGGATGTCGCGGTGGCGCACGCGCTGCGTGTTTTGGGCAAAACGCGGGTCTTGCGCCAGTTCAGGGCAGCCGGCTACGGCGCAAAACTTCACAAACTGCCCGTCGTTGCCCACCGCCAAGATCAGGTGGTCGCGGGTGCCCGGTGCAGCGCCCGTTGGGGCCATGACCTCAAACACTTGGTAGGGCACGATGTTCTGGTGCGCGTTGCCTGCGCGGCCGGGCGTTTTACCGCTGACCAGGTAATTGGAGCCCAAATTGGCGAGCATGGCGACCTGCGTGTCGAGCAAGGCCATGTCGACCATCTGGCCCTCGCCCGAGCGTTCGGCGTGGCGCAGCGCCGCCAAAATCGCCACGGTGGCGTACATGCCGGTGAACAGGTCTGCCACGGCCACCCCCACTTTTTGCGGGCCGCCGCCCAGGTCGTCGCGCTCGCCGGTCACACTCATCAAGCCGCCGATGCCTTGCACCGCATAGTCGTAACCCGCCCGTTCGCGGTAAGGGCCGGTCTGGCCAAAACCGGTCACGCTGCAATAGACCAGCTTGGGGTTGAGGGCGCTCAGGCTGGCGTAATCCAGGCCGTAACGGGCCATGTCACCGACCTTGAAGTTCTCCACAAACACGTCGCAGTGCCGAACCAGTTCGCGGATCAGCGCTTGGCCTGCGGGTTGCGCGATGTCACAGGTCACCGATCGCTTGTTGCGGTTGGCGCCCAAGTAGTAGGCGGCTTCCGCGGTGTCCTGACCTTGGGCGTCTTTCAAAAAGGGGGGGCCCCAGGTCCGGGTGTCGTCGCCCGTGCCGGGGCGCTCGATCTTGATGACATCGGCCCCCAGATCGGCCAAGGTCTGGGTACACCAGGGGCCCGCCAGAACGCGGGAGAGGTCGAGAACGCGGATGCCGTCGAGTGAATTCATGGGGCACATTGTCGCCAAAACCCAATGCGGCCGCTGATCAGGATAATCACCCCATGCGAATCCATTCTTCGGCCTTGGTGGCCAGCCTCTTTGGGGCCCTGACTTTGAGCGCTTGCAGCCCTGCCCAGAACTGGCGGGACGTGGCCTTTGAGGGCAGCGCACTCAAAGCCCAATTGCCCTGCAAACCCGACCGCACTACCCGCAATGTTCCCTTGGGCGGCGTGCCTGTGGAATTGCAGGTGGTGGGCTGCGAAAGCGGTGCGGCCATGGTGGCGGTGATGACGGCCTCCTTGCCCGCCGGGGCCGATGCCAGTGCGGTAATGGCCGCCTGGCAAAAAGCCACCTTGGACAATGCCCGTGTGACCCAGCCCTTGGCGGCCGGGCAGCAACAGATTTGGCAGCGCCCGGGTCAGCTGCCCTTGGCCACATCGGTGCGGGTGCAAGCCCCGGGCCAGCGGGCCAATGGCGAACCGGTGAACATGGACGCCGTGTGGGGCGCATTGCCCGAAGGCGAGCGGGTGCGGCTGGTCCATGCCGTGGTGTACGACCTCAAAATTGCGGCAGATTTGGCCAACACCTTGTTTGATGGGATCAAGCCATGAGCGCTACACCGTTGAGTGACCCAGCGTTGGCTAACCCGGAGCACTTGCCACGCCGCATGGCTGTGGTGGTGTTTTTGGCCTTTGCGCTGGCCTATTTTTTCTCGGCTTTGGTGCGGGCCATCACCGCCACCTTGTCGCCCACTTTGACCACCGAATTCAGCCTGAGTGCGCAAGACTTGGGCTTGTTGGCGGGTGGATACTTTTTGGGCTTTTCGCTCACCCAGCTGCCCTTGGGGCGCTGGCTGGACCAACACGGCCCGAAAAAAGTCATCCTCGCTTTTTTGACTTTTGCTGTGCTCGGTTGTTTGGCCTTTTCGTGGGCCGAGAGTTTTCATGGTTTGCTGGCCGCGCGGGTGCTGTGCGGCATGGGCGTGAGCGCCTGCCTGATGGCGCCGCTCACCGGTTACCGACGCTGGTTTGATGCCAGCACCCAACTGCGCACCAACTCTTGGATGCTGATGACCGGCTCTTTGGGCATGCTGGCGGCCACCTTGCCGGTGCAGTGGCTCATGCCCATCTGGGGCTGGCGTGCCTTGTTTGTGATGCTGGGCGTGATGATTGCCATCGCCATGCTGTTGATCACCCTGTTGGTTCCTGCGTGGCAAAAAGCCACGCCCGCAGCCGACAGCCCGCAGACGCCGTACGACGACGATGGCAGTTACCGCGAAATCTGGCGCAGCGCCTATTTTTGGCGCATGACGCCCATCGGCTTTTTCAGCTACGGCGGTATGGTCGCCATCCAGACCTTGTGGGCGGGCCCTTGGATGACCCAGGTGGCGGGCTGGACGGCGGCCGAGGCCGCATCCGGCTTGTTCCTGATTAACTTGGCCATGCTGATGACTTTTTGGGCATGGGGCATGATCACGCCGGGTCTGGCGCGTCGGGGCATTCCGGTCGAGCGGCTGATTGCCTGGGGCTTGCCTTTGAGTTTTGGTGTCATTGGCGCACTGGTTTGGATGGGGCCCAGCGTGGGTGCTGGTGCTGCCGTGGGCATGGCCTTGCTGTGTGTGACCAGCACTTTTGTGGCGCTGGCCCAACCGGCCGTGGGCATGGCTTTCCCCTCGCATCTGGCCGGTCGCGCCCTGTCGGCGTACAACTTGGTGATCTTTGCGGGCATTTTTGTGGTGCAGTGGGGCATTGGATTGTTGGTCGATGCTGGGCGTGGCCTGGGACTGGCCAATGCGCAGGCTTACCAAGTGGCTTTGGCCTGTTTTGGTTTGAGTTCGGTCGCCTCGTGGGCATTTTTCATGCTCAAAAAACCAGCGCAGCGTCGATAATCAGACCTCATCATGATTGGCATCCTCATCATCGCCCACGCCCCGCTGGCCACCGCCTTGCGCGAGTGCGCCCTGCATGTGTTTCCTGACTGCGCGACGGGCGTTTTGGCACTGGACGTGTTGCCCCACGATGCGCCCGAAGACAGCCTGGCCCGGGCGCACGAAGCCATGACCGCCCTGGGCACGACCGAGGTGTTGCTGCTCAGTGACGTGTTTGGTGCCACGCCCTGCAATGTGGCCCAGCAACTGGGCGATGGCCTTCACACGCGGCTGGTGGCCGGGGTCAATTTGCCCATGCTGCTGCGCAGCGTTTGTTACCGCCATGAAAGCCTGGAAGCCCTGGCCGCACGCGCCCACGCAGGCGGCACCCAAGGCGTGATGCCAGTGGGCAGCACCGCCCCCCAAAACCAAATCGGACAGAGACATGCCCCAAGCCACCGTGACCATCAGCAATAAATTGGGCTTGCACGCCCGAGCCTCTGCCAAGTTGACCAAATTGGCTGGCAGCTTTCCGTGTGATGTCTGGATGAGCAAGGGCGAGCGCCGCATCAACGCCAAAAGCATCATGGGCGTCATGATGCTGGCCGCAGGGCTGGGCAGTGAGGTGATGCTGGACACCCAAGGCGAACGCGATGAAGAGGCCTTGACGGCCCTGTTGGCGCTGATCAACGACAAATTCGGCGAAGGCGAATAAGCCATGACCTTCAGCATCCATGGCTTGGCGGTGGCGCGTGGCATTGCCATTGGGCGAGCCGTCTTGGTGGCCTCCAGCCGCGTCGATGTGGCGCACTATTTTGTGCAGCCCGAGCAAGTCAACAGCGAGATTCAACGTTTGCGCGTGGCCCGCGATGCGGTGGTCGATGAGCTGCAGCGCCTGCAAAAAGACATGCCCAAGGATGCGCCGCACGAGCTGGCGGCCTTGCTCGACGTGCACCTGATGTTGCTGCAAGACGAAGAGCTGACGTCAGGCGTGGTCCACTGGATCAAGACACGCCTGTACAACGCCGAATGGGCGCTGACCAGCCAGCTCGACATCATCGTGCGCCAGTTCGAGGAGATGGAAGACCCTTACCTGCGCGAACGCAAAGCCGACATGGAGCAAGTGGGTGAGCGGGTGCTGCATTGCCTCAAAGGAACGGGTGCCATGGTGGCCCAGGCCAAGCGACCTCAGCGGCCTCAGCAAGAACTGCAGCTGGGCGATACCGATGTGCCGCTGGTGCTGGTGGCGCACGACCTCTCGCCTGCCGACATGCTGCAATTCAAGCAAAGCGTGTTCACCGGGTTTGTCACCGATGTCGGTGGCAAGACGTCTCACACTGCCATCGTGGCCCGCAGCCTCGACATCCCGGCCGTGGTGGGTGCACGCACCGCCAGCCAGCTGGTCAAGCAAGACGACTGGGTCATCATTGATGGCGATGCGGGCGTGATCATCGTCGACCCATCGCCCATCATCATGGCCGATTACGGCTTCAAGCAGCGCCAGGGCGATCTCGAGCGCGAGCGCCTGGCCCGTTTGCGGCACACACCATCGGTCACCCTGGATGGGCAAAAGATCGAGCTGTTGGCCAACATTGAAATGCCCGAAGACACACATGCCGCCATCGCAGCGGGTGCTGTGGGTGTGGGCTTGTTTCGCAGCGAATTTTTGTTCATGGGCCGCCAAGGCCATTTGCCAGACGAAGAAGAGCAGTACCAGGCTTATCGCCGAGCCGTGGATGGCATGAACGGTTTGCCTGTGACCATCCGCACGGTGGATGTGGGGGCCGACAAACCGCTCGATGAGAGCCGCCACGAAGCCTCGCACCTGAACCCAGCCTTGGGCTTGCGTGCCATTCGCTGGTGCCTGGCCGATCCGTCCATGTTCCTCACGCAACTGCGGGCCATCTTGCGTGCCGCTGCCCATGGACAGGTGAATTTGCTGATCCCCATGTTGGCCCACGGCAGCGAGATACGCCAAACCTTGGCCTTGGTCGACCAGGCCCGCCACGAGTTGGATCGGCGCGGACAGGTGCACGGTCCGGTGCGCCTTGGCGCGATGATTGAAATTCCGGCTGCGGCCTTGTCATTGCGCCTGTTCCTCAAGCACTTTGACTTTTTATCGATCGGGACCAACGACCTGATCCAGTACACCTTGGCGATTGACCGGGCCGATGAATCGGTCGCGCATTTGTACGACCCGCTGCACCCGGCCGTGTTGCGGCTGATTGCGGACACCATTGCCGAGTGCCAGCGCCAAGGCAAGGGCGTGTCGGTGTGTGGCGAGATGGCCGGCGATGTGGCCATGACGCGTTTGCTGCTCGGGCTGGGCCTGCGCAGCTTTTCCATGCACCCGTCACAAATCCTGTCGGTCAAGCACCAAGTGCTGCGCTCGGACACCACCAAATTGGCCCCCTGGGCCGAGCAGGTGCTGGACAGCGAAGACCCTGCGGCCTGCATGAACCCCTGAGCCGCATGGGGAGAGCCGGGTCAAGATGGCCCGGCGGCGGTGTCACGCGGCTTTGATTTTGTCTTGTGTGCGGGTGTCGAAGTCACCCGCATCGTGGCGCTCGTGCAGCTGAGACTCGGGCGTCCCCACAACGCGGTTGACCATGCGCCCGCGTTTGACGGCAGGGCGTTGCGCCAGTTCTTCGGCCCAGCGCTGCACATGGGTGTAGGTGTGCACCGCCAAGAACTCGCCGGCCTCGTACAGCAGGCCTTTGGCCAGGGCGCCATACCAGGGCCAAATGGCGATGTCGGCAATCGTGTATTCGTCGCCTGCGATGAAGCGGGATTCGGCCAAGCGGCGGTCTAGCACATCCATCTCGCGCTTGACCTCCATGGCAAAGCGGTCGATGGCGTATTCGATCTTGAAGGGGGCGTAGGCATAAAAATGGCCGAAACCACCGCCCAAATAAGGCGCGCTGCCCATTTGCCAAAACAGCCACGACATGCATTCAGCGCGTTGGGCCGGGTCGGTGGGCAGCAGAGCGCCAAATTTTTCGGCCAGATAGACCAAGATGGCGCCGGACTCGAACACCCGCACGGGCTGCTCGCCGCTGCAGTCCAGCAGTGCCGGAATTTTGGAGTTGGGGTTGACGCTCACAAAGCCGCTGCCAAACTGCTGACCTTCTTGGATGCGGATGAGCCAGGCATCGTATTCGGCACCCGTGTGCCCCAAAGCCAACAATTCTTCGAGCATCACCGTGACCTTGACGCCATTGGGCGTGCCCATGGAGTAAAGCTGCAGCGGGTGTTGGCCGCGCGGCAAGTCTTGCTCGTGGGTGGCCCCTGCGATGGGGCGGTTGATGTTGGCAAATCGCCCGCCATTGGCTTTGTTCCAGGTCCAGACTTTGGGTGGGGTGTAGGCGGTGGCGTCAGCGGTGGTGTCGGTCATGGGGGCCTTAAGTGATGGGCGTGAGCGCTTTGGGTGGTCGCCAGTTTAGGGGAAAAGCCCATTCCTCGCAGCGCTCGCGTTGGCTCCATTCGGTGAATGCGCCAAGGCATCGCACGATGGGCTGCTTGATCACTAAAATCCACTTTTGACCAAAGATCTGTTGCGCGCAATGCGCCATTGCCCCATGAAAAAAACACCCGCGAAAGGCCGCCCAGCCAAGCCTTCAGGCATGCTGAGCAAGCTCTTGGGGCAGGTTGCGGTGCCTGCGTCCCGGCCCTCAGCTGGCACCACGCCCGCTGCCTGCCAAGCTTTGCTGGAAGAGGCGGTGAGCGACTACCAAAAGGGCGAATGGGCGCAGGCCGAAAGCCGCACCGACGCCTTGTTGGCGCAGTCGGGTGTGCCCCAGGCCTACCGCTTGTCTGCGCTGAACCTGAAGGCCACCTTGGCGGCCTGCACCCATCGTCTGGCTTTGGCCGTTGAGCTTTACCAAGACTTGCTGCGTGAACAACCTGGGCATGTGGAGGCGCTGGCCAATTTGGGCCTGAGCTTGCAAAAACTGCAACGTTACGAGGAGGCTGTGGTGCATTTGCGTCAGGCGATTGCGCTGCGTCCGGGGCATGCCAACGCGCACCTGAATCTGGGCCTGACCTACCAATCGCTGGGTCGAACCCAAGAGGCCAAAGCATCCTATCTGGCCACGCTGGCGCTGGAGCCCGGTCATTTGCAAGCGCATTTCAACCTGGCCAAATGGTGGCAAGACGCTTTTGACTTTGAAGAGGCCAGCCGCGCTTACCAAGCCACGCTGGCGCTGGCGCCGCATCACGCCGATGCATTGGCCAACCTGATTTTTGTGCAGCACTACCGCTACCCGCCCGATGAGGCTGCGCACCAAGCCTTGTTGCGCCGCTGCGCCCCCTTGTACCCGGCCGCGCCCGAATGGCCGCGCCGACCGGCCCAGGCCCCAACCTTGCGCGTGGGCTTGGTGTCGGCCGATTTTCACCAGCACCCGGTGGGCTACTTTTTGCGTGATGTGTTGCTGGCGCTGGCAAGCACCGCCGTGGCCTCTGGCCAGTTGCGCTTGTTGGCCTATGCCAACGACACGACATCGGACGAGCTGACCGCATGTATTCGACCGGTTTTTGAGGCCTGGCACACGGTGGATTTGTGGACCGACGAGCGGCTGGCGGCGCAAATCCGCAGCGATGGCGTGGACATTCTGGTGGACTTGTCCGGCCGCACGGCAGGCAACCGCCTGCCGGTGTTTGCGGCCAAACCCGCACCGCTCCAGGTCAGTTGGCTCGGCTACTTTGCCAGCACCGGTTTGCCGCAAATGGACGCCATCTTGGCCGACCCGGTGTGTGTGCCCGAGGGCGAAGAGTCTTTGTATGTGGAGCAAGTGGTTCGCCTGCCCCACACCCGTTTGTGCATGAGCCCGCCTGTAGCCGCCCCCGAGCCGTCGGCGCCGCCGGTCCTGCGCAATGGGTTCATCACTTTTGGCTGCTACCAGACGCTGCCCAAGATCAACGCGGGTGTTCTGGCCGCTTGGGCGCACATTCTGGCCGCTTGCCCGCAGGCGCGTTTGCGTTTGCAGGCACCTCAGTTCAGCGATGCGGGGCAACTGAGCCGCTTTGGCGAGCGCTTGCTGGCGGCGGGCATCGACCCAGCCCGGGTGGACTTGTTGCCACCGGTCAGCCGTGCGCAGTACCTGGACAGCTACAGCCAAGTGGACATCCTGCTCGACACCTTTCCTTATCCCGGTGGCACCACCACGGCAGAGGCCTTGTGGATGGGGGTACCCACCCTCACGTTGGCCATGCCCGGCATGCTGGGCAGACAAGGCCAGGCCATGCTGAGCAACCTGGGCCTGCACGATTGGGTGGCCCACAGCGAGGCCGAATACATGGCCCAAGCCGTAGCCTGGGGCCAAGGGGGAGGTCTGGTGGCCGAGCGGCTGCTAAGCTTGCGCCAGCAAGTGCGCAGCCAAGCGGCGAGTTCGCCGCTGTTCGATGCACCTCGCTTTGCCCACGACTGGTGGGCCGCGATGCAAGGTCTGTGGCGGCAGAAGATGAGCGCTTGAAGCACGCCAGCTGGCGAGTCAGGCTGGCCCAGATGCTCAGGCGCTGGTCGGTCAGCGGGCGGGGGTGTTCAGGTGGGCCGAATGCGCCTGCTGGTCGGCGTGGTAACTGCTGCGCACCATGGCACCCACCGCGGCGTGTGAAAAGCCCATTTCGTAGGCCTTGGCCTCAAACATCTTGAAGGTGTCGGGATGCACGTAGCGGCGCACGGGCAGGTGGCTGTTGCTGGGGGCCAGGTACTGGCCAATGGTGAGCATCTCGATGTTGTGCGCACGCATGTCACGCATGACTTCCAAGATTTCTTCGTCGGTCTCGCCCAGGCCGACCATCAGGCCGCTCTTGGTGGGCACATTCGGGAACAGGGCTTTGAATTTTTTCAGCAGGTTCAGTGAGAACTGGTAGTCCGAGCCTGGGCGTGCTTCTTTGTAGAGGCGCGGCACGGTTTCCATGTTGTGGTTCATCACATCGGGCGGCGCGGCCTTCAGGATCTCGAGGGCGCGGTCGTCGCGGCCGCGGAAGTCGGGCACCAGCACTTCGATTTGGGTGGTGGGCGAGAGCTCACGGGTCTTGCGGATGCATTCCACAAAGTGTCCAGCGCCGCCGTCGCGCAGGTCATCGCGGTCCACGCTGGTAATCACCACGTATTGCAGTTTGAGCTGCGCAATCGTCTTGGCCAGGTTGTCGGGCTCGTTCACATCGAGTGGGTCAGGGCGGCCGTGGCCCACGTCGCAAAACGGGCAGCGGCGCGTGCACTTGTCGCCCATGATCATGAAGGTGGCCGTGCCCTTGCCAAAGCATTCACCGATGTTGGGGCAACTGGCTTCTTCACACACGGTCACCAATTTGTTGGCGCGCAGCACGTCTTTGATTTCGTAAAAGCGGGTGGTGGGCGAGCCCGCCTTGACACGGATCCATTCGGGCTTTTTGAGCACCTCGGCCTGCTCCACCTTGACCGGAATGCGCGAGAGTTTGGCGGCCGCCTTTTGCTTGGCCATGGGGTCGTAGTTTTCTACGCTTTGTGCTTCGCGCACCACTTGGCGTTCGGTCGGGGTATTGCTCATCGGATTCTTTCGGTCGCCGTTTGGCGGCAGGTCAGGGGACGTTTCAGAGTCGGGTGGCGAGTTGGCCAGCCAGCACACGGGCAGCATCGTCCCAGGTGGTTTCAACACCGATTGTAAAAAGGTCTACGGTTTTCAGGCCGGCATAACCACAGGGGTTGATACGCTCAAAGGGTTGAAGGTCCATGGCCACGTTCAGGGCCGCGCCGTGGTAGGTGCAGTGGCGGCTGACTTTGATGCCCAAGGCGCTGATTTTGCCCAAGCCCTTGAAGGGGTCGCCTGCCGGGGCTGGGCCGACCAAGGCTGCGTGGCTGAAAGGGTCGTCGAGGCGCACATAGATGCCTGGAGCCCCAGCCACCCGGTGGCCTGTGACGCCGAAGTGCGCCAGTGTGCGGATAACCGATTCTTCCAGCTTGAAGACGTATTCCTTGACGTAGTACCCGGCGCGTTGCAGGTTGACCAAGGGGTAAGCCATGACTTGGCCGGGGCCATGAAATGTGACTTGTCCACCCCGATTGGTTTGAACCACCGGAATGTCGCCGGGCATCAAGAGGTGCGAGGCTTGCCCCGCCAGCCCTTGGGTGAACACAGGCGGGTGTTCGCACACCCAAAGTTCATTGGGCGTCTCAGGCGTGCGAGTGGCGGTGAAGGCCTGCATGGCTTCGTAGGTTGGCAAGTAGTCGACTTGCCCAAGAAGCCGGATGTCCATGCTCAAAGCACGATTTTGACCATGGGGTGCGAGGTCAGGGCGCGGTAAAGGTCGTCGAGTTGTTCGCGGCTGGTCGCCGTGATGCTGAGCGTCACGCCCAGGTAGTTGCCGCCTTTGCTGGGGCGCAACTCGATGGTGGTGGGGTCAAAGCCCGGATCGAACTGCAGGGCGACCTGGCACATGGCTTCGGCAAAGCCGTCGACCATGGCGCCCATGACCTTGATTGGGAAGACCGAGGGGTACTCGATCAGGGTGTCTTTGCGCGGGTCGATGCCAGCGGGGGGTGTGATGGAAGCGCTCATGAAAAGGTCCGTTTTGCCTACTAGCTTAACGCCAGACGATGACCGCCAAAACCGCCAACCAGCCCAAAGCAAAATTGGTCAGCACCAAGGGGTGAATTTGCCCCAAAGCCTTGCCTGCTGCGGGCCAATCGGTGTTGGCCACAGCAGCTTTCAAGCGGCGAAAGGGCGCAAACCAGATGTGGGCAAAAATCAGGCACATCAGCAGCCCCAGGCCCGACATGGCGTGCCAACCCTTGGGGGCGAGCGTCATGTCGGCCATCGACAGCATCCAGAAACCGCTGGTCAAAATCAAGGCAATCGAGATCCAAACCATGGAAAAAAACCTGCTCAGCACGGCTGCCATCAGGGCCAGACGCTCGGGGGGCGCCATTTGGGTGATGACCACCGGGCGCAGCGCCAAAATGACCAAGGCCATGCCGCCCAGCCAGACGATGGCTGCCGCCAAGTGAAGAAATTTAAACCATTCGTACATACATCAGCCGATCTTTAACGTGGAAAGCCAAGGTCCAACGACCCTTCGTGCCCATTGTCGCCGCTGGTATTGGCCGTTTTGAGCCAAGGGCAATGGGGCATGGATCAAAAAAAGTAGGAACGCACGGGTTTCTACGTATAATCAGAGGCTTTGCAGTGTTCGCCGCGTTTGTAACCACGGTGTAATTTGAGATGACCAAAATCGCCTCATCCCTGAAAACGGGTATGCCCAGTGACACGCCAGATGCTGCAGATGAAGGTCTCGAACCCGAATTCAAGCCCCTGAGCGCTGAACAAGCGCGGGCCTGGCGACAACACAACCCACAGGCTTCGCCTTGGCGAGTGTTGTTTTTGCAGGTGGGGGTGGGCGCTTTGATGGCGCTTGTAACCGGGTTGTTCACGGGTGAGTGGAAGCTTGCTGCGTCTTCAGCCTGGGGTTCGGTGGCTGTGGTGGTTCCTGCCGTTGTGTTTGTACGGGCCTTGAGCCGACAAATGCGGCGCACCCAGCCAGGCTCAGCTTTGATGGGCCTGATGGTGTGGGAGTTGGTCAAGATTGTCTTGACCGTGGCGTTGCTCCTGGTGGCGCCCAAAGTGATTTCTGATCTGAACTGGTTTGCCTTGGTGGCCGGTTTTGTGGTGACGATGAAGGTGTATTGGCTGGCCATGGCGCTGGGCTGGATGCAACGCAAATCGAAACCGACCCTTTTTTGAACTGATTGGTGATTTATGGCTGCTGAAAACGCTGGCGCACACGCCCCAACGGCTGGAGAGTACATCCAGCATCACTTGCAACACCTGCAAATGAACTTTTCATTTGAAGGCGTCAAGCAAACGAGCATCGTGGACTTCAGTCTGTTCAACCTCGACTCGGTCTTTTTCTCATTGGTTTTGGGTGTGATCGGCTGCATCGTTTTGTGGGCTGCTGCTCGCAAAGCCACTTCGGGTGTTCCCGGCCGCTTTCAGGCGGCTGTTGAGATCTTGTCCGAAATGGTCGAAAACCAGGCCAAGGGCGTGATCCACAACGCCAAAAGCCGCAAGCTCATTTCGCCTCTGGCCCTGACCGTTTTCGTCTGGATTTTCCTGATGAACGCCATGGACATGTTGCCCGTCGATCTGATTCCTGCCACTTGGCATGCCGTTGGTCCCGCTTTGGGCTTCAAAGATTACATGCGTGTGGTGCCTACGGCCGACTTGTCCACCACCTTGGGCTTGTCTTGTTCTGTGCTGTTCATTTGCTTGGTCTACAACATCAAGATCAAGGGTTTGGGCGGCTGGGCTCACGAACTGATTGCTGCACCGTTTGGTGACCATTGGGCCCTGTGGCCAGTCAACTTCCTGATGCAGATGATTGAATATTTGGCCAAGACGGTTTCGCACGGCATGCGACTGTTTGGCAACATGTTTGCAGGTGAGTTGGTGTTCATGTTGATTGCCCTCATGGGTGGCGGCTGGGCATTGTCGGCAACCGGTGTGGGCCTGGCCATTGGTCATGTCATTGCCGGTACCGTGTGGACGCTGTTCCACATCCTGGTCATCACCTTGCAAGCCTTCATCTTTATGATGTTGACGCTGATCTACACAGGTCAAGCGCACGACGCACATTGATGACTCTTTTTCCCTTGTTTCTCGTTTCTTTTTCCAATCACTTTTAGGAGCTTCTCATGGAAAACATTCTCGGCCTGGTGGCATTGGCATGTGGTTTGATCGTTGGTCTGGGCGCTATCGGTGCCTCCATCGGTATCGCTTTGATGGGCGGCAAATTCCTCGAGTCTTCAGCTCGTCAACCTGAGTTGATGAACGAATTGCAGACCAAGATGTTCATCTTGGCAGGTCTGATCGACGCTGCGTTCCTGATCGGTGTGGCCATCGCCTTGCTGTTCGCCTTCGCCAACCCCTTCGTTCTGAAGTAATCCACGTACCTCTTCACGCAAGAAGAAGGACTGAACCGTGAACATTAACGCTACTCTGTTCATTCAGATGATCGTTTTTGCGATTCTGGTGTGGTTCACGATGAAATTCGTGTGGCCCCCGATCACAAAAGCGCTCGACGAACGAGCACAGAAAATCGCTGACGGCCTCGCTGCCGCCGACAAAGCCAAAGCCGAACTCTCCAGCGCCAATGCGCGTGTTGAGTCTGAATTGGCCAAATCGCGCAACGAGACGGCTTCGCGCTTGGCTGACGCCGAGCGCCGTGCAAATGGCATCATTGATGAAGCCAAAGCACGAGCCACCGAAGAAGGCAACAAGATCATCGCAGCTGCCAAGGCCGAAGCCGAGCAGCAATCGGTCAAGGCACGCGAGGCTCTGCGTGAGCAAGTCGCTGCCCTGGCCGTCAAAGGCGCCGAGCAGATTCTCCGCAAGGAAGTCAACGCTGGTGTCCACGCTGATCTGCTGAGCCGCCTCAAGACCGAGCTGTAAGAAGCTCCAGCCAGAGAAGACCATGGCAGAACTTGCTACCATCGCCCGCCCTTATGCCGAAGCGCTGTTCAAGGCGCAGGCATCCGATCTTGCTGGCACGGCCGCTTGGCTGGATGAACTCGCTGCTGTTGCCAATAACGCGCAACTGCAGCAGTTCATCGACAGCCCCAAAGTGTCCGACGAGCAGGCGTTTGACCTGATCTCCGGTGTGGTGCGCACAGCACTGCCCGAGGCTGGCAAGAACTTCCTGCGCCTGGTGATCGAAAACCGCCGTCTCAGTGCGCTGCCTGTGGTTGCACAGCAGTACCGGGCCCTCATGAATGCGCAAGGTGGCACTGCCGATGCAGTGGTCTACAGCGCATTCCCCATCGACGCCTCGGCTTTGGCCGACTTGTCGTCCACGCTCGAAAAACGCTTTGCGCGCAAGCTCAACGTGAGCGTCGAGCTCGATGCCGCCTTGATCGGTGGCATCCGTGTGGTGGTGGGCGACGAGGTGCTCGACACCTCTGTCAAGGCCCGACTGGAACAAATGAAATCGGCCCTCACCGCCTAAGCGGGTGAGACCGGACATATTTAAAGAAAGAAGGAAAGAGTCATGCAACTCAATCCCGCAGAAATTTCTGAACTGATCAAGAGCCGCATTGAAGGGCTGTCCGCCAGCGCCGATATCCGCAACCAGGGCACCGTGGTGTCTGTGACCGACGGTATTGTTCGCGTGCACGGCCTGTCCGATGTGATGCAGGGCGAGATGCTCGAATTCCCAGCGACTGCTGAAGGTGCAGCCACCTATGGTCTGGCCCTGAACCTCGAGCGTGACTCGGTCGGCGCCGTGATCTTGGGTGAGTACGAGCACATCTCCGAAGGCGACACGGTCAAGTGCACCGGCCGCATTCTGGAAGTGCCCGTGGGCCCCGAACTGATTGGCCGTGTGGTGAACGCACTGGGTCAGCCGATTGACGGCAAAGGCCCGATCAACGCCAAAATGACCGATGTGATCGAAAAAGTCGCCCCTGGCGTGATCGCACGTAAATCGGTTGACCAGCCTATGCAAACCGGCCTGAAGTCGATCGACTCCATGGTGCCCGTGGGCCGTGGCCAGCGCGAATTGATCATTGGCGACCGCCAGACCGGCAAAACGGCCGTCGCGATCGACGCCATCATCAACCAAAAAGGTCAGAACATGACTTGCGTTTATGTCGCGATTGGCCAAAAAGCCTCGTCGATCAAGAACGTGGTGCGTGCTCTGGAACAAGCTGGCGCAATGGAATACACCATCGTGGTGGCCGCTTCCGCCTCCGAATCCGCTGCCATGCAGTATGTGTCGGCCTACTCCGGCTGCACCATGGGCGAATACTTCCGTGACCGCGGCGAAGACGCTTTGATCGTTTATGACGATCTGTCTAAGCAAGCTGTGGCCTACCGTCAAGTGTCGTTGCTCTTGCGCCGCCCACCAGGCCGCGAAGCCTACCCTGGCGACGTGTTCTATTTGCACAGCCGTCTGCTCGAGCGTGCAGCCCGCGTGAATGCCGACTACGTCGAAGCCTTCACCAAAGGTGCTGTGACAGGTAAGACAGGTTCTTTGACGGCTCTGCCCATCATTGAAACCCAAGCCGGTGACGTGTCCGCTTTCGTGCCCACCAACGTGATTTCGATCACCGACGGTCAGATCTTCTTGGAAACCAGCTTGTTCAACGCCGGTATCCGCCCTGCGATCAACGCCGGTATCTCGGTGTCCCGCGTCGGTAGCTCTGCTCAGACCAAGATCATCAAAGGCCAATCCGGCGGTATCCGTACCGACTTGGCCCAGTACCGTGAATTGGCTGCGTTCGCGCAGTTCGCTTCCGATCTGGACGAGTCCACACGCAAGCAGCTCGACCGTGGTGCCCGCGTGACCGAATTGCTCAAGCAAGCCCAGTACAGCCCGCTGTCCATCAGCCTGATGGGTGCCAGCTTGTTTGCAGTGAACAAGGGTTACATGGACGACATCGATGTCAAGAAAGTCTTGGCTTTTGAGCACGGCTTGCACGCTTACCTGAAGGATTCGTGCGCTGCTTTGCTGGCCAAGATCGAAAGCTCCAAAGCACTGGACAAAGAGGCTGAAGCCGAATTGAACACCGCCGTGGCCGCTTTCAAGAAAAGCTTTGCTTAATTTCTACCTGATCAAAAGGAGCCTCTGATGGCATCGGGCAAGGAACTACGCACCAAGATCAAATCGGTGGAAAACACCAAGAAGATCACCAAGGCCATGGAGATGATTTCCGTCTCCAAAATGCGCAAAGCGCAGGAGCGTATGCGCACGGCCCGGCCTTACAGCGAGAAGATTCGCACCATTGCGAGCCATCTCGGCCAGGCCAACCCTGAGTACGTGCACCCCTTCATGCAGCGCAACGACGGCAAGTCGGTGGGCTTCATTGTGGTCACCACGGACAAGGGTTTGTGTGGCGGTTTGAACACCAACCTCTTGCGCGCTGTGACCGTTCAACTGCGTGAAACACAGGCTCAGGGCAAAACCCCTGTGGCCGTGGCCATCGGCGGCAAGGGTCTCGGTTTTCTGAACCGTGTCAATGCCAAAGTGGTGGCCCATGTGACCCAGTTGGGCGACAAGCCGCACCTCGACAAGCTGATCGGCCCCGTCAAGGTGCTGCTCGATGCCTACGCTGCAGGCGAAGTGAGCGCGGTGTACCTGTGCTACAACAAGTTTGTCAGCACCATGGCACAAGTGCCCACCATCGACATGCTGCTGCCCTTGTCTGCGGCCGACATGCAAGCCGAGACCAAAGCGGCTGGCCACACACACGCCTGGGATTACATCTACGAACCCGATGCCCAGTCGGTGATTGACGATCTCTTGGTCCGTTATGCAGAAGCTTTGGCCTACCAGGCTGTGGCTGAAAACATGGCCTCCGAGCATGCCGCCCGAATGGTGGCCATGAAGGCCGCGACCGACAACGCCGGCAATGTGATCGGCGAGCTCAAGCTCGTCTACAACAAGACCCGTCAAGCCGCCATCACCAAAGAACTGTCGGAAATCGTCTCTGGCGCAGCTGCGATCAGCGGTTGACTCCCAGTTCTGCAAATTCAAATTATTTGGAGCGAAAAATGCAAGCCCAAGGAAAAATTGTTCAGTGTATTGGTGCGGTGGTCGACGTGGAATTTCCACGCAACCAGATGCCCAAAGTTTATGACGCGCTCAAAATGGAAGGCTCCGCGCTGACCCTGGAAGTGCAGCAGCAACTCGGCGATGGCATCGTGCGCACCATTGCGCTCGGTTCTTCCGACGGCTTGCGCCGTGGTTTGATGGTGTCCAACACCGGCAACCCCATCACCGTCCCCGTGGGCAAAGCCACACTGGGCCGCATCATGGACGTGCTGGGTTCACCTATCGACGAACGCGGTCCTGTCAGCCAAGAACTGACTTCCTCGATCCACCGCAAGGCCCCTGCTTATGACGAGCTGAGCCCTTCACAAGAGCTGCTCGAAACCGGCATCAAAGTGATCGACTTGGTCTGCCCTTTCGCCAAAGGCGGTAAGGTCGGTCTGTTCGGTGGCGCCGGTGTGGGCAAGACCGTGAACATGATGGAACTCATCAACAACATCGCCAAAGCGCACAGCGGTTTGTCCGTGTTCGCGGGTGTGGGTGAGCGTACCCGTGAAGGTAACGACTTCTACCACGAGATGGCCGATTCCGGCGTGGTGAACCTCGAGAACCTTCCTGATTCCAAAGTGGCCATGGTGTACGGTCAGATGAACGAGCCACCAGGCAACCGTTTGCGCGTCGCCTTGACTGGTCTGACCATCGCCGAATCCTTCCGTGACGAAGGCAAAGACGTGTTGTTCTTCGTGGACAACATCTACCGCTACACATTGGCCGGTACCGAAGTGTCCGCCTTGTTGGGTCGTATGCCTTCTGCTGTGGGTTACCAGCCTACGCTGGCCGAAGAAATGGGCCGTTTGCAAGAGCGTATCACCTCCACCAAAGTGGGCTCCATCACATCGATCCAGGCCGTTTACGTGCCAGCGGACGACTTGACCGACCCATCGCCTGCAACCACCTTTGCGCACTTGGACTCCACCGTGGTGTTGTCCCGTGACATCGCATCGCTCGGTATCTATCCTGCTGTGGATCCTCTGGACTCCACCAGCCGTCAGCTGGATCCTCTGGTGGTCGGTCAAGACCACTACGAAACAGCCCGCGCTGTGCAAGGCACGTTGCAGCGTTACCGTGAACTGCGCGACATCATCGCCATCATGGGCATGGACGACTTGGCGCCTGAAGACAAGTTGGCCGTGGCCCGTGCCCGCAAGATCCAGCGTTTCCTGTCGCAGCCCTTCCACGTCGCTGAAGTGTTCACAGGCTCGCCCGGCAAGTACGTCACCTTGGCCGAAACCATCCGTGGTTTCAAGATGATTGTGGCTGGCGAGTGCGATCACCTGCCAGAGCAAGCTTTCTACATGGTCGGCACCATCGACGAAGCTTTCGAAAAGGCCAAAAAGGCAGCCTAAAGCAGAGCCTCGGGGTGGCTGATCCAGTCTCCCCGATCTCAGCTTGAACGCACCTTTTTAAGGAGTAAACATGAACACCATCCACGTTGATGTGGTCAGTGCCGAAGAGTCCATCTGGTCGGGTGAAGCCCGCTTTGTGGCCTTGCCCGGTGAGTCTGGCGAACTGGGCATTTACCCACGCCACACACCGCTGATCACCCGCATCAAGGCCGGGTCGGTTCGCATTGAGAAGGCTGACGGCGGCGAAGAATTCGTTTTCGTGGCCGGTGGCATTCTGGAAGTGCAGCCCGACTGCGTGACCGTGATGTCCGACACCGCGATTCGCGGCAAAGACCTCGACGAAGAAAAAGCCAACGCGGCCAAGCAAGTGGCCGAAGAAGCCCTGCGCAACGCCAAAAGCGAAATCGACTTGGCCGTGGCCCAGTCCGAATTGGCTGTGCTGGCAGCCCAGATGTCGGCCTTGCGCAAGTACCGCAAAAAATAAAAGTTTGCGCATCACAGATGCACTGACCTTGGTAACAAGGCGCAGAGTCAAACCCGGCACAGTTCTCTGTGGCCGGGTTTTTTCTTGGTGACGTGCTGCGAAGTGATTGGGTACGACAACACACAGGCTCGGGCCTGGCAAACAAGGCAAAATGAGGCGATGATTTCCTCGAACAAGACAAGCCCATGAAACGCACGAAAATGCAGGCGGCCGTGGTTGGTGGCACGCCCGAAGACATCGAGCAGGCCTTTTACGAAGCGCTGCACAACGCCGACATCGAGCAACTCATGGCTTGCTGGGCGGAGGAAGACGACATCGTTTGCGTCCATCCGGGTGGTGGCAGGATGATTGGTGCAGGCGCCATACGGGCCACCTTCGAGGCCATGTTCAACAATGGCAGTGTGCAGGCATTTCCTGAGCGGATGCACAAAATTCAATCCTTGACGAGTGCGGTGCACCACCTGGTTGAACGGGTGGAAGTCATCACGCCTCAAGGCGCACGGCAAGCTTATGTGATTGCCACCAATGTGTACCACCAAACGCCGCAAGGCTGGCGCATGGTCGCCCACCACGCCAGCCCGGGAACGCCCAAGGATGCCGCTGATGTGGGGGTAAAACCCACAGTGTTGCATTGAAAAAGAATGCTTGATCAAACACCCGCTTGGCTGCCAGGCGGACACGCCCAAACGATCTGGCCAGCGCTTTACGCCAAGCGGCGTTGGGGCCCTCGCAAGCCTTTGCTGCGAGAGCGCTGGGCCACACCCGATGGCGATTTCCTGGATGTCGACAAACAAGCGGCCAGTCGCGTCGATCGGCCATTGCTGGTCTTGTTTCATGGTCTTGAGGGTTCCTCAGACAGCCACTACGCGCAGGCCTTTGCCGATTGGGCAGCTGAGCAGGATGTGCATTTTGCGCTGCCACACTTTCGGGGCTGCAGCGGCGAATTGAACCGCGCGCCACGGGCCTACCATTCCGGCGACCACGAGGAAATTCATTGGCTGCTCGATCGCTTTCGTCAAGAACACCAATCGTCTGGTGGACAAAAAATGATCGCGGCAGGTGTCTCCTTGGGTGGCAATGCCTTGATGCGTTGGGCCGCTGAACATGGCCACCAAGCTTGCAAGCAGGTAGATGCGGTGGCCTCCGTCTGCTCGCCCTTGGACTTGATGCAAAGCGGACTGGCCATTGGGCGAGGTCTGAACCGCCACATCTACACGCCGATGTTTCTGCGCAGCATGAAGCCCAAAGCCATGGCCAAATGGGCGCAACACCCGGGCTTGTTCGACAAAGATGCTTTGTTGGCCGCCAAAGACCTGTATGCCTTTGACAATGTCTTCACGGCGCCCGTGCATGGCTTCAAAGACACGGCGGATTACTGGACACGTGCATCGGCCAAAGCCAAGATGGGGGACATCCGTTTGCCCGCATTGGCGCTAAATGCCTTGAACGACCCTTTTATACCCACTGACAGTTTGCCGCGATCCAGTGACGTGTCGCCCAGCGTAACCTTGTGGCAACCCAAGAATGGTGGCCATGTGGGTTTTGCGCAGGGGCGCTGGCCCGGGCATGTGAGGGCTATGCCGGATGCGGTGGGGGGCTGGTTGTTGCAGGCTGCTGGGCAAAGCGAGAAAACAGGCGTGTCAAGCTATGGATGACATCGTTCGACAAGCCATGGCCAAGTGGCCCGATGTCCCCGATTGTTTTGGTTGGCTGGGTCTGGACAGCCGAGGTCAATGGTGGATGCGTGATGACAGGTCGCAAGCACTTGGCGCATTTCAAAGCGGCATACCGGGCGCCAAAGGTTCGGTCTTGCGTCACGAGAAACTGATCGACTTCATCCACCGCAACTACGAGGCCGATGCACAAGGGCGATGGTTTTTTCAAAATGGACCGCAGCGGGTGTACATCGAGCTCGAAGCGACACCCCACATCTGGCGGATCGGAGACGATTTTGCTGTGAATTCACACACCGGGACAGGGGCCCAAGTGAACAAAAGCCTGGTCGACGAAAACGGTAAGGTGTATTTACACACCAATTGGGGTTTGGGTTTGGTGCACACACTCGATGTGCCAAGGGCAGCGCAGGCCCTGGAGATGGCGAGGTGGACTTTGGAGGAAGCCGTGTCCAACGAACTGGCCGCCCTCTATGGCTATGTGATGAGCCCTCAAGCAGCGCACCAATCCAGCCTGCAGGCGTAAAAAAACCGACCCGGACGGTCGGTTTTTAAAAAGGCGCTCGAAGTTTACTTGGCAGCTTCAGGCGCTTTGGGTTCGTCAAACTTGCCACCGCCAGAGTTGGCCAAATGGACCACGGCACGCGCGATTTCCGTGTCATTGAAATCGCCACCACCTTGAGCACCCATCGCACCCTTGCCTTTGAGGGCAGAGTTCACCAAGCCTTCAAGACCTTGGCCCAGACGTGCGCGCCAGGCGCCCGCATCGGCAAATTTGGGGGCGCCGGCAGCCCCCGCGTCGTGGCAAGCCGCGCATTGGGCTTTGTAGACTTCAGCGCCTGCTTTGAGCGGACGGTTGGCATCACGAACTTCCACAGCGCCAATTTTCTGGATGCGCATGGCGGTTGCTTTTTCAGTGTCGACCGCACCCGCGGCAGGCTTGTTGGCCGAAGTCACATAAAAAACCAGGCCAATGATGATGAAAACTGGAATGACGAAAGAGGCCAAACTCAGCAAAAGCATCTGCTTGGGTGTTTTAACGGGGCCGGTGTGGGCTTCGTGCTGATCGTGGCTGTTGTCGCTCATGAGATCCTCTGTAGGGGCGTGGCCGCAATGGCCTGTATGTTGACCGAAATCAACCACGCATTATAGCGTTGCACCCTTCACAGATCTTGCAATACGGACAAGTGAAGATGCAGGCGTGAGATAATTTGAAATTGTAAAGTGCGGCTGTAGCTCAGTGGATAGAGTATTGGCCTCCGAAGCCAAGGGTCGTGGGTTCGATCCCCGCCAGCCGCACCATTTCACTTCACAAATGGGTTGTACGCAAACTGCCCACTCAAAAGTCCTGGGCTCACACAGCCAACTGCACTGTGTGCCTAGCCCGGCAACCGGGGCTCCCCGTTTCAAACTCTGTACGACGCAATCACACCCGTGAGATAGGCGTGCAGCCAGACGGCCGACATGGGGCCCGAGACCACCTGGATCGAAGAACTGGCCCCTGCAGGCATGCTGGCCTTCAACGCTTTCTCAGATGTGATCAAGACAACGGACAAAGGGGTGTGACCACGCTGGTTGAAGTTCTCCAGCGCCTGAAATGTCTTTTCTTGTTGGGGCCTGGGCATCGACATCTCCACCACCATCATGTCTGGCTTTTGGCTGGAGAGTTCAAGCAATGCTTCCGTGACCGAATCAAAGAAGCGGACATCAATGGGCATGTTCCACACATCGCATTCGGCTTTGAGCTCTGAGAACAAAGTGGGCGATTCGATCACGATCGTCACCTTGGGCTTGGTCGAGGATTTGAGTGAAGAGCCAGTCACATGCCGGGCGTCTGTCTGATAACCCAAAATGGAGTCGAGGGAGATGCGCCGATGGCCACCACGCGTTTTCCATCCTTTGAGGTCACCTTGATCGACCAAAGTCTGCACCAAGGTGGTGGACAAACCCAACATTCGAGCGGCTTCTGCGGTGCTCAAGAATTGAGGCGTTTGTGCGGGTGTCTTGGCCAAAGGATTGGGTTTGCTGTTTGTTACGAATCGATTTGAATCGATCACAGCCGAAGTTTCTTGGGACATGGAGAGGATCCAGCTTGAAGTTGAAAGATTACCGTTCACGTAAAGCTTGCGTGACGTTCTGAAGCGGACGGAAGATGTATTCCAGAACGGTCTTGGAGCCTGTACGGATTTCCACGGAGGCGGTCATCCCGGGTGAAGGGACCAAACGCAAACCATTGCGCAAATCTGTAGGCTCTTTGACGCGGACGATGATTCGATAAAAGCCCTCTTCCAGCTCGACGGGGTTACCGGGCTTCTTTTGTTTTTCATCGCGCAAAGTATCAGGGCTCAAATGTTCCAGAACACCCTCGAGACCACCGTATTTGTTGAAGTCATAAGCGGTGAGCTTCACCACAGCGGCTTGACCTACTTTCAGGAAGGCCACTTCGGAAGGCTTGACGTAGGCTTCGACCAGCATCTCATCTTCAGTGGGCACGATCTCCAAAATGGGTTGACCCGCTTGCACCACGCCGCCCACAGTGGTGATTTGGACATTCTTGACCACCCCCTTCATGGGCGAGCGGATGGTGGTGCGCAGGAAGGCGTCTTCACGGGCGGAGGCGTTTTCTTTGGTTTGAGACAGCTCAGATGCCACGCGGGTCAGCTCGTTGTTGGCATCCGTCAGATAACGGTTTTGGCGTTCGGCGCGTTGCCCCATCAACTCCGATTGCTGGCGTTTGAGACGGAGCAATTCCACTTCGGACATCACGCCCTGGCGCACCATGGGTTCGGTGATGACCAACTCACGGTTGACGGCCGCCAGTGAGGTGTCCAAGGCCTGCAGTGACTGGGTCAATGAACGTTTGCGTGCATTAAAAGCTTGCAGTTCCTGCTGCATCAAGTCGGGTTGTGCATTGAGTTCAGGGGGGAAAACCAGGGCAGTGCCGTAGGCTTCGGCCTTGAGTCGAGCAGCCAAGGCGGTCAAAGAAAGGTACTTCTCTTGCGCTTCCCTGAAAACGGCACCCGAGCGGGCATCGTCGATGCGCAAAAGAACCTGGTCTTTTTCAACCACGCTGCCTTCGCGCACAAACAATTCACTCAAGACGCCTGAGTCAAGACTCTGAATGACCTGTTCCCTGCTGGTTGGAATCACCTTGCCTTGGCCTCGGGTGATTTCATCCAACTCAAACAAGGCCGCCCAAACCAGCGCCAAAACCAAAGTCAGGCCGGTTGCCCAGACCAGTGTCTGGCTGGCCCGGCGCTCGTCGTCTTCAACGGTATTGACACCAAAGCCCGAACGGCTGGCTTTGTACTTGATCATGTGGGCGCTCCCTGATTTTTGACGCCATTGACATCAATGCCACGGGACAGTTTGTCAATCATTTCCTGCTTGGGTCCCAGTGCGACACATTGGCCACTGTCGATGACCGCGATCAAATCCACCCACTCCAGCAATTGGGGTCTGTGGGTCGCCATCAGCAAGGTGCGCCCGCGCAGCCAGTCCTTGAGAACGGCAATCACCCGCGCTTCTGTGTTTTGGTCCATGTTCGAAGTGGGTTCGTCCATGAACACCAATTGCGGGTTGCGCAGCATCATGCGGGCAATCGACAGCAGTTGACGTTGACCGCCCGACAAGCCGCCACCAGCTTCAGTGACAGGCATGTCGAGGCCCAGAGGGTGAGTCGCCACGATGTCATAGATGTTCAAGGCCTTGAGGACTTCAATGATCTTCACATCGCTGATCCAGCTGTCGGCCAAAACCAGGTTGTCGCGCACGGTGCCCATGAACAGCTGCGGGTCCTGACCCACATAGCCGATGCGGCTGCGCACCTCGCTGGGCTCGAGTTGCTGCAAATCCACACCATCGAGTCGAACGCTTCCGGCGCCGGGCGAATACAGCCCAGCCATCAGCCGCAACAAGGTGCTTTTGCCACTGCCAACGCGCCCGAGCATCGCGACCTTTTGAGCGGGTGCGATTTGTATCGACAGCTTTTTGATGACGGGAATTTTGTGTTCGCCAGGGTAGGCAAACTCCAGCGCATCGGCTTGGAGTCCGCCCTCAATCATTTCAGGCACAACATAGTTGCGGCCATGGATACGGTCGCGTGGGCGCTTCATCAAGCCATCGAGGGTTTCCAGCGATGTTGCGGCTTGCTGGTAGCGCGATGCAAGGGACATGACACTCGCCAAAGGCGCAATGGCACGGCCTGCCAAAATCACCGAGGCAATCAGTCCCCCCAGCGTCAACTGGTTCGAATGGATCAAATACACACCACCGACCACCATGGCGACCGTGATGAGTTGCTGGATGGAGGTGGTGAAGCCCATGATCCAGTTGGTCAGGCTGCGAATGCGTTTGTACGAGTCGGCGCCAGCCAAGTTGGACATTTCCCAACGGCGCTGCAAATAGCTTTCAGCGTTGTGCGCCTTGAGCAACTCGAGGTTGAGGACGGACTCCACCAAAACGCTTTGTTTGTCGCCCGACTCTTTCATGTTCTCGCGCATCGCCGTCATCAAGGGCCGCTGCGCCACCAGACCAATGATGATCAACAAGGGCACGGCCAGCGCAGGAATCCAGACCAGCGGGCCACCCACCATCGCGATCAAGGCCAAGAACATCAAAACGAAAGGCATGTCGGCCAACAAGACGAGAGAGGCCGAAGAAAAGAAGTCGCGCAACGATTCGAAATCACGCATGGAGCTGGAAAAAATGCCCACCGACTGGGGCCTGTGCTCCAAGCGAATGGCCATGATCTCTCTGAGCAAGGTCGCATTGATGGCCAAATCTGCTTTTTTCCCACCCAGATCCACCAAGCGGGCTTTGAGCCAACGCATGATGAACTCCAGAAAAATGGCCACGGTCGTTCCAATGGCCAAGGTCCACAAAGACGTGTAAGCACCGGTGGGCACCACCCGGTCATAAACGTTCATCGTGAAAAAGATGGACGCCAACGTGAGGACGTTGGCCACGACGGTGGCCACCATGGACTCTACGTAGAACGCACGAAAGCGCCAAAGCGTGCCCCAAAACCAGTTGAAGGCCGAGCCCTGCATGGGCGTCAAGGTTTGGTCGTGGCGTGTGGGCGGCAATTTCAGCGCCAACACCTCAGGACGCG
This sequence comes from Limnohabitans sp. 63ED37-2, assembly GCF_001412535.1. Taxonomy (GTDB): domain Bacteria; phylum Pseudomonadota; class Gammaproteobacteria; order Burkholderiales; family Burkholderiaceae_C; genus Limnohabitans_A. Next base: position 2,937,948 of record NZ_CP011774.1, on the reverse strand, counting down.
CCAAGGCTTGCAATTCGGCCAAGGGGATGCGCTGATCCTCCATGCCTCTGTCGGCCCACAAAACAATGGCTTCGTTGTCTTGGATACTGCGAAGCACGCACGCTCGACCATCGATCAAGGGCATCAGCACCGGCAAAACGTAATGCGGAATTTCTGACAAACGCACCCGTGACCATGCGGCCATCAAGCCATTTTTGTGCGCCATGTCCGGGTATGCCGCCAAAGGCACTCGGCCACGGTTGTCCAGCGCAAAACCAGCCCGCATCACTTGGTAGTGAACGGGTCGCCCCAGCAATTTCGCGGCCATGGTCATGCACATGAGCAGCGGGTCAGCCATCGCGTCCGTTTTGGGCTGAGTGGGAGCCTGTGCCGAGGTGGGCGCCTGCGCCGAGTTGGGCGATGAGGTGCCACCCAAAGTAGGCATGGGGATCAATTTAGCCATGTGGGATCAAGGGGTATCGGGTTAGGTTCATCGGGCAGACGGCAGAACCAGACCGGGTTCAGTAGAAAAACGCTTGGCCAGTTCGCCTGTGGCCGCCAGCAAACGCGCACGCGCGATGCGTTCATCATGAAAAGCGGCGTTCGCAGAACTGCGGTAATTGAAGGTGTCGGCCTGGATGTTCAAAAGATCCAGCAAAGATCGGCGGGCAACACGAAATTGCTGCCGATAAGCGTCGACCAATTTGTCACCCACCAAAGACTGGGCGCTGCCGGTGTCCGAACGGGCTCTGGCCGAAGCCCACTCTTGCCAGGCAAAAGCCGCTTTTTCGCGGGCCAGCAGACGGGCTTCTTCCAAAGCAAATTCGGCAGACTTGACCTGGTTCACGGCACTCTCGACCAAGGCCGAGGTGCCGCCCCCGTTGTACAAAGGCGCGTTCAGTTGCAGCTGGGTCAAGACGTCTTGTCTGCCTGTCGTGGCGTTGATTTGGCGAGAAACTGCCAGATCCACGGTGGGCCAAAACTGGCCCTTGGCCTGGCGCACACTGGCCTGAGCCGCTTGCACTTGGGCACGCGCTTGGGCAATGGGGGGCAAGTCTTCCGAGACCAGCTCCATGGCTTGGGCCAAAGAAGGCGGAATGCGCCCCAACACGCCCGACTCGGCCACGGCCGAGTCCAGGTTCATGGGCCGCGCATCCATGTCGCCCTTCCAGAAGCGGCGCAAGCGTTGGATGGCTTGGGCAAAGTCTGACTTGCGTTGCTGCAATGCCAAGGTGGCGTTTTCCATGCGCACCAAGGCTTGCTCGTAATCCACCCTGCGACCGGTGTCGGCCTGGGCAATTTTCTGGATGTCGTTCAAGGTTTCGCGGTGCGCGTTGACGTTGCGAACAGCCAGGCTGTAAAGGTCCGCGGTTTTGGCCCAGTTGAGGTAAGCCTCAGCCGCCAACAGCGCCACTTCATCCAGGGTGTTGGCTTGTTGAAACTCCGAGGCCAAAGTCAGCGCCTCGGCGCGTTGCGCCTCCGCTTCAATGCGGCCACCCGACCACAGGTTGACTTTGGCCGTGGGTGAAAGGCTGGTTCGCTCCGCGCCGGTTGGCAGGGTGCCAGAAGCGTAGGAGTTGGCCGCCGCGCTGACACCAATTTGGGGGTAATGGGCACTTCGGGCCCGGGTGATGTCGGTGCGGGCAGCAGCGCTGCGGGCAGATGCCGACAACACGGCCGGGTAGGTCTGCAAGGCCTGGTTCACGACTTGCGACAAAGACTGCGCATGCAGCACGGCTGGCAAGAGAGACAAGGTCAGGATGGACGAAGCGATTTTCGAAGTGGCCAAAAATCTCAAAAACAGCCCATCCTTTGGAGCGGACTGAAGAATGCATTTTTGACATTCAGAATGAATCATGGCGGAGGAATTACCAACTACGTTAAAAATGAAATTCTCGCCACATAAATCGGTTTGCGAATCCACCAATTGGCGTACTCCTATGCAATAAATAGTCTTAAAAGGTGATTTCGTTAAAAAAATGCATTCCCAGGCGCGAGAAAACAGGCTCAGGCCCACCTCAGCGACTTGGCTGATCAAGAAAAAAGCAAGGATTCAGGCAGCCCAGTTGTTCGGGCAGCTCAGCAATGAAGGCGGTGGGGGGGTGGTGGGCGGGCGTCAGGTGGCTGTTTGTGCATTTGCCTCATGACACGCATGTAAAGGCACCAGCCGCAAGCAGGTCGCACAGCGATGAAGCCGTGGGCTCAGAGCCAACCTCAAAACAGGACGATGACGGACGGGTGGCTATGTCCATCCCTCACAACGGGTACCCACCACTCAGACCCCGTAGCGGTCCCGGTAAGCCTGCACATGGGCCAAGTGGGCCAGCAGTTCAGGCTGGCTCTGCCGGGCCAGAAAGGCCAGCAGGTCCGACAGCTGGGCGATGGTGCACACCTGCATGCCCAAGGTGTGGCGCACATATTGAACCGCGCTGTGCGGCACATCCTTGACCGAGCCGTCGTCTTGCTTTTCCGTGGCCATTTCCTGGCGGTCTAACGCAATCGCGATGGCGTGGGGCGTGGCCCCGGCGGCCTGGATCAAGGCAATCGATTCGCGTGCAGCGGTGCCTGCGCTCATCACGTCGTCCACGATCAGCACGCGGCCTTTCAGCGGCGCACCCACCAGCGAGCCGCCTTCGCCGTGGTCTTTGGCTTCCTTGCGGTTGTAGGCGAAGGGCACGTTTTTGCCCAGACGGGCCAGCTCGATGGCCACAGCCGCGCCCAGCGGGATGCCCTTGTAGGCAGGGCCAAAGATCATGTCGAATTCGATGCCACTGGCCAGCAGGGCTTGTGCATAGAATTGCGCCAGTCGTCCCAGCTTGGCGCCATCGTCAAACAGGCCGGCATTAAAGAAGTAAGGGCTCATGCGCCCGGCTTTGGTCTTGAATTGCCCAAAGCGCAAGACGCCCGAATCGACCGCAAACTGCACAAATTCCTGAGCGAGCACCTGTGTATCGGCGCCGCTTACCTGTCCTGTCACCATGGGGAAATCCTTGTTCAAACTCACCAGCCTCAACCTCAACGGCATCCGTTCGGCCACGACCAAAGGGGTCGAAGCTTGGCTGGCGCAAGAGAAACCTGATTGTATTTGTGTGCAAGAGGTCAAAGCCCAGGCTCCCGATGTGGCGGGCAAGTTTGAAGAACTGGCCGGTTTGAAGGGCCACTTCCACTTTGCCGAGAAAAAAGGCTACTCGGGCGTGGGCGTCTACACCCGCCACGAGCCATGCGACGTGGTGGTCGGCTTTGACGGCGGCGAATTCGACGCCGAAGGCCGTTATGTGGAAACGCGCTTCGACACGCCATCGCGCAAGTTGTCCATCATCAGCGTGTACTTCCCGAGCGGCTCATCGGGCCCCGAGCGGCAGGAGGCCAAGTTCCGCTTTTTGGACAAGATGTACCCCCACCTGATGGCCCTCAAGGCCGAGCGCGACTTCATCGTCTGCAGCGACGTGAACATCGCCCACCAACAGGCTGACCTGAAAAACTGGAAGGGCAACCTCAAGAACAGCGGCTTTCTGCCCGAAGAGCGCCAGTGGATGACGCAGCTCACCACCGAAGGTGGTGTGGTGGACGTGTACCGCCGCTTGAAACCCGAAGCCACCGACGACTGCTACACCTGGTGGAGCAACCGCGGCCAGGCCTATGCCAAGAACGTGGGCTGGCGCCTGGACTACCACCTGGCCACGCCCGCCGTGGCCGAAAAGGCACGCACCGAGCACATCTACAAAGGCGAGAAATTCTCAGACCACGCGCCGATCACGATCGGCTACGACTTCAGCATCTGACCTACACCATCTGACTGACTGTAGAAAGCGACCCCTGGCGTTTGTAGGTCAGCATCCGCCCTTTGTAAGCACCAATGCCGTCGTGTTCGGCATGGTCCAGCACCTGTTCGTGCATCACAAAACCCAGCAGCGCCATGTGTTTGTGAAAGGCGGCGCGGTTGCCCCGGTTGGGGTCGATCACCCAGATTTCTGATTGGGGCGCGGCATGCTTGCCGATGAAGTGGGCCAGTGTGCCCTCATCGTCACGCTCGTACAGGATGTCGCTGCCCACAATCAAATCAAACAGACCGGTCAAGGGGCTGTCGTGCGCCTGCGTGAGCACGGGCAGGCCGTCCTCGCGCAGCGCGGCCGTGCCCCACAGACCATGGCAATAGCGCATGGGCAACAAGCCATTGATGCGGGTGTTCTCGTCCAAAAAAGAATGGGCCAGCGGATGGCAGTCGCTGGCCGTGACCTGCGCACCCCGTCGGTGGGCCACCAAACTGGCCAAGCCCAAACCGCACCCAATTTCCAGAATTCGCTCGTCGGTGACGGAGCGGCGTGCCATGCGCTCGGCCAGGTGCATACCAGAGGGCCAAAGCAGGCCAAACAAGGGCCAAGCGGCCGACGAGATGCCCAGATTCAGGGCTTCGTCCAAGGGGTCGTGGAATTGATTTTTGTCGAGCAAGGAGCGGATGAGCAAGTCGTCCACACCCAAGACCGTAATGCTTTCCTGTTTGGTCAGGTAGCCGGGTGGTGAGGGGTTCAAAAAGGCAATCGGTGCAGCGCGTATGCAAAAGACCAAAAGGCGCTGGCTGGCAAGACTTTACACCCTGGCATGTGTTGTCCCGTCCAATGAGGAGCAGGAACACATCCTCGATAATTCGGGGATGCTTCAATACCAAACCATTCCCGTCACGCCCTTTCAGCAAAACTGTTCACTGGTGTGGGACGACCAAAGCCGCCAAGCTGCGGTGATCGATCCCGGGGGCGATCTGGATCTGATTTTGGACGCCGTGCGCCGCCAAGGCCTTCAGCTGGAGCAGATCTGGATCACCCACGGCCACCTGGACCACGCCTCGGGCACGGCCGATCTGGCCGAGCAACTCGGTGGTTTACCGATCATCGGGCCGCACCCTGCTGACCAGTTCTGGATTGACGGTTTGCCGCAGGCGGCTGCGGCCTATGGTTTTCCACCTGCCCGGGTGTTCAAGCCCACGCGCTGGTTGGCCGATGGCGACACAGTCACCTTGGGGGCGCACACCTTGCAGGTGCGCCATTGCCCGGGCCACACGCCAGGCCATGTGGTGTTTTATTCACCCGAGATCAAACGTGCTTTTGTGGGCGATGTGCTGTTTGCCGGCAGCATTGGCCGCACCGATTTCCCGCAGGGCAACCACGACGATTTGATCGCCAGCATCACCGAGCGTTTGTGGCCCATGGGCAATGACACGGTGTTCATTCCTGGGCACGGGCCGGAGAGCACCTTTGGTCGTGAACGCCAATCTAATCCCTACGTTGGCGGGACCTGATCTGGCTTAACCCTTGCGGGCTTGTTCGTAGAGGTGCTGCACCTTGGGCAAGTTGGCTTGCAGTTCTTCGATGCGGTTGCTGCCACTGGGGTGGGTGGACAAAAATGAGGGCCCGCCATTGCCGCTGGCCGCTTGCATCTTTTGCCACAAGGTCACGCTGGCTTCGGGCCGGTAGCCGCCGCGTGCGGCGATCTCCAGGCCCACCAGGTCGGATTCGGTTTCGTCGTCGCGGCTGTACTTCAAAGTGAGCAATTGCGTGCCCAGGTTGGCCGCAGCATCGCCCAATGAGCCCAGGCCCAACAACTGCGAAGCGATGGAGAGGCCAATGCCGGTGGCCTGGGTTTTGGCCAGGCGCTCACGGGCATGTTCGCGCAGGGCATGCGCCATCTCATGCCCCATGATCATGGCCACCTCGTCGTCGTTCAGGCGCAGCTGCTCCAGGATGCCGGTGTAAAAAGCGATCTTGCCGCCGGGCATGCACCAGGCATTGATCTGCTTGCTTCCGATCAGGTTGACCTGCCACTTCCAGTCGCGCGCACGTTTATTCCAGGGCAGGGTGTGGGGGATGAGTTTTTGGGCGATGGTGTGCAGGCGTTGCAGCTGCGGGTGGCCATCGGGTGCCAAAGCGTTTTGAGCACGGGCTTCGGCCAGCACCTGCGCGTATTGCTGGCGTGCCGAATTTTCCAGCGTCTCGGCCGGCACCAGTTTGCGCAAACCTGAGGACGAGCCCACATCGACTTGGGCCAGTGCCGAGCCTGCGGCACCGGCTCCCGCCGCCAAGATGAAGGCCCGTCGTGCGTTCCAGCGCGGTGATGAGGCGTCCACTGCGTCGGAATGGGCGTGGCCGGAGGGTGTTTTGAGGTTGCAAATAAAGCACATGGTTTGCAAATCATAACGAACACAGCGGACTTTGAACACGTCAAGTGGGGCAATGCGTGAGCAAACGTCAACGGCTGCAGGAGCGCACCGCTGTGGCCAGTCGGGTCTTGTGCAGCTGATAATCCGCAAATGTCTGATCCAGCCCCATCTGTCAACCCCGTCAACAACCCACCGCCCGCCACGGTGCGCACCTGGCGCGAGGCGCTGCGCCTGTATTTGCAGCCTGCCAGCTTGCGCATGTTGGCGCTGGGCTTTGCGGCGGGCTTGCCGCTCTTGCTGGTGCTGGGCACGCTCAGTTTTCGGCTGCGTGAGGCGGGCATTGACCGCAGCACCATCGGCTACCTCAGCTGGGTGGGTCTGGCCTATGGCGTGAAGTGGATGTGGGCCCCGCTGGTGGACCGCTTGCCCATTCCTTGGCTCACACGGCAGCTGGGGCGCCGGCGCAGTTGGTTGCTGGTGTCGCAGCTGGTGATCGCGCTCGGGCTGGTGGGCATGGCCCTGAACGACCCTTCGCAACTGCTGGGCCCCTTGGTGGCCTGTGCATTGGCCGTGGCCATCGCTTCGGCCACCCAAGACATCGCGCTGGACGCCTACCGCATCGAGTCGGCTGAGGTGAACGCCCAAGCGGCTTTGGCGGCCAGTTACCAGACGGGTTACCGCTTGGCCATGATTTGGGCCGGAGCGGGCGTGTTGTGGGTGGCGGCCTGGGCCCAAGGTGATCAAGCCACGGGCTATTCACAAGCGGCCTGGCAAGCGGCTTATCTGGTCATGGCGCTGAGCATGCTGCCGGGCATGTGGGTGGTGCTGGCCTCGCCCGAGCCGGTGCCTGCGCCCTTTGCACCAGCGCGTAACTTGGCCGAGTGGCTCAAGGGCGCGGTGGTGGAGCCCTTTGCCGATTTTTGGCTGCGTTACCGCTGGCAAGCGGTGCTGTTGCTGGCGCTGATCGCGGTCTACCGCATCAGTGATGTGGTCATGGGCATCATGGCCAACCCGTTTTATGTGGACATGGGCTTCACCAAAAGTGAAGTGGCCAGTGTGACCAAGGTGTACGGCGTCATCATGACTTTGGTGGGCGCGTTTGTGGGTGGCCTATTGGCCGCGCGGATGGGCGTGATGCGTGTGCTCATGCTGGGGGCGCTCTTGAGTGCGCTCACCAATTTGCTGTTTGTCTGGCTCAGCGGTGTGGGCCACGACGTGCAGGCGCTGGTGTGGGTGATTTCGGCCGACAACCTGGCCAGCGGCATCGCTTCTGCCGCTTTCATCGCCTATTTGTCCTCGCTCACCAACATCAGTTATTCGGCCACGCAATACGCGCTGCTGAGCTCCATGATGCTGCTGCTGCCCAAGTTCATTGCTGGTTTTTCGGGGGAGTTTGTGGATGCCCATGGCTACGCCAGCTTCTTCACGGCCACCGCTTGGCTGGGGGTGCCGGTGTTGCTGCTGGTGGCGCTGGCGTCTAGGGTGCACGCGCATGCGCCGGAACATGGATCGCTTCCTTCCTCGCGATGACGGCTTTCCCGTCACTGCGAGCGAAGCGACGCGGCCATCCATATTGCGTTTACCAAACTTTACCGTTTGGATGTCCCGTGACCCAGAACCAGAGTGGATGATCAAGCCATGAATCAACTCTTGATGATCGAAGATGATGTGCGCCTGGCGGGCATGGTGGCGGACTATCTGGGGCAAAACGGTTTTGCTGTGGCCCACGCGCCCGATGCACGCAGTGGCCTCGAACGGTTGCAAACACCCGGCGTCGAGCTGGTGATTCTGGACCTGATGCTGCCCGACATGGACGGTCTGCAGGTGTGCCAGCGCATCCGTGCCCTGCCCGGCAGCATGGGCCAAGTGCCGGTGCTCATGCTCACGGCCAAAGGCGACCCGATGGACCGCATCATTGGCCTGGAGATGGGCGCCGACGATTATTTGCCCAAGCCCTTTGAGCCCCGCGAGTTGTTGGCCCGCATCAAGGCCATCTTGCGGCGCAAACACCATGTGAGCGACACCCCCTCACAGCTCATGCAGTTTGGCTCGTTGGAGATTGACCGCGATGCCCGCCGCGTGAGCGTCAAGGGGCAGGACTGCGAGCTGACCTCGTACCAATACGACCTGCTGGTGGCGCTGGCCGAACGCGCCGGGCGTGTGCTGACACGTGACCAGATCATGGAGGCGGTGCGGGGCCGTGAACTCGAAGCCTTTGACCGCTCGATCGACGTGCACATGGGCCGCATCCGGGCCGCCATCGAGGCCGACCCCAAAGTGCCCCAGCGCATCCTCACTGTGCGTGGCGTGGGCTATGTGTTTGCCCGCCAGCAAGACTGAGCGCCCACATGCCCATTCGCAGCCTGTCACGCCACTGGTCACGTCACCTTTACCTGCGCATCTGGCTGGCCGTGGTGGGGGTGGTGACCTTGTTGATGCTGGTGGTGGGCTGGGCCTGGCGGGCCACGGTCGAGCACCACGCAGCGCCACCCGCGCCCCGTGAATGGGTGGTGCTGAACGCCCAAGGCGATGTGCTGGCCAGTACCACACGGGCCGGGCCGGGCGCACCTTTGGTTTTTGAGGTGCCTTTGCCCGATGGCCAAACCCTGCCGCTGCAAGTGCAGCGCAGCGGTGAGCGCTCTGCTGACCGTCCTCGAGGCCCCGCCATGCATGGCATGCCCGGTGTGGGGCTTGGCCCAGATGGCCGTTTGCCGCCCCATTTGCGCAAGGACATGCCCTGGTGGGCCAAGCCCTCCGGTTTTTTTTGGCTGTTGGGCCTGATCGGCCTGGCCGTGGCGCTGGGCCTGTACCCGGTGGTGCGCAGGCTCACGCAGCGCCTCGAAGGCCTGCAGCGCGGCGTGCAGCGCTGGGGTGAGGGCGATTTGTCAGTGCGTGTGCCGGTGCAAGGCGACGACGAGGTGGCCGACCTGTCCGAGCGCTTCAACGCGGCGGCCGAGCGCATCGAGGGCCTGATGGCTTCGCAAAAGTCCTTGCTCGCCAACGCTTCGCACGAGTTGCGTTCACCGCTGGCGCGCATCCGCATGGGCCTGGAGCTGATGAACGGCCCAGCGGATGCGGACGCTTTGGCCCGCAGCCGCGCCGAGATCTTGCGCAACATGGCCGAGTTGGACCAACTGATTGACGAGATCTTGCTGGCCAGCCGCCTGGACGCCCAAGAGGCCGACATCGGGACCGTGGAGGCTGTGGACTTGGTGGGTCTGTGTGCCGAAGAATGTGCGCGGTTAGGGGCGAGGTTTGACGTGCCCGAAGGCCTGGCCCAACTCGACGTGCCCGGTGTGCCCAAACTGCTGCGGCGCTTGGTGCGCAACCTGCTGGAAAACGCGCGGCGCTATGGGGCGGGCAGCCAGGATGCAAAACAGGGCAGTGGCATCGTGCTGTCCTTGCAAGCCCAAGGCCCGGAGGTCCTCATCGCGGTGGGTGACCGTGGCCCTGGCGTGCCTGTCGCTTACAGAGAGCGGATCTTTGAGCCGTTTTTCCGCTTGCCTGGGGCCAGCGAGCGCGTGGGTGGTGTGGGCTTGGGGCTGTCGCTGGTCAAGTCGATTGCCGAGCGCCATGGCGGGCGGGTGCGCTGCACAGACCGACCCGGTGGTGGCGCTTGCTTTGTGGTGAGCTTGCCCCCAAACAAAACGGCGAACACCTGAATGTTCGCCGTGGGGCTAGGCGGCCATCGCGAAGATGGCTGCGCTGCGCTTCAGTGGTGGTGTCCGACCACTTCACCCGCTTTCAGTTGGTAAACCGTGCCGCAATAAGGGCACTTGGCTTGGCCGGTTTTGGCCACATCCAGGTACACCTTGGGGTGGCTGTTCCAGATTTTCATGTCGGCTTTGGGGCTGGGGCAAAACACACCGCCTTGGGGGTTCAGGTCGGTGGCCAGCAGTTCAACAGCTTGTGTGCTCATCGATTTCTCCTCAAACCAAGGTCAGCCAGTGGGCGTACTTGGAGTTGCGACCGTTGACGATGTCAAAGAAGGCGCTCTGGATTTTCTCGGTGATCGGGCCACGGTTGCCGACATAACCTTCTTTGCCCAACTCGATGCGGTCGAGTTCGCGGATCGGCGTGACTTCGGCGGCGGTGCCGGTGAAGAAGGCTTCGTCAGCGATGTACACCTCGTCGCGGGTGATGCGCTTTTGCACGATCTCCAGACCCAAGTCCTTGGCGATGTGGAACACCGTGTTGCGGGTGATGCCGTTCAAGGCGCCGGCCGACAAGTCGGGGGTGTAGATCACGCCGTTCTTGACCACAAAAATGTTCTCGCCAGCGCCTTCGGACACAAAGCCCGAGGTGTCGAGCAACAGGGCTTCGTCGTAGCCCTCGTCGGTCACTTCCATGTTGGCCAAAATGCTGTTGGTGTAATTGCTCACCGCCTTAGCCTGTGTCATGGTGATGTTGACGTGGTGGCGGGTGTAGCTGGAGGTTTTCACGCGGATGCCGCGCTTCATGCCTTCTTCGCCCAAATAGGCGCCCCAGGTCCAGGCGGCCACCATCAGGTGGATGGTGTTGCCCTTGGGGCTGACGCCCAGCTTTTTGTCGCCAATCCAAGTCAAGGGGCGGATGTAGCCGCTTTCCAAATTGTTCTCACGCACCACGGCGCGCTGGGCCTCGTTGACTTGGGCTTGGGTGAAGGGGATGTTCATGCGCAAGATCTTGGCGCTGTTGAACAGGCGCTCGGTGTGCTCGGCCAAACGGAAGATGGCGGTGCCTTGTTCCGTCTTGTAAGCGCGCACGCCTTCAAATGCGCCGCAACCGTAATGCAGGGTGTGGCTCAGCACATGGATCTTGGCATCGCGCCAATCGACCATCTGGCCGTCCATCCAGATTTTGCCGTCACGGTCTGACATGGAGGGGATGACAACGCTCATGAAAGTGTCCTTTGAAATTGGCTGCAATAAACGGGGTTGGCCCGGATTTTAAGGGTTTGGCCCTTCGGGGCGCTCTGGTGTGCCTACTTCGGAGGGCAGGTCGGGTCGCACTTCGGGTCGCACTTCGGGTCGAACCAGGGTCCATTCGGTCAACTTGCCGCTCACAAAGGTGCAGTTGACCACCGATTCGCTGGTGTCGGTCCAGGCGAAGACCTCTGGCTGGGTGTCTTTTTCGGATTGCAACAGGCCCAGAGAGCGGGTCATGGCGATGACGTGCATCAGCGTGACGCCTTTTTTCAGTTTGGCGTTGAGCATCACGGCGCTGGCCACATGGCCAATGGGCCGGTCAGCGGCTTTTTTCAGGATGGTGACCATGCGGGTGAAGTGCAGCAGCACCCACATGACAATGCCGCCCACGGCCAAGGCAATGCCCGGCCAGCCAAAGGCTTGCCAAGCCCCAACAGTCAAGACGGCGATGCCCGTGAGGGTGAGGATTCGGGTGAAATTCATGGGGGCAGATTGTGCCTTGCGCGGGCAAGGGGGTTGGGGCTTCAGCCTTGATTTTTCAGGGCCAGTGCCTGCTCGTACAAGGTATTTTTCGATTCGCCCGAGATCTCGGCCGCCAGTTTGACCGCCGTTTTGAGTGGCAACTCGGGCAGCAGCAGCTGCAAAACCCGCAAGCCTTCACCGGTGGCGTCGTCGACGGGTGCGTCGTGCAGCACCAGCACAAATTCACCCCGCAGGCGCTCGGGTTTTTCGGCCAGCCAGGCGCTCAAGTCTTGTGCAGGCAAGGTCTCGATCTGCTCAAACTGCTTGGTCAACTCACGCCCCAGGGTGATGGGGCGTTTGCCCAGCACCGCCAGAGCTTGGGCGAGGGCTTCGATGCGGTGCGGCGCCTCGAGCAGCACCACGGCGCGGCTTTCTTGCGCCAGGTGTTGCACGGCCATCTGCCGCTCGGTGGCTTTGCTGGGCAAAAAGCCTGCAAACACAAAACCGTGGTCACCGGTCATGCCCGATGCACTGAGCGCTGTGGTCACGCTGCTGGCGCCGGGCAGCGGCATGACCCGAAACCCAGCTTGCCGAACGGCTGCCACCAGCCTCGCGCCGGGGTCGCTGATGGCCGGGGTGCCTGCATCGCTCACATAGGCCACGCGTTGGCCTTGGCCCAGGCGCTCGAGCACGTTGTGCGCCGCTTCGGCTTCGTTGTGTTGGTGCACCGCCAAAAGCTGGCTGCCCGGGCGGTCCAGCCCATAGGCGCGCAGCAATTGCTGGGTGTGGCGGGTGTCTTCACAGGCCACCACGTCGACGCGGGCAAGCACATGCAAGGCCCTCAGGCTGATGTCGGCCAGGTTGCCAATGGGGGTGGCCACGACATACAGTGTGCTGGCCGGGTGGTTTTGTGACCCGGCAGCCTCGTGCGCGGCGGCAAGGGCGTTGGCAAACGAGGCAGACAAGGGAGACGGAGTCAATGCAATTCCTCAATAAAGACAAAGTCGGTCAACCTTCGACCAAAGCCCGGGGCGATGCGGGCGAAGACGAGGCGCTGGCCTTTTTGCAAGAGCGCGGCTTGCGGCTGCTGCAGCGCAATTATCGGACCCCGGGCCGAGGCGGGGGTGAAATAGACCTGATCATGCAGAGCCCGGACGGCACCGTGGTGTTTGTCGAGGTGCGAAAACGCAGCCGCAGCGACTTTGGGGGCGCCGCCGCCACGGTGGGCGTGCACAAGCAGCGGCGCATCATTTTTGCGGCCCGTCACTACCTGCTCGGCTGGCGACAATTGCCACCTGCCCGCTTCGATGTGGTGACCCTGGAGGGCCACGGGCCGCAGTGGCTGCAGGCGGCTTTTGATGCCAGTTGAGCTGGCTTTGGCTGTGCGCTGGAAGTGATTGAACACACACGCGCACCCGCAATAGGCTTTGCACCGTACTGGCGGGGTTATCATGCCGCCCTATGTTAGACCTGCGCATTCAACAGCATTTCATCGACAGCGCCGACCTGCACTACCAGGTGGCCGAGGGTTTGGCCAAACCGGTCGATGCGGCCGTGCAGGCCGTGCTCGCTTGCGTCACGGGTGGCGGCAAGGTGCTGACCGCTGGACTGGGCACGTCGGCAGGTCTGGCGCAGTACCTGGCGGGTTTGCTGGTGGGCGGCTTCGAGCGCGAAAGACCGGGCCTGTCGGCCATGGCTTTGTCGGCCGATGCCCAGATGGCCAGTTTGTGGCCCGAAGAGCAAGGTTTGGCCAGCCAGGTGCGTGCCTTGGGCCACACCGCAGATGTGCTGTTTCTCATCAGCGCCCAAGGGGCGGAGTCAGCGCTGGTGCAGGCTGTGCAGGCCGCACACGAGCGTGAAATGAGCGTGGTGGCCCTCACGGGGCAACAGGGCGGGGTCTTGGCGCGGCAACTGCGCGAGACGGATGTGCATGTGTGTGTGCCCCACGAACGTGTGGCCCGAATTCGCGAAGTGCAGCAGTTGGTGCTGCACTGTTTGTGTGATGGCATTGACACCCAGTTGTTGGGTGAACAGGAGTCTTTTTAAATGAAACGTCAAATTCAATCGGTGGTTTACGGTGCCGCGCTGCTGGCTTCTTTGCTCAGCCTGAGTGCGTGTGCACCCTTGATCGTGGGGAGCGCCGTGGTCACGGGTGTGATGGCCACTGACCGCCGCACCACGGGCACCCTGGTCGAGGACGAGAGCATCGAGATCAAGGTGGCCAGCGCTGTGCGCAAGGAGATGGGCGACCGCATCCACTTGAACGTGACCAGCTTCAACCGCCAGGTGCTGCTCAGTGGTGAAGTGCGCACCGCCGCCGACAAGGAGCGTGCCGAGAAACTGGCGCAGAGCCAGGAAAACGTGAACGCCGTGGTGAACGATCTGGCCGTGATGCCGGTCAGCTCACTCACACAGCGCTCCAAAGACACGGTCATCACCGGTCAGGTCAAGGCGGCCTTTGTGGATGCCAAGGATATGCAGGTCAACGCCATCAAAGTCGTGACCGAGCGGGGCATCGTCTACCTGATGGGCCGTGTGACTTCGCGCGAAGCCAAACGCGCCACGGACATTGCCCGCGGCATCGGCGGTGTGACCAAGGTCGTGCGTGTGTTCGAAGAAATTTCTGAGCAGGAACTGCAGCGCCTGAGTCGTCCGACCAAGTGATGGTGCGGTTGCCAGCGGCCCCGTTTTTGTTCGGGGCTGGTTGGCGTGTCTGCCCTCCTCACCAGGTGTCGATGGCCAGCGTGCCATCAAAGGGCCGCGTCTGACCCGAGGCCAAGCCCGCGACCAGCCAGTTGCGTGTTTCGGCCGGGTCGATCACGGCGTCGATCTCTAGGGTGGCTGCCATGTTGATGGCGCTGCCGTTGTCGTACTGCTGGGCCAGCAGCTGCTCAAACAAAGCCTCCCGCTCAGGACCCTCCGGCAGGGCCTCCAGCTCTTTGCGGTAACCCAAGCGTACCGCGCCTTCCAAGCCCATGCCGCCAAACTCGCCGGTAGGCCAAGCCACTGTGGCCAGGGTTTCATGAAAACCGCCGCCGGTCATGGCCATCGCGCCCAAGCCGTAGCCCTTGCGCAGCACCACGCTGAGCAGTGGCACACGCAAATGCGCCGCTGCCACGAACAGGCGCGAGACATGGCGCACCTGCGCCGTGGCTTCGGTGTCCGGGCCCACCATGAAGCCGGGCGTGTCCACCAGACTCACGATGGGCAAGCCGTGTGCGTTACACAGCTGCATGAATCGTGCAGCTTTGTCGGCCGCATCGGCGTCGATCGCGCCACCCAGGTGCAGCGGGTTGTTGGCCATGAGGCCCACCGGGCGGCCTGCGATGCGGGCCAAGGCGGTGTGGATGCCCACGCCAAAACCCGTGCGCAAATGCAGCAAGCTGCCTTCGTCTGCAATGCCCTGCATGGCCGTGCGTGTGTCGTACACGCGCAAGCGGTTTTCAGGGACCACATGGCGCAAGGCCTCGGCAGGGGGTGCTTGCCACGGCGCTGGTGTCCCTTGAAAAAACGACAGGTATTGCCGCGCAGCCGCCGCGGCCTGTGCTTCGTTATCGACCAGCACGTCGATCACACCGTTGCCATGCTGCACCTCGCTCGGGCCGATCTGCTCGGGCTTGAACACACCCAAGCCACCCCCTTCGACCATGGCCGGGCCGCCCATGCCGATGTTGCTGCCCTTGGTGGCGATGATCACGTCGCAGCAGCCCAGCAGCGCCGCATTGCCCGCAAAGCAGCGCCCAGCCACCACGCCCAGCACAGGCACCCGGCCGTTGAGCCGCGCGAACGAGGCGAAGGTGGCCAGGTTCAGACCGGCCACGATGGCGACGTCGACATCACCCGGTCTGCCGCCACCGCCCTCGGCAAACAGCACCACGGGCAACTTGTTTTGCAAAGCCACGCCCAGCATGCGGTCGGTCTTTTGGTGGTTGCGCATCCCTTGTGTGCCCGCCAGCACGGTGAAGTCGTAGGCCATGACCACCACGCGCTGGCCGTTGACGCAGCCGATGCCCGTGACCATGCCGTCCGCTGGGGTGTTGCGCATCAAATCGTCGGCGCTGCGGCGCCGACTTTGTGCCGCCACGGCCAAGGCGCCGTACTCCACAAAAGAATCGGGATCACACAGCGCCGCGATGTTTTCGCGGGCCGTGCGCAGGCCCTGCGCGTGGCGCTTGGCCACGGCTTCGGGGCGAGCCGCGTCGTGGGTAAAGGCCAAGCGGGTCTGCAGCTTGTGCAGGTCAGAGCGCTTGTCCAAAGGTGGAGGCGTTTGGGGGGTGGGATCAGCGACCTCGGGCTGGGCGGCTGCATTGGTCACGGGCATGAGCACACCCAGCAGCTCGCCCTCGGCCACCGCTTCGCCCGCTTGGAAAAACAGTTCGCCCACACACCCGGGCTGTTGGGCGCGGATTTCGTGCTCCATCTTCATGGCTTCCAAAATCACCAGCACGTCGCCCGCAGCCACGGTGGCACCGGGTGCCACCAACCACTGAACCAGTTGCGCCTGAAGGGGGGAGAGGATGTTTTGCATCCGTTCATTGTGAGGGGCTGCCCGCTGGGCAGCGGGTCAAGTCTGGGACAATTTAAACTGGCTGGATGCCAGCCCCCCATCACCCAAACCCAAGCCCGAGCCATGAACTTTGAACCCTTGATCGAACTGACCCGCAACGGCATCCCCGAATGCATGCACATGGGCGCCTTGGCCGTGACCGACACCGAAGGTCGGGTGCTGGCCCAGGTGGGCAACCCGCACTGGTTGTGTTTCACCCGCTCCACCCTCAAGGCCATGCAGGCCTTGCCGCTCATCCAGTCAGGCGGCGCGGCGCATTTTGGGTTCACCCCCTCAGAACTCGCCCTGATGTGCGCCAGCCACAACGGCGAAGAGATGCACGTCGAAAAGGTGTCGTCTATCTTGCGTAAAAGCGGCAGCAACACGCGCCAGATGCGCTGCGGCTGCCATGTGCCTTACCGCTTCACCTTTTTTGACCGCCCCATGCCCGAAGGCTTTGCCTACGACGAGCGGCACCACAACTGCAGCGGCAAGCACAGCGGTTTCTTGGCTTACTGCGTGCAGCACGGCCTGCCCACCGAGAGTTACACCGAGGTGGACCACCCGCTTCAAAAACAAATCCGACTGGCGGTGGCGCACCTGGCGGGCCTGTCTGAAGAAGAATTGGCGCTGGGCATTGACGGCTGCTCGGCCCCGAACTACGCCATGCCCTTGTCGCGTCTGGCCCGCAGCTACGCCCGGCTGGCCCAGCCCGAGTCGGATGGTTTGTACGGCGCGAGCCTGCAACAGCTGGGTGAGGCCATGAGCGCCTACCCCGAACTGGTTTCGGGCACGGGCCGCAACGACGCCGATTTCATGCGGGTCGGCCGGGGCGACTGGGTGACCAAGGTGGGGGCGGACGGTGTGCAGGTGGTGGGCAGTCGCTCCCGCGGGCAAGCCCTGGCCATCAAGATGATGGACGGCAACAAGGCGGCACTGTTTGCTGCCACCGTGGAGGCGCTGGACCAATTGGGTTGGCTGGACGATACGCAGCGCCAAGCGCTGGCCCCTTGGCGTGCGCAGGTCTTGCTCAATGTGGCGGGAAGCCCGGTGGGTGAGCGCCGCAGTGTGTTCAAGCTGCAAACGGGCGCCTGACCCGCTCGCCAGGCGCCTTCAGCGTTGGCCAAAAATGGCCGTGCCCACCCGGACCAGGGTGCTGCCCTCGGCAATGGCCGCGGCCATGTCGGCGCTCATGCCCATCGACAGGGTGTCCAGCGGCAGGCCTTGCTGGCGCAGGGCCTCGTACAAGGCTTTGGCCTGGGCATGAACCGTCCGCATTTGCGCGTCGGTTTCGGCGGGCTCAGGGATGGTCATGATGCCGCGCAACCGCATGCGCGGCAAAGCATTCACGGCTTGTGCCAGCGCGGGCAATTCCTGTGGGCTCACGCCCGATTTGTTGTCGCCGCCGTCCACATTGACCTGAATGCACACCTGCAAGGGCGGCAGCTCGGCCGGGCGCTGCTCGGACAGGCGCTGGGCAATTTTGAGTCGGTCCACGCTGTGCACCCAATCAAAGTGTTCGGCCACCAGACGAGTTTTGTTGCTTTGGATCGGCCCGATGCAATGCCATTCCAGGGGTAGATCTCGCAAGGTGGTGATTTTGTCCACCGCTTCCTGGATGTAGTTTTCACCAAAGGCGGTTTGCCCGGCCGCATGGGCTTGGCGCACGGCATCGGCCCCCCAGGTCTTGGAGACGGCCAACAAATGCACGCTGCTGGGCTCGCGCCCAGCCGCTTGGCAAGCGGCTTCAATCTGTGCCCGCACACGGGCGATGTTGTCGGCAATCGAGGGGTTCATGCGTTGAGCGTACCAAAAGTGCCCCTGTCACCTCGTGGTCACGCCAAAGCACCCGGTGAGCGCCAGAACACCCACAGGCTGCCAAAATAGCTTTTTTCCACTTCACCACGAGACAACCATGAGCCAAATTGCTGCCAAAACCTACGAAGCCACTCCCGCCAAAAAAGTCGCCTTTTTGGGCTTGGGCGTGATGGGTTACCCCATGGCGGGCCACCTGGCGCGTGCCGGCCACCATGTCGCCGTGTACAACCGCAGCGCCGCCAAAGCCGCTGCTTGGGCCGCTGAGTGCCCTGGCAACGCCACCGCCCCCACCCCGCGTGAGGCTGCAGCGGGTGTGGACATCGTGTTCGCCTGTGTGGGCAACGATGCTGATTTGCGCAGCGTGGTCTTGGGCCCGGACGGTGCTTTT
The DNA here is from genome assembly GCF_001412535.1 of Limnohabitans sp. 63ED37-2. Classification (GTDB taxonomy): domain Bacteria; phylum Pseudomonadota; class Gammaproteobacteria; order Burkholderiales; family Burkholderiaceae_C; genus Limnohabitans_A. The sequence continues at coordinate 2,919,697 of NZ_CP011774.1, read as the reverse complement.
GCAGGCATGAAGCCCGGTGCGATTTTTGTGGACCACACCACGGCCTCTGCCGAAGTGGCCCGCGAGCTGTACGCCGAAGCCCAAAAATTGGGCCTGCACTTTGTGGATGCCCCCGTTTCGGGCGGTCAGGCTGGGGCGCAAAACGGCATGCTGACGGTGATGTGTGGCGGTGATGCGGCCGCCTTTGACGCGGTCAAACCCGCGGCCATGGCCTTTTCGCGTGCCTTCACCCTGCTGGGTGCCTCGGGCGCGGGTCAGCTGGCCAAGATGGTCAACCAGATCTGCATTGCAGGTTTGGTGCAAGGCCTGTCTGAAGCGATTGCCTTTGGCCAGCAAGCCGGGCTGGACATGCACCAGGTGCTGGACGTGATCGGCAAGGGCGCCGCCCAAAGCTGGCAGCTCGACAACCGCGGCAAGACCATGGCCGACGACAAGTTCGAGTTTGGTTTTGCCGTCGACTGGATGCGCAAGGATTTGGGCCTGGTGCTGGACGAAGCCAAGCGCAATGGTGCCCGCCTGCCTGTGACCGCCTTGGTCGACCAGTTTTACGCCGATGTGCAAAAAATGGGCGGCGGCCGTTGGGACACCTCTAGCCTGATCCGCCGTTTGCGCTGAATCCGCGCTGAGCCTCAGGGCTTGCGCAAGCCCAGCCACATGACCGTGCCCACCACCACGGCCGCCCCCATCAATTGCATGGGGGCGATGGCCTGGCCCAGCAGCGCCCAGGCCAGCACCAGCGCAAAGATCGGCTCCACATTCATGATGGCCGAGTTGCCCACCACGCCCAGCTTGGGCAGCACGGTGAACATGATGGTGAAAGCGGTGCCGTACAAAAAGGTGAGCAGCCCCAGGCCCCACCAGCCCATGCTGGCGGTGGGCCAGTTGAGCCCCCCTTGAGACCAAGCCACCAGACCTGCCAGCACGCCCACCGTCGACATGCTGGTGAAGCTGCGCCATCGGCCATCGACGCCCACCGTTTCATGCTGGGTGAGCACCAGCGCCAGGCCAAAGGTGGCCGAGGCGAACAACGCAAACGCCACGCCTGCACCAATGTGCCCCCAATGGTTCGCAGCGCCCAGACCGGAGGCCGACCCCAGCACATCCAAGGCCAGCGCCAGACCTGCCATCATCATTGGCATGGCCCACAGCACAGCGCGCTCGGGCCGGTGACCATACAGCACGCGTGCCCACAAGGCGGTCATCAAGGGGTAGGTGTTGAAGGCCAACAAGGCCAGGGCCACCGGCAAACGCGCCACTGCCGAATAAAGGCAAAGGCTTTGCACGGCGATCAGCACACCGATCACGCCCATGTATTTGCGTTGTTGCGGCGGCACCTGAAAAGCCACCTTGTGTTGCCACAGGATCAGCGCCACCACCAAGGCTGTGACCACGCTGCGCACGGTGACGGCGGTGACCACATCGACGCCATGGTTGAAGGCCGTTCGCGCCGCGACGTGGTTGGCCCCCATCATGAAGGCGATCAGCAGCAGGGTGCCAAAGGCCGCACTGCTCAAGCTCGGTTTGGCTGCTTCGTTCACGGGTAGAGGCCCAGACCTCGTGCATGCAGACGACTCAAGCCCAGCAATGCGTCGGTGAAGGGTGTGGCCACACCTGTCAGACGGCCCAGCTCACGCACGGCAGACACCAAGCCATCGAGCTCGACGGGCTTACCCGCGTCCACGTCTTGCAGCATCGAGGTGCGAAAGGCCCCCAGCTTGCGTGTGACCGCGTGGCGGTCTTCGGGGGTTTGTGCGATCGGGATGCCGATGCGCTCGCCAATGGCCTTGGCTTCGAGCATGATGTGCGAGACAAAATCGCGCACCAGCGGGTCGTCCAAAATCACGTCGGTGGTGGCCCCGGTGAAGGCGCTGATGGGGTTGATCGTCATGTTGCCCCACAGCTTGTACCAAACGTCTTTTTGAATTTGGGGCGAGACCGTGGCGTTGAAACCCGCTTGCACCAACAAAGCCACAAGCGCTTGCACACGCGGTGTGTCTGCGCCACTGGGCTCACCCAGAATCAGGCCATTGCCAAAGTGGTGGCGGATCACACCCGGTACATCGACTGAGCAGCTGGCGTGCACCACGCCACCCACAATGTGGGGCGCCGGGATGTGCTGCGCGATCACGCCGCCCGCATCCACCGAGTCCAGATGGGTGCCTGCCAAAACGCCACCAAAGCCCTGCAAAAACCACCAAGGCACGCCGTTCATGGCGGTGAGTACGACCGTGTTGGGGCCGATCAGTGGCCCGATGCGCCGAGCCACATCGGCCATGGCGGGGGCCTTCACCGCCACGATCACCAGGTCTTGCACGCCCAGATCGGCCGGGTTCTCCCGGGCGACCAAAGAGGCGTGGATCTCTTGGTCACCTTGCAGCAGCACCAAGCCGTTTTGTTGGAGCGCTTCGAGCGTTGCCCCGCGAGCCACCGCGCTCAGGCTGCAGCCGTGCTGCGCCAAGTGCGCGCCGATCCAGCCGCCGATGGCGCCTGCGCCGTAAATACAGACTTTCATACGCGCCACCCTGAGTCTTGCCGATCGATCTGACGAACCAGCGCCTGGAACACATCTTCGCCCGCGCCATGGTTCGGGTTGAACTGCAGGGCGTCTCGGGTGCATTGGTCGGCAATCGCTTCGGGCACCACGATCGGCTGGCCCATGCTCAGTGTGGCCATTTGGATTTCGCAGGCACGCTGCAAAGTCCAAAGCACCGCAAAGGTTTGCGGCAAGGTGTGCCCCCAGGCCAGCAGGCCGTGGTTGCGCAAGATGATGGCCTGTTTGTCGCCGATGCTCTGCAACAGGCGCGGCGCTTCATCGGCATGGATGGTGATGCCTTCAAAGTCGTGGTAGGCCACCATGTTGTGCAGCTGCGCACTGTAAAAATTGGTCTGCTGCAAGCCGCCTTGCAAGCAGGCCACCGCCACCCCCGCTGTGGTGTGGGTGTGCATCACGCAGTGCGCCCCGGCCAGCCCTTCGTGCACCGCCGCATGCACCGTGAAACCTGCCGGGTTGACGGGGTAGGGTGAGCCATCGAGTTTGCGCCCTTGCACATCGATCTTCACCAGGTTGCTGGCCGTGACCTCGCTGTAGTGCAGACCAAAAGGATTGATCAAGAAATGCTTGTCACCCCCTGTCACGCTGTCGGGCAGGCGCAGCGTGATGTGGTTGTAGATCATCTCGGTCCAGCCGAGCAGCGCGAAAACCCGGTAACACGCGGCCAGCTGCAAACGCGCTTGCCATTCGTCGGGGTGAACACGCGCTTGCAGCGAAGGCACCAAAGGTTGGGGCGTGGGGAACATGTGGGATCTCCTGGTGTGGGGTGGCGTCAAGCGTTAATTGGGGTCAAAGTTAATTGGGGTCAGATCCCCATTAATAAGTGGCACCTTTTTGGGGGGCAATGGTCTTCACCTCGGCTTTGAAGTGCGCGGCCAAATCGGTGGTGTGACGCATCAAAATTTGAGTGTCCAAGCCCACCGCCACGAACAAGGCACCCATCTGCAGGTACTGCGCAGCCAGTTGGCGGTCGGGTGACAAGATGCCAGGGGCCTTGCCAGCCTTGAGGATGCGGGCGATGGCGTCCGAAATGGCCGCTTGCACTTCGGGGTGTGCGGCGTTGCCCACATGGCCCATGGAGGCCGACAGGTCCGCCGGGCCAATGAACACGCCATCGACCCCGGGTGTGGCGGCAATGGCGTCCAGATTCTTCAGCGCTTCGCGTGATTCAACCTGCACCAAGAGGCAGACCTCTTGGTTGGCCCGCTTGAAGTAATCAGGGTAGTGGCCCCAGCGCGAGGCCCGTGCACCCGCCATGCCGCGCACGCCGCCCAGGCCATCGTCTTGCGGATAGCGCATGGCTTGCACCAGTTGCACGGCTTGCGCGGCCGTGTCCACCATGGGCACCAAGATGTTTTGTGCGCCCAGGTCCAGATACTGTTTGATGAGCGCCGTCTCGCCCAAAGGCACGCGGCACACCGGGTGGCTGTTGGGATAAGCGGCTAAGGTTTGAAGTTGCGCCTGGATGCTGCGCAAGTCATTGGGCGCGTGTTCGCCGTCGATTACCAGCCAGTCAAATCCGGCCAGGGCGCAAATCTCGGCGGTGTAGGCGCTGGCCAAACCCATCCAGAGGCCAATCTGGGAGTGTTGGTTTTGCAAGGCTTGCTTGAAAAGATTTGTGGGCGTGTTCATGGGATGTTTCCTCGATTTAAAGGGATGACGGCTTGCAGCTTGTTGGGGACGGGGTGGCGGCTCGGGCGATGTGGCAAAGCGAAGCGCCTCTGAGCCCGGGCCGCCACCCTGGCCCCAACAAGACTCCAACGACGGTCAACGAAGCCATGTGTTCAAACAAAACGGAACTCCAGTTTGCCCAAAGGCCCGTAGTCCACATCAAACACATCGCCGACCTTCGCGAGCGCTGGCTTGGTGAACGAACCGGCCAACACAATTTCTCCGGCTTGCAGGTGCTCGCCCCAAGGTGCGAGTTTGTTGGCCAACCAGGCGATGCCCACAGCGGGGTGCCCTTGCACACCCGCTGCCAAACCCGTCTCTTCGACGACGCCGTTCTGGCGCAGGACCGCGCCGCACCAAGGCAAGTCGGTGGTTAAGGGGTCAACCCGCTTGGCCCCGAGCACGATGCCCGCGTTCGCCGCGTTGTCGCTGATGGTGTCGTAGACCTTGCGCATGACTTTGGTGTGCCGGTCAAACTGTTCGATGCGCGAATCGATGATCTCAATCGCAGGGGTCACGTAGTCGGTGGCCTCCAGCACCTGCTGCACCGTCACATTGGGGCCGCGCAGCTCTTTCTTGAGGATGAAGGCCAACTCGACCTCGACACGCGGCGCGATGAAATCGGTGAAGGGGATGTCCAGCACCTGACCTGGCGAGCAGGTGTAGAGCATGTCGTCGAGCAGCGTGCCGTAATCGGGCTCGTCGATTTGGCTGGAGACTTGCATGGCACGGCTCGTCAGCCCAATCTTGTGGCCGATCATGGTGCGCCCTTCTGCGAACTTGATCTGCATCCAAGCGCGGTTGATGCGGTAGCCGTCTTCAATCGTCATGCCCGCAAAGCGCTTGGAAAAGTGCTCGATCTGGGTGCGGGATTTTTCGGACTGGTTGAGCTCGTGCGCGAGCTGCTGGATCTGGTCTTCGGTGAACACGGACATGGCTCAAACCTTGTTGAAAAGTGGATGCAGATTGCTGTGCTTGGCGTCGAACACCTCGGGGCCGACGTCGATCTGCAGCGTGATCCCGATGTGGCGCTGCGCCATCACGGGCGCGAAAAAGGCTTTAGCCACTTCGAGCAATGTTTGCCCGGCACTTTGCTGCGTGGCTTCTGTGCGGCCACGGCCCATGCGCAGGTTCAGGTACACAAAGGCGTAATCACCTGTGCCCCCTGCATCACGACCCGCAGCCCCGCCATCGGCCACCGCATAGTGCTGCGCCGGGTAGGCCAGCACGCGTGTACCGCCTGTGGGGAAAACCTGTTTGCCAGACTCGTCTTTCACGGTGAGCATGGCGTCCGCCATTTGGCGGCACAGGGTGGTCATGTTGACTTCGTCGTCCAACTGACCGGTGTAGAGGATCACAAGATGGGGCATGGGTCGCGCTCCTCAAAGGCGGGTGCTGATGGCCGTGTAGCCCTCGGCACGGCTGGCCACGGCGGCGGGCACTTGGCTGCCGTCCTGCGGGGTCACGTCAAAAATCGCGTTGAGCTGGCCTGTGCCGCTGGCCCCGAAGTACGGTGTCACCATGTCCACACCGCCGTCGTACCCCGTCCAGCCCAAAGCGCCCATCAGCATGGCCGTGTCGTGCATGAAACCTTCGCCGTGGCCTTTGCTGGCGTACTCGGGCAGCATTTCGCAAAAGGCTTTCCATTCGCGGTTGCCCCACATCTGCAAGACTTGCTTGTCGAGCTGCTCCAGAAACGGACTCCAGATCTTGTGGGCGAACTCCGGGGCCAAACCGTTTTGCGCAAAACGGTGTGAGAGCGAGCCGCTGGCCAAAAACGCCACCTTGCCGTCGTAATGCTTTTCCACCGCCTCGCGCATGGCCCAACCCAGGCGGGCGCTGTCGCTGAGGTAATGCACCATGCACAGGGCCGAGACCGAGACCACCTTGAAGTGCTGGTCTTCATTCATGTAGCGCAGTGGCACCAGCGTGCCGTATTCCGGGTCGAGCGTGGTGTTGTCATGCGCCAGCGTTTCCACGCCGTGCGCGTTGGCCACTTTGGCGAGCAGGTGCCCCAACTCGGGGTTGCCCGGTGACTCAAAAGCCATGTGGTTGATGAAGTGTGGCAGCTCGTTGCTGGTGTAGCTGCCCTTGAAGTGCGGCGCGCAGTTGATGTGGTAATTGGCGTTGACCAACCAGTGCGTGTCGAACACCACCAGCGTGTCCACCCCCAGTGCGCGGCAGCGGCGGCTGATTTCCTTGTGGCCGTCGATGGCGCTTTGGCGTGTGCCAAAACGTGGCCCCGGGATTTCGCTCAGGTACATGCTGGGCACGTGGGTGATTTTGGCGGCGAGGGCAAGTTGTCCCATGGGGTGTCCTTTGAATGGGCTTTGAATCAGATGACGTGCAACAAGGTCAAGCCCCACACCAGCCAAAGCCCGAGCAGCACCAGCATGCTGGCTGCAAAGAGTTTGAAGCGCGTGAATACCACATTGCGGCCGCAATGCACCACACTGTGGCCCACTCTCAGCAACACATACAGGCAGGCCAACACCAAAGCGCCGATGCTGACCGTTTGCGTGACATAAAGACCAGTACACGCCACATAAAACATGACCGGTGTTTCAAACAAGTTGGAGAAATTGTCTGCACAGCGGGTGTCTTTGAGGGCCGCCGCAAACTCGCTGCGCGTGGACACTTTTTGGGGGTGCACACGCAGCGCCTTGAATTGACGAACGCGCTCGCGAAACGTCAAGTAAGCAACCACCAGCACCAAAGCCATCATGGCAAATACAGGCGCCCAAATGACCAATGGGTTCACAGTCATCTTGATCTCCGGTTGGAAGGTCGGTGTACTCAAACGCCCCAATGCGGGATGTGGTGACCGCCCAGGCTCACCGCCACGTTTTTGGGCTCGCAAAACACTTCGTAGCTCCAGGTGCCGCCTTCGCGACCCGTGCCACTGGCTTTGGTGCCGCCAAAGGGTTGGCGCAGGTCGCGCACGTTCTGGCTGTTGACAAAGCACATGCCCGCCTCGACCGCAGCGGCCACGCGGTGGGCCTTGCCCAGGTTCTCGGTCCACACGTAGCTGGACAGGCCATATTCGATGTCGTTGGCTTTTTCAATCGCATCCTGCTCGTCCTTGAAGGTAATCAGGCAGGCCACGGGGCCAAAGATTTCTTCTTGCGCAATGCGCATGCGGTTGTCCACATCGGCAAACACGGTGGGCCAGACGAAGTTGCCGTGCTTCACATGCGCGGGCAGATCAGCGGCGTAGCCAGGCTGGTCCAGTCCGCCACACAGCAGGGTCGCGCCTTCTTTGGGGCCGAGTTCGATGTAGCTGCGCACCTTGGCCAGGTGGGCCTTGCTGATCATGGGGCCGACGATGGTTTTTTCATCCAGCGGGTCGCCCACGGTGATCCGTTTGGCCCGCTCGGCAAATTTGGCGGCAAAGTCGGCATAAATGCTTTGCTGCACCAAGATGCGGCTGCCTGCGGTGCAGCGCTCGCCGTTGTTGCTGAAGATCATGAAGATGGCGGCATCGAGCGCGCGGTCCAAATCGGCGTCTTCAAAAATCACAAAGGGGCTTTTGCCGCCGAGTTCCATGCTGAACTTCTTGAGGCCCGCGCTTTGCACGATGCGGTTGCCGGTGACAGTAGAGCCGGTGAAGCTGATGGCTCGCACATCCCGGTGCGACACCAGCGGCTCGCCCGCTTCTTTGCCGTAACCGTGCACCAGGTTCAGCACGCCAGCGGGCACGCCAGCCTCTAGCGCCAGCTCGCCCAGACGGGCAGCGGTCATGGGTGAGAGCTCGCTCATCTTGAGCACAGCGGTGTTGCCAAAAGCCAGGCACGGCGCGACCTTCCAGGTGGCGGTCATGAAGGGCACGTTCCAGGGGCTGATGAGGGCGCACACGCCCACCGGGTGGAACAGCGTGTAGTTCAGGTGTGTGGGCGTGGGGTAGGTGTGGCCATCCACACGGGTGCACATCTCGGCAAAGTAGTGGAAATTGTCGGCCGCACGCGGCACCAACTGCTTGCCGGTTTGGCTGATGGTTTGGCCGCAGTCGCGGGTCTCGATTTCCGCGATGTCAGGCACATGCTTTGTGATCAGATCGCCCAGCTTGCGCATGATCTTGGCTCGTTCGGTGGCGGGCGTGGCGGCCCATTTGGGAAAGGCGGCTTTGGCGGCGGCCACGGCGGCATTGACTTCTGCCTCGCCGCCCGAGGCCACTTCGGCCAGCACTTCTTGGGTGGCGGGGTTGACGGTTTCAAAATAGTCGCTGCCTGCGACGCTCTTGCCGTTGATGAGGTGGTCGATTTTCATGTTCATGCTTTCACGAGGGTGTTGGTCAGTGCGCCGATGCTGTCGATCTCTGTGACCACCACATCGCCTGGGTTGACGTTGACGATGCCGTCGGGCGTACCGGTCAGGATCAGGTCGCCGGGCTTGAGTGTCATGAAGCTGCTGAAGTACTCGATGAGGGTGGGCACATCGAACACCATGTCAGCCGTGTTGCCGCTTTGTGTGACCTGGCCGTTGACGGTGGTTTGCAGCTTCAGCGCCATCGGGTTGGGCACATCGGCCGCATCGACCAGCCAGGGGCCGATCGGCGTGCAGGTGTCGCGGTTTTTGACGCGCAGGTTGGGGCGGTACCAGTTCTCCAGGTAGTCGCGGATGGCGTAGTCGTTGGCCACGGTGTAGCCGCCCACAAAATCGTAGGCATCGGCTTTCTTCACGCGGCGGGCGGTGCGCCCGATCACCACCGCCAACTCGCACTCGTAGTGCATGTAGGCCACATCAGCTGGGCGCTTGGTCAAGGCCTTGTGCCCGATCAGCGAGGCTTCGCCTTTCATGAAGGCCAGCGGTTCTTCGGGGGCCTTGAAGGCGAGTTCCTTGGCATGGTCGGCGTAGTTCAGACCCAGCGCGATCACGGTGCGTGGCTGGGGCACTGGCACCAGCGGCGGCAGCCAGACGACCTCGTCAAAGTCCACGCGATGGCCTTGGTGCGGGCCTTGGGTGATGAGCAACTGGCCGTCGGACTCGATGGCCAACTGAATGGCCCCCGCCCAGGCAATGCGTGCGTGTTTCATACAGCCTCTCCCTGCACAGTTTGGACCCACGGGGCAAAGCCGGGGACGGTCAGGCACACGGTGTCACCCGCACGGGCACGGGGCCTTTGGCCTTGGGCCAGCACATCGGTGCCCAGCATCAGCACATCGCCCGCTTGCAGGCTCATGAATTCGCCCACATCGGTCAGCAGTCGCTCCACCGGACGCACCAGCTCTGACAGATGCACAGTCTGTACCTTTTGGCCATTGAGCTGAACCATGATGCTCAGCGATGGCAGGTCCAAGCTGGTCCACGGGACAGGAGGGGATCCACATCCCAAATAGCCATCTCGGCAACGGAACTTGACGGGTGGACGGTAATAACTTTCGTGGGGCACGGACCAGTCGTTGAGCAGCACCACGCTGTCTGGCATGCCTTCTGCACCCATCACCAGACCCAGCGTGGCCCCAATGTCCACCTCTTGCACCCCATCTTGCAGCAGCAAGCTGCCGCCGGGGTTGAAGGTGTTGGCCGATTTGACATACAGCACGGGTGCCCGGGGAGGGCCTTTGTATGGGTCTTGTGCCATGCGCGGGGCCCACAGGTCCCACTCGCGTTGAAAATTCAAGAGGCATCCGTAAACGGTGCCCGCAGGTTGCCAATGTTTCATGGTGCAGCTTTCTTTTTGCGGGTGGACTCGGGTGCAGGGGCGGGTCCATCGCCCTCCAGGGCAATCACTTGGTCGAGCAGGGCATACAAATCTTGCAAGGCGGTTTTGCCCAGTTGCCCTTCCATCCAGGCGTAGTGGGCTTCGATGCTCTGCGACAGTGCCTGAACCTTGGCCAGCCCCAGTGCCGTCGCACGCACCACCGTCCTACGAGCGTCTTGTGGGCAGCGGTGGCGCTCGATCAGGCCGTCACGCGCCATGCGGGTGAGTACACCCGTCAGGCTGGGCCCCAGCAAAAACGCTTCTTTGGCGACCCGACCAGTTTCCACCCCGGCACTGTCGTGGGCGTGTTCGCCCAGCACCCGCAGCACCCGCCACTGTTGGTCAGACAGGCCGTGCGAGCGCAGGCTGGGGCGGGTGTGGCCCATGACCGATTCGCGTGCCTGCAAGAGCAGGCGCGGCAGGTTGCGGTGGATGAACGGGGTGTTGGGCATTTATTTAACATGTTAATTGATTGGGGTGGGTTTTGTCTGCGTGTTTTCCCTTGATGCAGCCCGTTGGTGAGCCGATTTCGGCTTCTGTAGGCATTTCGTGAGGCAGTTAAATTGCCAAATACGTGTTATTTAGTATTAAAAAACAAGTCCCAAGACTAGAATCGAGCGCAATTCAACCCCTCCTTGTCTCGCGGCACGCCATGACGGTGCATGTCATTCATGGCCAGTCAGTCCACACACCTTCCACCGTCGCAGGCTTGAACGATCGATGAAAAACCTCAGCCTCAAACTACAACTGTCCCTGAGTGCCATGGCCATGGCCATGGCACTGCTGCTGTCCCAATTTGTATTGCAATTTCATGTGATGCGCACGGACATCGTGCAGAGGATTGAAAAACACGAGTTCCGCCAGTTGAGCGAGTTGGCCAGCCACCTCGATGAAAAACTGAAGGACAGCGTCAACATGCTGGACAAGGTGGCCAGCCATGTGCCTGCGGCTTCGATGGGTCAACAGGACAGTCTGGAAAAGCTCCTCCAGGATGAGAAGGCCTTGCTGACGGTGTTTGACGACCTCTACATCTTTGATGCCAAGGGTGTCCTCTTGGTGGACTGGCCGGTCAAGCCGGGCCGCAGGACCTTGGACATGTCCACCCGAGACTACATTCAGGGCGTCATCAAGACCGGAAAACCGGTGATTTCAGCGCCCATTTTGGGCCGGGCCACACAGCAGCCCATCGTGGTCATCGCTGCCCCGATCATGGATGCCAACCAGCAGTTGGTGGGCATCATGGGCGGGGTGCTCAACTTGTACAAGCCCAATTTGTTGGGATCAATTGCCAGCCGCAAAAATGGCGAAACGGGCTATTACTACCTGGTCAGTCAGGACAGGCTGCGCATTGCCCACCCCGATCCGGCGCTGATTTTCAAGACCGTCCCGCCAGGCAGTGGCAACTTGCCCTTTGAAAATGCCATGAAAGGTTTTGAGGGCACACAAGAGGGTGTCAACACGCGGGGTGTCAAAGGGCTGTTCACCTTCAAAAAGTTGTCGAGTACGGGGTGGATTGTGGCTTCTGTGGTGCCCTCTGCAGAGGCCTTTGCGCCTGTCGAAAACCTCTACCGAAAAATGCTGGCACTCAGCGGTTTGTTGCTGCTGGTGATGGCACCGTTGTTGTGGCTCTTTGTGGCGCGGGTGGTGCGCCCCTTGGATGTTTTGGCCCAGGCCATGCACCAGACAGCGGCCCGCATGCGCGATGGGCAGGTGGTCGCCCCCATTGCCCAAATGGGTGGCCGTGAGATCAAGATGGTCACACACGCCTTCAACGAATTCGTGGAAGCGCGTCTGCACGCCGAAAAAGATCTGGCCATGGCGAGGGATGCCGCACAAGCGGCCAATGCCTCCAAAAGTGACTTTTTGGCCAACATGAGCCATGAAATTCGCACGCCCATGAACGGCATTTTGGGCATGACCGAGCTGTGCCTGCAAACCCGTTTGACGGCCGAGCAAAGAAGTTACCTGGACATGGTGTCGACATCGGCGCATTCTTTGTTGGCCGTGATCAATGACATCCTGGACTTCTCAAAAATCGAGGCTCGCAAGCTCAGTCTGGACCCGCACCCTTTTTCCTTGCACAGCCTGATTCGGCAGGCTACACGCACGCTGTCCTTGCGTGCCAGTGAAAAAGAACTTGAACTCGTGTGCGACGTGGACTGCAAGGTGCCCGACGAGGTCATTGGTGACCCCTTGCGTCTGCAGCAGGTGATCACCAACTTGCTGGGCAATGCCATCAAATTCACGGCGCAGGGTGAAATTTTGCTGTTTGTGAAGCCCATGATTTCCCCGCCCAGCCGAGATGGCGTCTGGCTGGAGTTCGCGGTCAAAGACACCGGCATCGGCATCGCGCCTGACAAGCAGGCCCTGATTTTTGATGTGTTCACCCAAGCCGATTCCAGCACGGTGCGCCGGTTTGGCGGCACAGGCTTGGGTCTGGCCATCAGCCGCAGCTTGGTGCGCATGATGGGCGGCGACATCAGCGTCAACAGCCAACTCGGTCATGGCAGCACTTTCAGCTTTTATGTGCGGCTTCACACCCTGGTCGACGCCCCCGTTTGTGCGCAAAACTTGGCCCCGGCGTGGGCAGGTCAAACGCTGCTGCTGGTGGATGACAACGCCAGCAGTCGCAAAGTGCTCAGCCACCAATTGCAAAACCTGGAGCTTCACACCGCAGCCGTAGACGGCGCTGCCCAAGCGCTGCATTCACCGCAGCTGCGTCAAGCCCGATGCGCTCTGATCGATGTGAACATGCCTGACATCGATGGTTTTGCGCTGGCTGCGCAGCTGAGGCAGATGTTTTCAGCCGAGCAAATGCCCATCATCATGATGGGGGCCCTGAGTGAGCAAATCAGCCAAGAGTTGCTGGACCCACAGGGCATTCAGGGCTTTTTGGTCAAACCGATCGATGTCAATGAATTGGTCAGCGTCTTGAATGGGCTGACCCGGACGATGGCGTCCTCAGCGCCAGTCCCCGTCACCATGCCCGAGCCCGCATTCAAATCACAACGCATTTTGTTGGTCGAGGATACGCCCATCAACCAGACACTGGAGACCATTTTGTTGCAGCGCATGGGCTACGAGGTCAGCATCGCCAACAACGGCATCGAGGCGATCGAGGCTTTTTCAACCCGTGAGTTTGACCTGATTTTGATGGACATCCACATGCCCGAAATGGGGGGCGTGGAGGCCGCTGAAATCATTCGGACGCTGGAGAAAAACCAGCAACTCAAACGCACACCCATCATCGCCGTGACGGCCAATGCCCTCAAGGGCGACAAAGAGCGTTACCTGGCTGCAGGCATGGACGGTTATGTGTCCAAACCCATCTCTGTGGATGCGCTGCGCCATGAAATCAAGGGGCTGTTGAGCGAGGAGTCCCCCCGCAAATTGGCCGCTTGATGGCGGGGGGAAGACAGACAGGCGGCGCAAGCATTAAAGTGAGCGCCATGTCACATGTCTTCAAACGCTTGGGTCTGGCAGCACCCATTTTTCAGGCGCCCATGGCCGGCGCACAGAACCACCGCTTGGCCATGGCCGTGTGCCAGGCCGGGGGGCTGGGGGCGCTGCCTGCGGCCATGCTCAGTCCGGACGCCTTATTGGCCGAACTCCAGGCGCTGACGGCGGCCACGGGTGCGCCGTACAACGTGAACTTTTTTTGCCACACGCCGCCCACGCCCGCACCTGAAGCCCAGATGCGTTGGCAGCAGGCCTTGGCCCCTTATTACCGCGAATTTGGGCTGGATCCGGCCCAGATGCCCAGCGGCCCGGGGCGTGTGCCTTTTGCACACGACAGCGCCGATGTGTTGGAGGCGTTTCGACCAGCGGTGGTGAGTTTTCACTTTGGCCTGCCCGCACCCGATTTGCTGGCACGCGTGAAAAGTTGGGGCTCGCTTGTGGCGTCGTCTGCGACCACGGTGGACGAGGCACGCTGGCTGCAGGCACACGGCGCAGACCTCGTGATTGCCCAAGGGCTGGAGGCTGGTGGGCACCGGGGCATGTTTTTGACGGATGACCTGAGCACACAACTGGGCACCATGGCCTTGTTGCCCCAAATCGTACACGCCGTGGATGTGCCGGTGATGGCTGCAGGTGGTGTGGGCTCTGACCAAAGTGTCGCCGCGGCCAAACTGCTGGGTGCGGCGGGCGTGCAAATCGGGACGGCTTATTTGTGCAGCCACGAAGCCAGCACCAGCGCCTTGTACCGCGCCGCCTTGTTATCACCCGCCGCCCAGCACACCGCCTTGACCACCTTGTTCAGTGGCCGTCCGGCGCGGGGCATCGTCAATCGCCTCATGCGTGAGCTGGGGCCTTTGAATGCAGCGGCCCCAGCGTTTCCGTTGGCCACGGCGGCCATCGCCCCCTTGCGGGCTGCAGCCGAAGCGCAAGGCCTGAGCGATTTCACGCCCTTGTGGTCTGGCCAGAACGCATCGAATGCGCGCAGCCTGAGTGCCATCGAGATCACGCGCGGGTTTGTGCAGGCTTGGCTCACGACAGCCAGGTATCCAGAGGGCTGAGGTACTCGATTCAGCGGGCAGGCGTTTGCTGCTTCTTGCTTTCAGGTCCAAGCTCGGCGTCTGCCCAAAGGCACAATCACCCCCATGGCCAAAGACAAATCGATATTCACCTGCACCGAATGCGGCGGCACGAGCGCTCGCTGGATGGGCAAATGCCCCAGTTGCAACGCTTGGAACACCCTGATTGAAGGCTCCAGCGAGCCCGCTGCGGGAAAAAACCGCTTTGGCTCGGTGCATGCCTCGCTGGCCCCCACCTCGGAAGTGCTGCCCCTGTCCCAAATTGAAGCGGCCGACTTTGAACGTCACCCCACCGGCATCGACGAGCTGGACCGCGTGCTCGGCGGCGGCATGGTCGAGGGGGGTGTGGTGCTGATCGGCGGCGACCCGGGCATCGGCAAATCTACCTTGCTGCTGCAGGCGGTGGATGCGCTGCAGCGCAGCGGCATGAACACCCTGTATGTGACGGGCGAAGAAAGCGGTGCCCAAGTGGCCATGCGCTCACGCCGTCTGGGCTTACCCGACTCACAAGTGCCGGTGCTGCCCGAAATTCAGCTTGAAAAGATTTTGCATACCCTCCAATCGCGTCAGCCCCACATCGCCATCATCGACTCGATCCAGACGGTGTATTCGGACCAGCTGACCAGCGCCCCCGGCTCGGTGGCGCAGGTGCGCGAATGTGCGGCGCATCTGACGCGCACCGCCAAATCGACCGGCACCACCATCGTGCTGGTGGGGCATGTGACCAAAGAAGGCGCGCTGGCTGGCCCCCGCGTGCTGGAGCACATGGTGGACACGGTGTTGTACTTTGAAGGCGACACCCATTCGAACTTCCGCCTGATTCGCGCCATCAAGAACCGCTTTGGCGCGGTGAACGAAATTGGCGTGTTTGCCATGACCGAAAAAGGCCTCAAGGGCGTGAGCAACCCCAGCGCCATCTTTTTGAGCCAACACGCCGAGCCCGTGCCCGGCAGCTGTGTGATGGTCACGCTCGAAGGCACCCGCCCCTTGCTGGTGGAGATTCAAGCCCTGGTGGACAGCGGCGGCCCATCGCCCCGGCGTTTGAGTGTGGGTTTGGACCGTGACCGCTTGGCCATGTTGCTGGCGGTGCTGCACCGCCACGCGGGTGTGGCCTGCATGGACCAAGACGTGTTTGTGAACGCGGTCGGCGGCGTGCGCATCAGCGAACCGGCGGCCGACCTGGCGGTGATGTTGGCGATCACCAGCAGCCTGCGCGGCAAAGCTTTGCCCAAGGGTTTTATCGCATTTGGCGAGGTGGGCTTGGCGGGCGAAGTGCGTCCCGCACCGCGCGGGCAAGACCGCTTGAAAGAAGCCGCCAAACTCGGTTTCAAGGTGGCGGTGGTGCCCAAGGCCAATGCGCCCAAAAAGAACGACAAAGCCTTTGAGGGCCTGAAGATTTACCCGGTCGATCGCATCGAAGAGGCCATGCAGGTGGTGCGCGGGCTGGACTGAACGCGGACCCGATGGGTCCGCCGTGTGATCAGAACCGTTCCAGCTCCGGGTGCTTGATGGCACCGGCCCGCACCAGCATGCGGCCGTACTCGGCGCAGCGGTTCAGCGTTGGAATCACTTTGCCGGGGTTGAGCAAACCTTGTGGGTCAAAAGCGCGTTTGACCGCGAACATTTGCTCGTTTTCTTCGGCGCTGAACTGCACACACATGCTGTTGACTTTCTCGATGCCCACACCGTGCTCACCCGTGACAGTGCCGCCCATGGCCACACTGGTTTCCAGGATGTCGGCACCAAACAGCTCGCAGCGGCGCAGTTGGTCGGCGTCGTTCGCATCAAACAAAATCAGCGGGTGCAAGTTGCCGTCACCCGCATGGAACACGTTCAGGCAGCGCAGCGCGTACTTGGTTTCCATTTCCGAGATGGCTTGCAGGATGTCGGCCAGGCGCTTGCGCGGGATGGTCGAGTCCATGCACATGTAGTCGGGGCTGATGCGGCCCGACGCCGGGAAGGCGTTTTTGCGGCCGCTCCAGAACTTCATGCGCTGGGCTTCGTCGCGGCTGACCGAAATGGCCGTGGCGCCGCAGTCACGCAGCACCGCGCTCATGCGGCCGATTTCTTCTTCCACCTCTTCGGGTGTGCCATCGCTCTCGCACAACAAAATGGCTGCTGCGCTCAGGTCGTAGCCCGCATGCACAAAGTCTTCGACGGCAATGGTCATGGGGCCATCCATCATCTCCAGACCCGCCGGAATGATGCCTGCGGCGATGACAGCGGCCACCGCGTCACCGGCTTTGCGCACATCGTCAAAGCTGGCCATGATGCAGCGGGCCAGCTGCGGCTTGGGCACCAGTTTGACGGTGACTTCGGTGGTCACGGCCAGCATGCCTTCGCTGCCCACCAGCACGGCCAGCAAGTCATAGCCAGAAGTGTCGAGCGCGTCGCTGCCAAATTCAATCGGGTCACCTTCGACCGTGAAACCGCGCACTTTGAGCACGTTGTGCACCGTCAGGCCGTATTTGAGGCAGTGCACACCGCCCGAGTTTTCGGCCACGTTGCCACCAATGGTGCAGGCGATCTGGCTGGACGGGTCGGGCGCGTAATACAGGCCGTAGGGCGCAGCCGCTTCGCTGATGGCCAGGTTGCGCACGCCGCACTGCACGACCGCTGTGCGGCTCACAGGGTTGACTGTTTTGATTTGGTTGAAGCGGGCCATGGACAGCGTCACGCCCATGCGGTGCGGCATGGCACCGCCCGACAAGCCTGTGCCCGCGCCGCGCGCCACCACGGGCACCGCCAAGGCGTGGCAAGCTTTGAGGACAGCTTGCACCTGCGCTTCGGTTTCGGGCAGCGCCACCACCAAGGGCCGCTCACGGTAGGCGGTCAGGCCATCACATTCATACGGCGTGGTGTCTTCGGGGGTGTAAAGAATGGCGTCGGCTGGCAGCACACGGCCCAAGGCCTGCACCACAGCGCGTTGGCGCTCGGCACGTTCGGTGGCGGTCAGTTGCTGTGTTTCGGCGGGGGTGTTGGCGCTCATGGCATTCAAAACCTTCAAGTTAGGCCTTAACTGTACGCGCAAGCCCAAGCCGTGGGGCTGAAGAATCTTTGACAGGCTTGTGAAATCAGGCCAGGGCTTTTTTCAACCAGTCGGCAAAGGTGGCGCACTCCCAGCGCTCCATGGTGCCCGTGCGCCAGCACAGGTAATGGGCGTGCGGGCTGGGCACACTGCGCTCGAACAGGCGCACCAATTGGCCGCTTTCCAGCCAAGGCGCACCGAGTTTGGTGCGGATCAGGCCCACACCCAAGCCTTGGGCGGCGGCGTCGCACATGAGGCCGATGTCGTTGAACGACGAGCCGTCCATGGGCTCGGGCCAGTCCAAGTCGTGCGCGGCAAACCAGGTGCGCCACGGCTCCAGGGGGCTGCGCAAGAGGGCCACGCCTTGCAGGTCTTCGGCGCTGGCAAAAGGGCCGTTCTCGCGCAGCCAGGCGGGTGAGGCCAGGGGCGTCACATCGTCCTTGGCCAGACACACATGTTCCACATCCGAATAACGGCCGGTGCCAAAACGCACCGTCAAATCGGCGTCTTCGGCCACCACGTCCAGCAGGGGAATGCTCACTTGCAAGGTGATGTCGATCTCGGGGTAGGCGTCCAGAAAATGCTTCAAGCGTGGCATGAGCACCGAGCGGGCAAAGGTCGGGGTGACCGCCAGGCGCAGCTTGCGGCGGCCCGGCGTGTTGCTGGCGCTGGGGAAACGCTGCAGCGACACCAGTCCTTCGCGCACATGGGCCAGGTATTCAATGCCTTCGGTGGTGAGTGAAAAATCAGCCCGGCCAAACAGCTTGGTGCCGATGATTTGTTCCAGCTGCTTGACCCGGTGGCTCACCGCGCTGGGCGTCACGCACAGCTCCTCGGCCGCTTGGGTCACACTGCGCAATCGCGCCAAGGCCTCAAAGGTCAAAAGGCACTGGATGGGGGGGATGCGCGAGTGGGCGGACATGTTGAATCAGTTGGGGACAGAGCTAAAGATCTGTCCCGCAAGGTTATTTATTTGAAAATCACCGTCTTGTGGCCATTGATCAGCACGCGGTGTTCGCTGTGCCACTTCACGGCGCGGGCCAGCACCTGGCTTTCGGTGTCGCGGCCTTGGGCTGTGAGGTCTTCCACGGTTTTGCTGTGGTCCACGCGGGCCACGTCTTGTTCGATGATCGGACCTTCGTCCAGGTCGGCCGTCACATAGTGGGCGGTGGCCCCAATCAGCTTCACACCCCGGTCGTGGGCCTGGTAGTAAGGCTTGGCCCCTTTGAAGCTGGGCAAAAACGAGTGGTGGATGTTGATGGCACGCCCGGCCAGTTTGCGGCACAGGTCGTCGCTCAAGATTTGCATGTAACGGGCCAACACCACCAACTCTGCGCCTTCAGCCTGGATGATCTCGTACTGCTTGGCTTCAGCCTGTTGTTTGGTGTCCGTGGTCACTGGGATGTGGTGGAAGGGCACGTTGTAGCTGGCCGCCAGTTGGTAAAACTCACGGTGGTTGCTGACGATGGCGCGAATGTCCAGCGGCAGCAAGCCACTTTTCCAGCGGAACAGCAGGTCGTTCAGGCAGTGGCCTTCTTTGCTGACCATGAGCACGGTGCGCATGGGCTGGGCAGTGGCGTGCAGGTCCCATGACATGTTGAAGGTGGTGGCAAACGCACCCCACTGGGCATTCAGAGCATCACCGCCCAACTGGTCACACGCGAACTGCACCCGCATGAAAAACAAACCCGTGTCGTGGTCGTTGTATTGGGCCGCTTCTTCGATATTGCCCCCGCGCTCGAGCAAAAAACCCGATACGGCGTGCACGATGCCGGTGCGGTCGGGGCAAGAGAGGGTCAGGATGTAGGTGGCAAGTGGATTCATGGGGTGGGATTGTCGCCCATCTTGCGTTCTTGCCCGCGTCTCAAGTCGGCACGCGCAGCACCTGTCGCCCAAAGAGGTGTTCCGACGCGGCCACAAGGGCAAAGCTTGTCATGGGGGGCAAAAATGGGCCGTGCTGTCATGCATGTGCACCTTGCCCAGCGGGCCCTCCTATAAACTGGAGGACGCCCAGACTCATCAGCAAGGAGACCGCCTGTGAACCCCGCCCACATTCCCATGGACAACCAGTGGTTGCCTTTCACGCCCAACCGCACCTTCAAACAAGACCCACGTGTGTTCGTGGGTGCCGAGGGCATGCACTTCACCACGCACGACGGCAAAAAGGTGATCGACGGCATCTCCAGCCTCTGGTGCGTGGGTGCGGGCCACAACCGCCGCCCCATCAACGAAGCCATCAAAAACCAGCTGGACACGCTGGACTACGCCACCGCTTTCCAGGCCAGCAACGACAAGGCCTTCAAAGCCGCGCAGATGATTGCCGACATGGCGCCGGGTGATCTGAACAAGGTCCTGTTTTGCAATTCGGGCTCTGAGGCGGCCGACACGGCCCTGAAAGTGGCGTTGGCCTACCACCGCGCCCGGGGCGAAGGCCACCGCAATGTGTTCATTGGCCGGGAAAAGGGTTACCACGGCGTGAACTTTGGCGGCATGAGCGTGGGCGGCTTGCCCGCCAACCGCAAGGTGTATGGCGCACAACTGCTGCCGCGTGTGGACCACATGCGTTTCATTCACGACCCGGTGAACCACGCCTACATCCACCATGAAGAACCGGTATGGGCCGAAGATCCTTTGCTCGAGCTGGAAAACCGCATTCTGGTGCTGCACGATCCGAGCAACATCGCGGCGGTGATTGTGGAGCCGATTGCGGGCAGCGCGGGCTGGTACATCCCGCCCAAAGGCTACGTGAAGCGCCTGCGCGAGATTTGCGACAAACACGGCATTTTGTTGATTTTTGACGAGGTGATCACCGGTTTTGGCCGCTTGGGGGTGAACTTCGGTGCTGACTATTACGGCGTGGTGCCCGACATGCTCAACTTCGCCAAGGCGGTGACCAATGGTGTGATCCCGCTGGGCGGGGTGATTTGCCGCGATTTCATCTACGACGCGATGATGAACGCCAACTCGCCTGCCCACGCCATCGAGTTTTTCCACGGTTATACCTATTCCGGTCACCCTGTGGCTTGCGCGGCAGCGATTGCCACGCTTGATTTGATGAAGGAAGAAAACCTGTTTGCCCGCGCGGGGCAACAGGGCCGGGTGTTGGGCGACGCGATGCACAGCGCTTTGAAGGGCTTGCCCAACGTGATCGGCATCCGCACGCTGGGCTTGGCCGGAGCCGTGGAGCTGGCCAGCATCCCGGGCACACCGGGCAAGCGGGCTTACGACATCTTCATGGACTGCTTCCACCACGGCGTTTGGGTGCGCCCGGCAGGCGAGAACATCGTCATTTGCCCGCCTTACATCGTGGAAGACGCACACATCGACCAGATCGTGCAAACGGTGGCCGACAGCATCCGCCGACACGCTTGATGCACGGGACCCAGGGTGCGGGGGCGCATCCTTGAAACGCTGGCCACGCACCTTGGGCACTTTGGCCGCCGCTTGGCTGGCCGCTGAACTGTGCGTCTGGCTGGGCACACCCATTCCCTGGATGCTCGGCCCTTTGCTGATCACAGCGCTGGCCTCGATGGCAGGCGCGCCTACCCACAGTGCCAATTTGTTGCGCAACAGCGGTCAGTGGGTGATTGGTACCGCCTTGGGCTTGTATTTCACGCCGCAGGTCAGCGCCCTGGTGTTGGCCCAGTGGTGGGCCATTGTGTTGGCGGTGCTGTGGGCGCTGGCGCTGGGGGCTTTGTTTGGTCTTTGGTTGCAGCGTCGCCATGGTGCCGAGTTGGGGCACCTGCCGCCCAGGGCTTTGTTGGCCACCACGTATTTTTCCGGCTCGATTGGTGGCGCGTCCGAGATGACGCTGCTGGCCGAGCGCTACGGCGCCCGCACCGATCTGGTGGCGGCAGCGCACAGCATGCGCTTGGTGATGGTGGTGATTGCCGTGCCGTTTGGCATGCAGTGGGCACAGCACCAATGGGGTTTGACGGTGGACGCTTCCTTGTTGCCCGGCCCGCGGCTGGCGCAATGGCCGGGCTTGCTGTGGCTGGGCTTGGTGACGGCAGCTGGCGGCTGGGTCATGCTCAAGCTGGGGCGCACCAACCCGTGGTTCATGGGTTCATTGCTGGCGTCGATGGCGGTGACCTTGGCGGGGTGGCAGTGGTCGGCTGTGCCCAATGCGCTGTCCAACGCGGCGCAGCTGGTCATCGGGGTGAGCTTGGGGATTCGGTTTCGGCGCGAATTCGTCAAGACCGCTCCCGGCTGGCTGGCCTCGGTGGCCTGGGGCTCCTTGTGGATGATGGGCGCGTCGGTGGTGTTTGGTATGGCCCTGGCGTGGGGCACGGGCTTGCACCCGGCCACGATGATTTTGGGCACGGCACCCGGCGGGATCACCGAGATGGCCATTACAGCCAAGGTGCTGCAGTTGGGGGTGCCGGTGGTCACGGCTTTTCAGGTCTGCCGTCTGGTGGCGGTGTTGCTGATCGTGGGGCCGCTGTTCACCTGGGTGGCGCGGAAGACGGCCAAGGCCTGATGGGCGGTCAGTGCACCAACACAGGCTGCTGGGCCAGTCCGGTGTAGCCTTCCAGGGTGTCTTCGACCTCTTCTTGTGTAGGCGTGTGCTGCTGCCAGGCCTGAATCTGTTGTTGGAACATCTCCGCCCAAGAGCCATCCAGATACACCTCTTTGCCCGAGCGCTTGTCCACGATTTCAAAACCATGACGCTCCAGCTGGGGGGCGCTGCTGGTGGCCGCAGTTTCAGTTGGCGCATTGGCCAGCATGTGCATCACGGCAAAGGTTTCGGATTCATACAACAGGTTCATGCGTTCATTCTCCCTCAACTTATGGCTTGCAAGTGGGTGCACATGTAACAACTTCAAGTGGATGTGGTTTTTGGTGGATTTGTGTCGATCTGGTGCGGGGTCACTGTGCGGGTGGCAAATCGGCCAAGGCTTCCCGTCCGGTCAGCTGCAGGTCAATGAAGCTGCCACTGACTTGTGTGATGCGGATGCGCGTGGGCAGCCAGTCGTGTGCGGCCGAGACCCAGAATTCGACTTGCGCATCAAAGCGGTTGCGTGGCTGGCACACCCATTTGATGGTCTCCACGCTTTTTCCGTCCATTTGCAGCGTCTCCACTTTTTCCAGGGTCAACAGCCAGGGCAAAGCATCGCGCACGGTGGCGGTCTGAATTTGTAAACGGGTGCCGGGCTGCATCCGCTTGCCGGACTGGGTCATGGCGGCGGCCAGCTGTGCATACAAGCTGACCTGGTCTTGCGCCCCGGGCTGCAGGGGCGTGGTGGGGGCGTTGTTGCTGAACACAATGCGTTGGTTCGGACGGTCAAAGTGGGCCGCTCGTTCGCTGCGCCAGCTGTCTGAGAACCGGGTGGGCGCCAAACCCGTGGCATTGATCTGGCCTGCGCTGCGCCAGTGTCTGGAGCCCAGCAAAAAGGCTTTGACCGACAAGCTCATGGCGTAGGCGCTCGCGTTGTGCTGCCAGCGCAGCTCGCCCGAGGCTTGGTATTGGATGCCTTTTTCTTGGCCGCTGAGCTTGTAGCTCAACAAGGCGGAGGGGGGCAGCGAGCCCAAGGCCACAGCAGGCAAGGCCATGGTGGCACTGGCGATGCGCTCGGGTGAAGGTGTGGCGAATTGAGCGGTGCCTTCACTGGTCGAGACGCTCTTGTCGGGGCTTTGACCGGTCTCAGTGCCATCGGCTTTGGCGATCACGGTGCCGGGCACCTGCGTGAGTGCGTTGGCTGCAGGTGTGGGCTCTGCGCTGGGGGCTGTGTGGGTTTGAGGTTCAAGCTCCTGCGCAGGCTCATGGGTTGCGGTGGCCAGGGTGGCAGGTAGGGCCGGGTCGCGATCCAAGGCCTGCTGTGGCGTGGGTGAGCCTGCATCGGGCAAGGCCGTGTCTGAAGGCGCCGCTTGGGGATGGGGCACATTCGGGGCCGCCGCAGTGGGGGGTGCCGTGGGCTTGGGGATGGGCGCGGGTCTGGGTTTTTTGACCAAGGCCACGCGCGTGCGGGCTGGTGTGAGGTTCAGCTCGCTGACCGTGGGTCCATGGGCAGAGTTCGCCAGGGTTCGGGTCTGCATTGGCCCCGTGCGCAGTGTCTGAGGGCCGCTCAGTTGCAAGTCCAGCGTGCCCGCCAGACTCATCAGAAAAAACAGGTGCAGCACCCCCACCAGCGCCCCCCAGCGCAGCAAGCTGCGTGTGCTCGGCCGCCCTGTCAGCGGTGCAGCTGGCGGCGGCTTGGAGTGAGTGGGCGCAACCGTGCTCATGGGTTCACAAGTTGTGGATCAAGGGCGTGATCATGAGCTTGGAGAAAAGCCGTGCGTAAAAATTCGAATGGCCCTTGTTCAGGCCGAGCGCCATCCGAGGTCGGCTGACAATTGCTGGGCAAATGTCCGCAGTGCTTGGGCCATTGGGCCTTGCCAGTTGGCATCGAAGGTGGCCGAAGACCCAAGCGACACCACACCCAAGGCCAGATGTCCCCCTGCATCGAACACGGGCGCACACAGTCCTGAAATGCCCGGCAGCAGCACGTTGACCACGCGGCCCAGGCCTTGTGCACGGGTTTCGCTCAGCAAGGCTTGCACCTGCGCAGGGGTGGACGGCAAATCACTGCGCCCCAATTTGCGGGCAAGGGCCAGCTCCGCATCCATCATGGGCCGAGCCTTGTCGGCTGCACCGCCGTGGCCAATGAAGGAGGCAAAGCAACGGCCCGTGGCCGATGACAACAGTGGCATCACATCGCCCAGGCGCAGGCTCACCGGCATGGCCAGTGGGGTTTCCTGCCAGTGCACCAGAGTCGGGCCCCGGTTGCCCCAAACGGCCAGGGCCAGGGTGTGGCCGGTCTGGTCCATCAAAGCAGGCAAACGCTCTCGCGCCAGCTTGACCGCATCGAGTCGGGACAAGGTGGCCAAACCCAGGCGCAAGGTGGCGGGGCCGAGTTCATAACGGGTGTTGGCGTCCTGCACCACCAGATTCAGACGCTGAAAGCTCACCAGGTAGCGGTGGGCTTTGGCCGCGCTCATGCCGGCAGCGCTGGCCAAGTCGCGCAACATCAAGGGCCCAGGGGCCTGCGCCAGCACATCCAGCAGGGCAAAACCCACCTCCACCGACTGGATGCCTGCGCGCTCTTTGTCCCCTTCCGGGGGGGTATTCATGGTGCTTTCGTTGGCCATATGCTCTAGAATCAGGTTTCGATTAGTTAAACGAGTTTAACAATGCGTAATTCAATACGCCATTCACCCGTGGTGTCCACGGCGGTGAAGGGCGTACAAAACGGGCAAACATCATGAAATTGGCGACCTACAAAGACGGCTCACGCGACGGACAACTGGTGGTGGTCTCGCGCGACCTGAGCACTGCCCATTATGCGACCGGCATCGCCAGCAAACTCCAGCAAGTGCTGGACGACTGGAACTTTCTGGCCCCTCAGTTGGAAGACCTGTACACGACGTTGAACCAAGGCAAAGCACGCCACGCTTTTCCGTTTGACCCGGCCCAATGCCTGGCCCCGCTGCCCCGCGCTTACCAGTGGGCCGATGGCTCAGCCTACATCAACCATGTGGAGCTGGTCCGTGCGGCACGCAACTCCGAAGTGCCCAGCAGCTTCTACACCGACCCACTGATGTACCAAGGCGGCAGCGATGATTTCATCGGCCCTTGTGACCCGGTGGTGTGCGCCAGCGAAGCGTTTGGCATTGACTTTGAAGCTGAGATCGCCGTCGTCACCGGCGATGTGCCCATGCAAACCAGCGCTGACGATGCCATCGAGGGTGTGCGCCTCGTCATGCTGGCCAACGACGTGAGCCTGCGCAACCTGATCCCGAACGAGCTGGCCAAAGGCTTTGGCTTCTTCCAAAGCAAGCCTGCCACCGCCTTCAGCCCCGTGGCCATCACACCCGACGAATTGGGTGACGCCTGGCAAGGCGGGCGCGTGCACCTGACGCTGCAGTCCACTTGGAACGGCCGCAAAGTCGGCATGTGCGAGGCTGGCCCCGAGATGACTTTCCACTTTGGACAATTGATCGCCCACATCTGCAAGACGCGCAATGTGCGTGCCGGCTCCGTGGTGGGCAGCGGCACTGTGAGCAATAAAAGCGTCGACGTGAACGGCAAACCCGAGTGGCCCAAAGGCTACAGCTGCATCGCCGAAAAACGCGCCATCGAAACCATACTCGATGGCAAGCCCTCGACCGAGTTCATGAAGTACGGCGACACGATTCGCATCGAGATGAAGGGCCAAAACGGTGAGAGTTTGTTTGGGGCGATTGAGCAGGAAATCGTGCCGTTGGAGCGCTGAAGCTGGCATACCCTTGCCCCTGTGGGAGGCCGCCCCTGCGGCCGAATGGCGTGGCACACGCCCCGAAAACCCGACGGGCCAAACGGGCCTGATCAATAACCTTGGAACAAAAAATCCATAGCGGCAGTGATCTGGTCTTGTGCTTGGGCGAGCGAAGTCACGTGCGACTTCAACACCCGCAGTGGAATCGCGCCCATTTTGGGCGTTTCCAGCAGATACTTTTCGCCTTCTATGGTGAAAATCGGTGTCAGTTGCGTCGACAGCTTGACCTTGGGGAAGTGCTTGAGGCTGCGCAAGGGAATCACCATCCGGCTGTCCAGGCCATTGAGCAGGTCGCTCTGCACATCCAGCAGGTAGGGGGTGGTGGCCGCATGGTTGCCAGGGTTGGCATAAACGTCAAAGCGCGCCATCAGAAACTTCTCCACTCATCCAGCGGCAGGCCTTCCGCCTCGATGGTTGCGTTGTAAGCCGATATGAAATCTGCGTGATCCTCGCGCCATTTGCGCTCCTGTTCGCGGCGCACAACTTCACGCAGGTGGCTGTCGCAGACCTGAGAAATGTTGATGGCGAGGTGCTTTGCAGCTTCCAGCACATCGTTGCTCAGGCTGAGGTTGATGGCGCGCTTGCCTGAGACGCCGGTGCGCACGCGATGGGCTGACTGTGTGGCTGGCATCGTGATCTCCATGCGCATAGATGTGTGCGCATATCTTAACCCGCATGCTGGTTGGGGGCACAGGTGGGCGACAACGACGCATTGATTTGCCCTTGATGGGTGGTTGAAATAGGTGCGCTCGACAAGGGTATGCAAGCTTTGCAGGGCGTGTGAAGCGTAAATCTATAAAACCTGCTTTGGGCTTAATTGCGTGAGCAATATCCAAGTCTCACGCTCACGCAAACCAAGGCGATCAACAAGCTCTATGACGTGGAGCCTGACGGCTTTGCCAACGGCATCAGCACCGAGAAATACGTGAACCTCTGCCGCGTGTTACGCGCCACGGCCTACCGCGAACTCACGGCGCTTTGTGAGTTGGGGGTGTTGGTGCAGACAGGGACAGGGCGGGGACGCGGTACAAGCTCAGCTCCGATATCAGCGAGCCGAGTCAATAAGCCGCTCAAAACGATAAACAACAATTTGGAAGATGAGTGAAAGCATGCATGTTGAAAACGCTCCCTTTGAAGAAGACCATCCCTATGTCTGCAAGTTTCGCGACATCAATGAAGATTTCCTGAGCCTCTTGCCTCAATTGGAAATTTACATTCCAACGGTGGCGCAGTTGAATGATCCGCTGGAAGGTGTTTTGACTGAGGGCTATTTATGGGATTGCAACCCTCCACCGGTCAAGAGTGACGTGGAGTCCTATTTGCAGCGTGTTGGCGTTTATTCAGTTTCGATCCACGGAAAAAACTGGCACGCATCCAACTTTTTACCCATGTGGGCTTCCTATGCCAACGACCATAAAGGTGTTTGCATGGTGTTGAAGCGAAAGCCGTTGCGCGATGAACGGTTCAAGTGGGTGAACGTGGACTACGTTACGCACCGTGACAATGATAGGGGTGCGCAGGCCCGACGAATAAGGCCTCCCACATTCACCCATGACTTATTTGGCAATGCGCAAGCCAAGTTATCCAAAAAGTACGACTATTGGCAACATGAGCGTGAACTGCGATTGATTGCGCAACCCGGATCTACGGGCCGTCGAGCGATGGATCAGTTTTTCGAGTTGCATGCCATGGTGTTCGGCTTCAGCGCCAAACAAGCGGACATTTTGAAGGCTCTTAATCAGCCACCTGAGGAGACCAAAGAAAAGCTGATGAATGCACACGATATGGGCATTTATCAGGTTATCAACCCTCAACCCGTGATGGCGCATGCCCACCCATCAATATCGCCACTTAAGGATTTAAGGCCGTTGCTGGAACTCAAGCCAAAACCGAGTTTCGAATGGGGCGCCGCATAAGCACGACCCCATTCGGAACCATCAACCCAGCTTCTTCATCAACAACGCATTCACCTGACCCGGATTGGCCTTGCCCTTGCTGGCTTTCATGATGGGGCCGACCAGGCCGTTCAGGGCCTTGGCATTGCCCGCCTTGAACTCTTCCACGTTCTTGGGGTTGGCGGCCAGCACTTCGTCGATGATTTTTTCGAGCTCGCCGGTGTCGTTCATCTGCTTGAGGCCTTTGGCTTCGATGATGGCGTCGACTTCGCCTTCACCGTTCCACAGACCTTCAAACACCTGACGCGCCGCGTTGTTGCTGATGGTGTTGTCGCTGATGCGGCCGATGAGAGCGGCCAGTTGCGCAGCGCTGACGGGCGATTGCTCGATGCTGAGTTCGCTGGCGTTCAGGCGGCGTGAGACTTCGCCCATGATCCAGTTGCTCGCCAGTTTGGCTTGGCCGCAGGCTTTGGCGGTGGCTTCAAAGTAGGCGGCGACCGCCTTACTTTGGGTGAGTTGCGTGGCGTCGTATTCGGGCAGGGCGTAGTCTTTGACGAAGCGCTCGGCCATGACACGGGGCAGTTCGGCCATCTCGCTGCGCACGCGCTCGACCCAGTCGCGGCCAATCACCAGCGGCGGCAGGTCGGGGTCGGGGAAGTAGCGGTAGTCGGCAGCGTCTTCCTTGGTGCGCATGGCGCGGGTTTCGCCCGTGTCGGGGTCGAACAGTACCGTGGCTTGCTGGATGGCGATGCCGTCTTCGATTTGGTCGATCTGCCAACGCACTTCGTAGTCGATGGCTTGCTGCATGAACTTGAAGCTGTTCAGGTTCTTGATCTCGCGGCGGGTGCCCAGCGGGCCACCGGGCTTGCGCACCGAGACGTTGGCATCACACCGGAAGCTGCCTTCTTGCATGTTGCCGTCGCAGATGCCGATCCAGGTCACGATCTTGTGCAGCTCTTTGGCATAAGCCACGGCCTCTTCGCTGCTGCGGATGTCGGGCTGGGTGACGATTTCCAAGAGCGGCGTGCCTGCACGGTTCAGGTCAATGCCTGATTGGCCAATGAAGTCTTCGTGCAGCGATTTGCCCGCGTCTTCTTCCAAGTGGGCACGTTCCAAGCGCACGGTTTTGCGCACGGTCTCTTTGCCTTCTTCGAGGAAGAACGACACTTCACCGCCTTGCACCACCGGGATCTCGAACTGGCTGATTTGGTAGCCCTTGGGCAGGTCGGGGTAAAAGTAGTTTTTGCGTGCAAAGATGCTGCGCTCGGCAATGTGCGCGTTGACACCCAAGCCGAATTCGATGGCGCGTTCCACAGCGCCCATGTTCATCACCGGCAGCGTGCCGGGCAGGGCCATGTCCACCGCGCAGGCTTGCGTGTTGGGTTCGGCGCCAAACGCCACCGAGGCGCGACTGAAGATCTTGCTTTTGGTTGAGAGTTGGGCGTGTGTTTCGAAGCCGATGACGACTTCGTAGCCTTGGACGAGTTTGCTCATGTTGTTCAGACTCCTGCCGGTTTTTGCAGGTGGAAATCGGTCGCTTGTTGCAGTCGGTGTGCGGCGTTCAGCAACTGGGCTTCCTTGAAGTAGTTGCCGATCAGTTGCAGGCCCACGGGCATGCCGCCTGCGCCAAAGCCTGCGGGCACGCTCATGCCGGGCAGGCCCGCCAGCGAGGCAGGCAGCGTGAAGATGTCGGCCAAATAATCGGCCACCGGGTCGTTGGCGTTCTCGCCAAACTTCCAGGCCACGGTCGGGGCCACGGGGCCCGCGATCACATCGCATTCTTTGAACGCGTTCTGGAAGTCGTCGGCGATCATGCGGCGGATTTTCTGGGCTTGCAGGTAGTAGGCGTCGTAATAGCCGTGGCTCAGCACATAAGCGCCCGTCATGATGCGGCGCTTGACCTCGTTGCCAAAGCCTTCGGCGCGGGTCTTTTTGTACATGTCCACCAAGTCGGTGTAGTCCTTGGCGCGGTGGCCGAACTTCACGCCGTCAAAGCGGCTGAGGTTGGAGCTGGCTTCGGCCGGGGCAATGATGTAGTACACAGGAATCGACAACTCGGTGCGCGGCAGGCTGATGGGCACCAGTTTGGCGCCGAGCTTTTCGTATTCGCGCAAAGCGCTGTCTACGGCAGCGCGCACATCGGCCGCCAGGCCTTCGCCAAAAAACTCTTTGGGAATGCCAATGCGCAGGCCTTCGAGTGAGTTGTTGAGCGCAGCCGCAAAGTCTTCGGTCGGCATGTCCAGCGAAGTCGAGTCGCGGTCGATGTCGCCACCGCACATGGCGCTGAGCAGCAGGGCGCAGTCTTCGGCGCTGCGGGCCATGGGCCCAGCCTGGTCGAGGCTCGAGGCATAGGCGATCATGCCGTAACGGCTGGCGCGGCCATAGGTGGGCTTGATGCCGGTGATGCCGCAAAAGCTGGCGGGCTGGCGAATCGAGCCACCCGTATCGGTGCCCGTGGCGGCGGGCGCAAGGCCTGCGGCCACGGCGGCGGCGCTGCCGCCGGAAGACCCCCCGGGCACGCGAGCGGTGTCCCAGGGGTTTTGCACTGGGCCATAGGCTGAGTTTTCATTGGCCGAACCCATGGCGAATTCGTCGCAGTTGAGCTTGCCCAAAGTGACCATGCCTGCGCTGCGCAGGCGCTGCACCACGGTGGCGTCAAAAGGCGAGCGGTAACCGCTCAGGATTTTGGAGCCGGCGGTGGTCGCGAAATCGCGGGTCACGAACACGTCTTTGTGTGCCACGGGCACGCCTTCGAGAGGGCCTGCGGTGCCGTCCGCCAATTTGGCATCCGAAGCTTGGGCCTGGGCCAGCGTGACTTCGCTGTCAATGTCCAGAAAGGCGTTGTGCGGGTTGCCGCCCATTCGGGCCAAAAAGCGGGTGGCCACTTCGACGGCGCTGACCTCTTTGGTTTGCAAAAGGGTGGCCAGCGCTTTCACGCTCAGGTTGTGCAGATCGCTCATGACTTACTCAATGACTTTGGGGACCAGGAACAGGCCGCGCTCGACGGCGGGGGCGCTTTGCTGGTTCAGATCGCGTTGGTTGGGTTCACTGGCCACATCGGGGCGCAGGCGCAGCGTGATGTCCTGAATGGCCGCCACGGGGTGGGCCATGGGGGTGATGCCGGTGGTGTCCACCGCCTGCATGGCTTGCACAATGCCAAAAAAGCCGTTGATCTGAGTGAGCATGCGCTCGCTTTCATTGGGCTTAAGTTCCAGCCGGGCGAGGTTCGCGATCCGGGCAATATCCTGCGGGGTCAGGGACATGGTTTGAAAAGAGTTGTAAAGGACTTGTTTTTACGGCTTGAACGGGGCCTGTGAGCGCCTGTTTCACCGGGGGATCGGGTATTATCCTGCGTTTGGTGCCGCTCACTGCGCAATCTCCGAGCCCGCCCTGATGACACCCCTGATTTGACCGGCGCACTTTCCCAGCATGCCACCTTTGGGCCTGGGCCATGTTGCGTCAAAGGACCCTTGCATGTTTTCCTCTTTTCGCCGCTATTTTTCCAGTGACCTGGCCATTGATCTGGGCACCGCCAACACCCTGATTTTTGTGCGTGACAAGGGCATCGTGCTCGATGAGCCTTCGGTGGTCGCGATCCGCCACGAAGGCGGCCCCCAGGGCAAAAAAACCCTGCAGGCTGTGGGTCACGAGGCCAAAGCCATGCTGGGCAAAGTGCCTGGCAACATCGAAGCCATTCGTCCCATGAAGGACGGTGTGATCGCCGACTTCACCGTCACCGAGCAGATGCTCAAGCAGTTCATCCGCATGGTGCATCCCCGCAGCACCTTCCGCCCCAGCCCCCGCATCATCATTTGTGTGCCTTGTGGCTCCACGCAGGTGGAGCGTCGCGCCATCCGTGAGTCGGCCTTGGGCGCAGGCGCCTCCGAGGTGTACCTGATCGAAGAACCCATGGCCGCAGCCATTGGTGCGGGTTTGCCTGTGTCCGAAGCCTCGGGCTCGATGGTGGTCGACATCGGCGGCGGCACCACCGAGGTGGGTGTGATCTCGCTGGGCGGCATGGTCTACAAAGGCAGTGTGCGTGTGGGCGGAGACAAGTTCGACGAAGCCATCATCAGCTACATCCGCCGCAACTACGGCATGCTGATTGGCGAGCCGACCGCAGAAGCCATCAAGAAAAACATCGGCTCGGCGTTTCCGGGCAGCGAAGTCAAGGAGATGGAAGTCAAAGGCCGCAACCTGTCCGAAGGCGTGCCACGCAGCTTCACCATCAGCTCCAACGAAATCCTCGAGGCCTTGACCGACCCACTCAACCAGATCGTGTCAGCCGTCAAGACCGCTCTGGAGCACACACCGCCTGAACTGGGTGCCGACATCGCTGAGCGCGGCATGATGTTGACCGGTGGTGGAGCCTTGTTGCGCGACTTGGACCGCTTGTTGGCCGAAGAAACGGGGCTGCCCGTTCTGGTGGCTGAAGACCCGCTGACCTGCGTGGCCCGCGGTTGCGGCATGGCGCTGGAGCGCATGGACCAGCTGGGCAGCATTTTCACCAGCGAATAAGCCCTTGTCGGATGCGGCCCCGCCGCATCCTCACTTTCTCATTTCACCACCATCCGGTGCAATTGAACCATGGCCCTGGATACGCTTGAACGCAGTGCACCGCCGATCTTTCGGCAAGGTCTGTCTGCGACTTCCAAGATGCTGTTGTTGGGGCTTCTGGCGGTGTTGCTGATGGCGGCCGACCATCGGATGCAGATTTCTCAGCCCATCCGCTCGGGCGTGGCCTTGGTGCTGTCCCCATTGCAGTGGTTGTCGCTGCAGCCCGTGCATGCGTTCAACGCCCTGACGCGTTACTTTGGCGATCTGGAAAACGCACAAGATGCGGCTTTGAACTTTCAAACCCGCACCATCGCCCAAGCCCAACGTTTGCAGCAGGTAGAGCAGCTCAGCCAAGAGAACGCTCATTTGCGGCAATTGCTGGACCTGCGGGCCCAGGTGGCGGGTCCTGCCAAGGCGGTACAGGTGTTGTATGACACGTCAGACCCCTATACCCAGCGCGTGGTGGTGGACCGTGGTTTGTTGGCCGGAATCGTGCAAGGCTCGGCCGTCATTGACACGGCTGGGGTGGTGGGGCAGGTCACACGCGTTTACCCGCTGGTCAGCGAGGTCACGCTGCTGACCGACCGGGCGCAGACCATCCCTGTCATGAACGCCCGAACCGGCAGCCGCTATGTGGCCCATGGTGACCCGCAAGCCCTGGGAGGGTCATTGGATTTGAAATTTGTACCCGCGGGTGCGGACATGCAAAAAGGCGATTTGTTGACCACCAGTGGCATCGATGGGGTGTATCCGGCGGGCTTGCATGTCGGGCGCATTGCCCGAATTGACCGACGTGTGGACTCGTCATTTGCCCGTGTTCACGCCGAGCCCATGGCCACCGAGCGAGGGCGGCATTTGCTGGTGCTCTTGCCGGTCAAGGACTGGCCAGAACCCCCGAAGCCGGAAGAGCCCAAAGCGGGCAAAGCCAAGGGGGGCACATCTGCTGTGCCTGCTGCCGGAGCCAAACCATGATCATGCCTGCAGGGCGTCCCCTGCTCTTGCCCGCCAACCCCAAGTTCATTGCCTTGAGCTTTCTTTTGGCTTTGTTGCTGCACATGTTGTTGGGGCTGCTGGGCTGGCACTGGCTGCCTGATGTGCTGGCCATCGTGATGGTCTTCTGGACCGTGCACCAGCCACGCCGTGTCGGCCTGGTGCTGGCCTTCCTATTGGGTTTGGCTTTGGATGTGCACGAGTCGGCTTTGCTCGGGCAAAACGCGCTGTCCTATGTGGTGCTCTCAGGACTGGCCACGGTGGCGCAGCGGCGCATGCTGTGGTTCCCCTTGCGCGAGCAGGCCTTGCAAATATTGCCGCTCTTCGTGGTGGCCGCTGTGGTGGAGTGGCTCACGCGTTTGGTGGCGCACGATGCTTGGCCCGCTTGGAGCCAGCTGCCTGGGCCTTTGTTGCAAGCGGCCTTGTGGCCTTTGGTGGGGGCCTTGCTGCTGGCGCCCCAGCATCGCGCGTTCGAGCGAGACGATATTCGTCCGCTGTGAGCATGTCTTGGAACCTGACCTCACTGTCCGAGCTGCGCGACACACGCGCTGAAATCCTGCGCTTCCAAAACCGTGTGCAGGTCATGCAGTGGGTGGTGTTGTTTTGTTTTTTGCTGTTGGCCAGCCGTCTGATTTACCTGCAAGTGGTGCGTCACGACGATCTGTTGGCGCAAGCTGAAAACAACCGCACAGCCATCTTGCCCACTGTGCCACCGCGGGGCACGATTTTGGACCGCAACGGCGTTGTGCTGGCCAGCAACTATTCGGCTTACACACTGGAGATCACACCCTCGAAGGTCAAGGACCTGGAAGCCACCATCAATGAGTTGGCCGAGCTGGTGGACATCCAAACCAAGGACCGCCGCCGTTTCAAGCGCTTGCGTGAGGAGTCCAAGAGTTTTGACTCGCTGCCCATTCGCAACCGCTTGACCGATGAAGAGGTGGCCCGCTTCAGTGCGCAAAGTTACCGGTTTCCAGGCGTGGAGATCAAGGCCCGATTGTTCCGCCAGTACCCCTACAGCGAGCTGGCCAGCCATGTGATTGGCTACATCGGGCGCATCAACCAGCGAGACAAGGAGCGGCTGGAAGAGGAAGAAGATGCCGCGGCCAATTACCGGGGCACCGAATACATTGGCAAGCTGGGGGTGGAGCAACGCTACGAGCGCGAGCTCCACGGCATCACGGGTGTCAACGAGGTGGAAACTTCCGCCGGTGGCCGGGCTACCCGCAGCCTGTCCAGTCGACCCGCCATACCCGGGCAAAACGTGGTGTTGTCCATCGACATCCAGTTGCAAAAAATGGTGGAAGACTTGTTCGGTAACCGCCGCGGTGCGCTGGTGGCGCTGGATCCGAACAACGGGGAGGTGCTGGCCTTTGTGAGCAAGCCGACGTTCGACCCCAACTTGTTCGTGGACGGCATCGATGTCGAGAATTGGCAGATGCTCAATGAATCCATCGACAAGCCCTTGCTCAACCGGGCATTGCGCGGCACCTACCCGCCCGGTTCAACCTACAAGCCTTTCATGGCCATGGCCGCATTGTCAACGGGCAAACGCAGCGCCAG
Source organism: Limnohabitans sp. 63ED37-2 (assembly GCF_001412535.1). GTDB lineage: Bacteria > Pseudomonadota > Gammaproteobacteria > Burkholderiales > Burkholderiaceae_C > Limnohabitans_A. Next base: position 2,884,912 of record NZ_CP011774.1, on the reverse strand, counting down.
CACCATCATCAACGATGCGGGCTCTTGGACGTATGGCGGACACACCTTCCGCAGCCATGGCGATGCCGGGCTTGGTCCGGTGGACATGGTGCGCTCCATTGTGCTGTCGAGCAATGTGTACTACTACTCACTGGCCAACGAGATGGGCGTGGATGCGATCCATGATTTCATGAAGCCATTGGGTTTTGGCCAGATCACGGGGATTGATCTGCCCGGGGAAGTGCGAGGCATTTTGCCCAGCACCGAATGGAAGCGGAACTATTACAAGAAACCTGAGCAAAAGAAATGGTACGGCGGCGAGACCATTTCTTTGGGCATCGGTCAGGGTTACAACACCTTCACCATGCTGCAACTGGCCTCGGCCACCGCCACCTTGGCCAGCGGTGGCATGCAGTTCAAACCCCGTGTGGTCACGGCCACACAGGACGCGCTGACCCATGCCCAGACCCAGGTGGGCGCCCAGCAGCCGCAGCATTTGGGGTACAAGCCAGAGCACATGGAGGTGGTGCGCAACGGCCTGGTGGGGGTGGTCACCTCGGGCACTTCGGCGCGGGTGTTTGCCGGAGCGGGTTACACCAGCGCGGGCAAAACCGGCACGGCGCAGGCGGTGACCATCGGTCAAAAAGACAAATACGATGCAGCCAAGCTGTCCGAATACCAGCGCGACCATGCCTTGTACATGGCCTATGCACCTGCCGAGAATCCAAAAATTGCCTTGGCGGTGGTGGTGGAGAACGCAGGTTTTGGTGCCGCCTCGGCAGCCCCGATTGCTCGGCGGGTGTTTGACTATTGGCTGCTGGGGCAATACCCCAGTGAAGAAGACATCGCCGCCACGCAAAAAGGCCAGACTGCCGCACCGATCGGCAAGCCACGGAGCAAATCCGAAGTGCCCTTGATCGCGCCCAAGGCGTTGACTGCGGGCAAAACCGAGCGGCCCTGATACATTGAAAAGCCAGGGTGTTCAGCTGGCGTAAACCGTGTCCAAGCTGGCGAAACCCTTGACTTCGATCGGGTTGCCAAACGGGTCCATGAAGAACATGGTCCATTGCTCACCAGGCTGACCCGCAAAGCGCAGGTGGGGCTCGACCACAAACTTCATCTGCTTGGCCTGAAGGCGATCGGCCAGTGCTTGCCACTCGGCCTTTTGCAAGACCAGGCCAAAGTGCGGCATCGGCACCAAGTGGTCGCCCACATGGCCCGTCAGGGTGGTTTTAAAAGGCTCGCCCAAGTGCAGAGAAATTTGGTGCGAAAAAAAGTCAAAGTCCACCCAGGTGTTGGTGGAGCGGCCTTCCTGGCAGCCGAGCACATCGCCGTAAAAGCGACGCGCTTCGTCCAGGTCGGTGACGTGAAAAGCGAAATGAAACAGGCTGTGCATGCGTTCAAGCATATCAGCCCAAAGGGCTCATGGCAGCGGGAAGAACCCGAAGTCTGGACGGCTCAGCGGTGGTGCTCCGACAGGCTTTGGCAGCTGAAGCAACGCTTGGCCGTGGGGTAAGCACTCAGACGGGCAGAGGGAATGCTGATGCCACATTCGGTGCAGATGCCGTAGGTGCCAGCCTGGTAGCGTTCCAGCGCGGCATCGATCTCGCCCAACTCGGCGGTTTCGTGTTCGTTCATGGCGAACTCATCGTTGCGCTCTGAAATGGCCTGGGCTCGGTCATCAAAACTGCGCACATCGTGCTCAGCCGCCATGTCCGCGCGAGAGACCAAGCCGCCCCGCTCTTGAGCGATGCGCTGCAGAAGTTGAGCGCGTTCGAGCAAGAGTCGTTCGCGGTGAAGGGTGTGAATGGATGAAGTCATGCCTTCATCCTAGGCACCTGTCGCGAAGCGGTATTGATGTGGGTCAACCCCCGTGGCCGCGTGGCCGAGCCACGGGCCGGGGTCGATGCACATCAGGTGTTCAAACGCACAAACTCAGCTTTTGGCCTTCATGCGGGCCATCATCAATTCCATATTGGCTTTGCGGTCGGCGTTGACTTTTTGCATGTGGGGGCGCTCGCCCATCATCTTGAGGTAATCGCGCACTGGCAGATCAGCGAGGAAGTCTTTCCCGTAGACCAGCTTGGTGGCGCCCGAGACCAAAGGGAAATGCGTGACGGCCGCGCAATCGGCCAAGGTCAGTGTGTCGCCCGCCACAAAAGGCGAGAACTTGGCCAGCTTGGCAAAAGCGGCGATGTTTTTCTCGAGCTGCGCCCCGACTTTTTCTTTCACCGAGTCGCTCACCTTGCCGCCAAAAAAGGCTTGCGGGTAGAGGTTGCGTGCCACCAGTTCCAGGTGCAGGTCCAGAAACAGCGCCAATTCACGCACCTTGGCAGCGGCAAAGGGGTCTGCAGGCAGCAGGGGGTTTTGTGGGTACTTTTGCTCGATGTATTCCAGCATCACCGCCGACTCGCACATCGCGCCATCTTCGGTTTTGAAATAAGGCACTTTCCCCAAAGGGCTGGCCGCAGGGTCGGTTTCGCCAACCCAGGCCAGTTCTTCTTCAAAAGGCACGCCTTTTTCGAGCAGGGCCAGTTTGACTTTGTTGTGGTAGTTGCTGCCTGCAAAACCGCAGAGTTTGAGCATGGAAAGCCTCTTGAGGGAATGAAAAGATGGCAGCGTAGTGTCCCCATTCGTTTGTGGGGGTCACCAAGATGACGGCGGGTGCTGTCTTCTCGGCGTCGCCACTGTCTTGAGCTTCACCAGAAAATGGCCACAACGGATGGTGTTCAGGGGCTCAGGCCCGCACGCCATCCCATTTTTACCGGCCAGATGCATCTCTGCACGATCATGAAAACAGTCTCCTTGACCCCTTTCTCCCGCTCTAGCATGAACCCCATCCATGGCGCCCGGCTGGCCCCTGTGGCCTGGGCCATCAGCCTGATGTGCGTCACAGGCGCTCAAGCGCAGTCGGTAAACGATTCTGCGGCTGTGGCCGACGCCGGGGCCTTGTCGCCCGTGGTGGTGTCTGCCGAGCGCGCGGGCGGCGGGGTCTGGCGTGGCGCAGCCTCGGTCGATGTGGTGAGCGGCGATGAGCTGCGCGAGGGGCAAGCCCAGGTCAATTTGTCAGAGAGTTTGGGGCGTGTGCCGGGCCTGGTGATCCGCAACCGACAAAACTACGCCCAGGACCTGCAAATTTCGGTGCGCGGCTACGGCGCTCGCGCCACCTTTGGTGTGCGCGGCGTGCGGCTGTTTGTGGACGGCATCCCGGCCAGTGCGCCGGACGGCTCGGGCCAGGCGGCCAATTTTCCGCTGGGCAGCGCTGACCGGGTAGAAGTGGTGCGCGGCCCGATGGCCGCACTGTACGGCGCATCGTCTGGCGGTGCCTTGCTGCTTTACACCGAAGATGGCCAGCGGCCCGCGCAGTGGCGCACTGGTGTGGTGGCTGGCTCTGACGGCTTGTGGCGAGCCTCGACGCAAGCCACTGGCCAGACCGGCACACCCCAGGCCCCGGGTTGGTCGTACGCGCTGGACGTGAGCGGCTTTGCCACCGATGGCACACGCCCACAGTCAGCGGCCGACCGCAGCACGGCCAACATGAAACTCTCTCGCTCGCACGAAGGCGGGCGCACGGTGCTGGTGTTCAACCGCCACAGCAGCTCGGCGCTCGATCCGCAAGGTCTTAGCCGTGCCGAGTTCGACGCCAATCTCGACCAAACCAATGCCGGGGCGCTCAGCTTCAACACCCGCAAAACCGTCTCACAAACCCAGTTGGGTTTGGCCTTTGAGCAAGCGTTAGGCGGTGGCCACAAGCTGGAGCTCATGGGCTATGGCGGCCAGCGCCAGGTTGTGCAGTACCAATCGATCACCACGGGCGCGCAAGTGCCTGCAGGCAGCTCGGGTGGGGTGATCGATCTGGACCGCGACTACTGGGGCTGGAACGCCCGCTGGCGGCATGACCGCGAATGGCAAGGCGGTCGCCTGTCCCTCAGCGCTGGCGTGGCGTCTGACCTGCAAAGCGACACCCGCAAGGGCTATGAGAACTTCATTGGAGCCACGCTGGGCGTGCAAGGCAAGTTGCGCCGTGACGAGGTCAACCGCGCCCAAACCCTGGACCCTTACGTTCAAGCCGAGTGGCGCACACAAGACCTGACCCTCATGGGTGGCTTGCGCCAGACCCGCACCGAATACGAATCCACCGACCGTTACATTGTGGGCAGCAACGGGAACGACAGTGGCAACAAGGACTACACCGCCACCTTGCCTGTGGTCGGTGTGCGTTGGCAGTGGAGCCCATCCGCGCAGGCCTTTGCCAGCATCGGCAAAGGCTATGAGATCCCCACACTCAACGAAGTGGCCTACCGCAGCGGTGGTGTCTCGGGCTTCAACACCCAACTCAACGCCGCTCGCAGCACCAGCGCCGAACTGGGCCTGCGCGGCCGCGCCGAGCTGTTGCGCTGGAGCGCGACCGCGTTTGACATCCGTACCGACGACGAGATCGTGGTGCAAAACAACACGGGTGGCCGCACCACGTTCCAGAACGCCGGGCGCACCTTGCGCCAAGGTCTGGAGCTGGCGGGCGAATGGCGTTCCGGACCCGTCACGTTCACCACGGCCTACACCTGGATGCGGGCGAACTACCAAGACGCATTCTTGACCTGCACCACATCAGGTTGCCCCAACGCCACCCCACAGGTGCAAGTGCCGCAGGGCAATCAAATTCCGGGCCTGCCCAAGCAGCAGCTGTTTGCCCAAGCGGCCTGGGACACGGGCTGGGCTGGCAGCCGGGTCACGCTGGATGCGCGGCATGTGGGGCGCGTGATGGTCAATGACCTCAACACCGACGCGGCCGCGGCGCACACCTTGTTCAACCTGGGCATACAGTTCAAGCAAGAGCGCGGGGATTGGACGCTCAAGGAGTTTGTGCGCTTGGACAACCTGACCGATCAAAAACATGCAGGCTCGGTGATCGTGAACGACGGCAACGGCCGTTTCTTTGAGCCAGGGGCTGGGCGAAAGCTGTTGCTGGGGCTGGAGGCGCAGCGCAGGTTCTGAATGCGTTCAAGCCAGACCTGAACATGCCGGTTCACTGACCAAGAGGCAGCCCCCACCTCAGGGTCGTGGTTGCACGATCTGGCCTGAGCGCAGAGTGTGTTTGAGAACCTTTGTAAGGCTCATATCAAGGCCATCGACCAAAATGCCGGGCCTTGATTTGGAGCCCCTCATGTTGGAACGACTCGTTTACCGTTCAAAAGCCACCCACAAATTGGGCAGCTTGCACCTGTTTAATTTGCTGGTGCAGTGCCGCAAACGCAACAGCGAGTTGAACATCACCGGACATTTGCTCTACACCGAAGAGGTGTTTGTGCAGTGCATCGAAGGCCCACCAGCTTCGATCGAGGCATTGTGGCAAAGTCTGCAAAGAGATGACCGCCATCACAGCGTGGAGTTGCTGTCGCGAAACCCCGAAACGGCAAGGCGTTTTGCCCATTGGTCGATGGCATTTTCGTCCTATGCCTACTTCAACAAATACAACATCCCCGGTTTTTTCCCGGTTGACCAGGCGGGCATGACCCATGTGGCCGAGCGATGCGCCAGTTCTACGCTCGAGCTGGTTTAACGCCAAGTTCAAACCCCATGGCACAGGGCTTTAATGGCCCAATGTCATAATCTCATTCATGTTTTTCTTGCAGTCCCTGCGCAACGCCCACCGCCTCACCCGCCTCGTGCTGGTGTGGTTTGCGTTGTTTGTGGGTGTGGCTGTGGCTTCGCCGCTGGTCAACCCCGAGGGCGTGCAACTGGTGTGCACCACTGCGGGCAGCGTCAAGCTGATCCAGCTCGATGCCGATGGCGAGGAAGCGCAAAGCAGCCACCACGGCTTGCATTGCCCCTTGTGTTTGCCAGCGGCCGCACCCCCGGTGGCCTCTGTTTCAGCGCCAGTCCATGTCGGGCTGTCTCATGCGCTGCGCCCTCTAGAGCAGGCCCGGCTGGCCTCGCTCATCGGCTTGCCTTGGCAGGCCCGCGCTCCCCCTTCTTTGTCTTGATCACGGCAGCTGTTTGAGGGCCCAGTGCGGCGTGTCCGCATGAGCCGCATCATTTGCCTGCGATTCGGCGTGCTTGCTATCAGGCGGCGCCACATCTTTTCCCCTCGTGTCCTTTTTTACTGGAGTTCGCCATGAAACGCGTTGCTGTCTCTTTTGCCGTCCTGTTGTCGGCCTTTGCCGCCCAAGCCCAAGTCACTGTGAAAGACGCCTGGGTGCGTGCCACCGTGGCGCAGCAAAAGGCCACGGGGGCTTTCATGCAGCTGCAGTCGGCGCAAGACGCCAAACTGATTTCGGCCCAGTCGCCAGTGGCGGGTGTGGTTGAGGTGCACGAAATGGCCATGGACGGCGGCGTCATGAAAATGCGTGCGGTGCCCAGTTTGGCCTTGCCTGCAGGCAAAGCGGTGGACCTCAAGCCCGGCGGTTACCACGTCATGCTGATGGACCTGAAGGGCCAGGTCAAAGACGGTGACACCGTCCCCGTGACCTTGGTGGTTGAAGGCAAGGATGGCAAGCGTCAAAACATCGAGATCAAGGCCTCTGCCCGCATGGCTGCCGCACCCGCCATGAAGCATGGTGATGGCCACAAGCACAAACATTGAGCTGACGGATTGACCTTCGCCTGAACTCGCCATGACCTGGACTTCTGCCCAACTGCGCAGGCTCAGCCTGTGGTTGATTTGCGCGATGCTGTTGGCGGCTTTGGCCCCCACGGCTTCGCGTGCGCGGGCCTGGAGCCAGGGCAGCGCCGTGCCTTGGATGGTGGTGTGCACCAGTGACGGCAGACTACAGACGGTACTCAACCAGCAGGGCAATACACAGAGCGACGAAGGTTCTGTGCCAGGCGTAGCCATGCTCGACCATTGCGCTTTGTGCGTGTTGGCCAGCGACCGCATGGCGCCCCCGCCCACCCTCTTGTCGTGGCAGGCTTTGCCACAAGCGCCGCCCCTGCTGGCGCAGTTGGATCCACACATTTCTCAAGCCGTCCCCCGCTGGACGGTCCACTCCCGTGCCCCGCCTGCCCACGCCTGAAGTCAGCCGTGGCAGGCCGGGCCCATGCCCGCCTGCTGTTTGCCGGGTGCCCGCTTTTCAGCGGGTGCACTGGCCGATTCAGTCAGGAGCAGAGTGTGCAATTTTTAAACCAAATTCCGGTGGGTGAACCCATCAGCGTGAGTCGAGGCCAAAGCTTGTTGGTCGCAGGCGGTGTAGGCCCCGTGTGGCGCGTGACCCAAGGTGTTTTCAAGCTGGAGCGCCAGGGCCAAGACGGCCCAATACTGGTGCAACTGGCCCAAGCCGGTGACCTGATCGGCGTGGAGTCCCTGTGTGCCGAGCCCTATGCCTTCACGGCCGTGGCCTTGGTGGCTGCGCAAGCGCTGCCGCTTGCGGCGAGCCAAGACTTGGACCGCTACACCACCATGACGCAGGGCTTCATGCAGCAGCAACGCCAAACCTGCGACATGCACCGTTTGCGCACGGGCACCATCGTTCAGCGCCTGGCCTATTTGTTGACCGTGTTGGGCAAACAGGCCGATGGCCGCGTGCTGCCCGTGCAGCGCAAAGAACTGCCCACACTCAAGGAAATGGCCCGCGTGGTCGACTCCACTTTTGAGACGGTGTGCCGTGAACTCAACACCTTGCTGCCCGAACGCAAGCAGCCTCGCCTGCGTGTGCCCAGCGTGTGGGCGGTGGGCCAGCCCTTTGCCATGGCGGCCTGAAAGGTCTGGTATGCAACAAGTGATTTTCAGGTTCTGGCAGAGCGCCCCAAAAACCGGCTTTGGCCTGGGCTTTGTGACGGGTGGCTTGTTCATGGGGCTGGTGGCCCTGGCGCTGTTGGGCATGGGCTCTGCCCAAGCGCACGACTTTCGCCAAGGCGATGTGGTCATGGACCACCCCTACGCCATGCCCAGCCTGGCAGGCACGACCACAGGCGCGGTGTATTTCAAGTCCATCCGCAACAAAGGCAAAACGCCTGACCGCCTGCTGTCGGCCCGCACCGCTGTGGCTGCGCGGGTCGAAATCCACCAGATGCACATGGACGGCAATGTCATGCGCATGCGCCAAGTGCCTACCTTGGAGTTGCCCGCGCAAACTGAAGTGTCTTTGCGCCACGGCGGCGCAGGCACGCACCACTTGATGCTGCTGGACATGGCCCAATCCCTCAAAGACGGTGACCGCTTCGATCTGGAGCTGGTCTTTGAAAAAGCAGGTACCCGGCGTGTGAACGTCTGGGTGCAAACACCGCGTGCAGGTGCGCCTGCGCACAAGCATTGATTTTTGAACTGGAGAACACGATGAAAAATCTCTTCACCCTGACGGCAGTGGTCTTGGCCGTGAGCGCCTGCAACACCCTGCCCAGCCCACCCACTTCCCAAGCTGTTGAGCTGAAGTTTGCTGCCCAAATCAACGGCCAGCCCTTTGCCTGCGGCCAGCGTTACGAAGGCGTTGGCACCACGCGCTCGACCATCACGCCCAGCGACTTTCGCATGTACGTGAGTGAGGTCAAGCTGGTGCGCCAAGACGGCAGCACCGTGCCCGTGCAACTCGCGCAAGACGGCGTGTGGCAACAGCAATCGGTGGCGCTGCTGGACTTTGAAAACGGCGCAGGCCCTTGCCGCAATGGCACAGAAGCCACCAACACCAGCGTGCGCGGCCAAGCGCCTGCGGGCGAGTACACCGGGGTGGAACTCACCGTGGGCGTGCCCTTTGCACAAAATCACCAAGACCCCACGGTCGCCCCCGCGCCGCTCAACTCCACAGCCATGTTCTGGAACTGGCAAGGCGGCTACAAGTTCATCAAGTTCGACACCGCCAGCAGTGGCATCAGCACAGACCAACCCGCAGCAGCCAACGCCATGGGCCCAGTCACCCGTTACTCGGTGCACCTGGGCAGCACGGCATGCGCGGGCGAGAGCAAAACCCAAGCCCCCAGCGCTTGCCAAAACCCCAACCGCATGACGGTACGCCTCGATGGCTTTGACCTGCGCAAAAACACCGTGGTGGCCGACATGGGCGCGGTGCTGGCACAGGCCAATGTGGACGTCAACGCCAAAGGCACATCGCCCGGCTGCATGAGCTTCCCCAAAGACGGCGACTGCCCACCTGTGATGCAGGCGCTGGGCCTGGCCTACGACGGCGTGGCCGCTGCAGGCCCTCAACGCCTTTTGTCCAAGCGCTGATCTGCACCCCAGAGCTCGGCCATGAACCCTTTGCGCAAAATCCTGAGCACCTGCCTGCTGGCCTTGGCTGGTTGGGCTTTGCTCACGGGCAGTTCTACAGACGTTTTTCATTGGGACTTGCCTGCCTGGGTGCCACGCCCTGTGGTGCCCGCAGACAACCCGATGAGTGCGGCCAAGGTTGAGCTGGGGCGGCACCTGTTTTACGACCAACGCCTGTCGGCTGACAGCAGCATGTCGTGCGCCACCTGCCACCACCAGGACAAAGCCTTCACCGATGGTCTGGCCGTGGCCAAAGGCGTGACCGGGCAAGCGGGTCAGCGCAGTGCCATGGCGCTGGCCAATGTGGCCTATCTGCCGGTGCTGACTTGGGCCAACCCCAACCTCACGGCTTTGGAGGTGCAAGCGCTCATTCCGCTGTTTGGCGAGCACCCGGTCGAGATGGGCATGGCAGGGCGAGAGAAAGATCTGTTTGAACGCCTGCAAGCCGATGCGCGTTACCGCGACTTGTTTGTCAAAGCCTTTCCGGACGAAGCCGCAAAAGGCAGCGAAGCTTTGTATTCGCTGGGCACACTGACCAAAGCCTTGGCCAGTTTTCAGCGCAGCCTGCTCTCGTTTGACAGCCCGTATGACCGCTACAAATACGGCGGCCAGCCCACGGCCATATCCCCAGCAGCCAAGCGAGGAGAAAGCCTGTTCTTTGGCGAAAAGATGGAGTGCTACCACTGCCACGGCAGCTTCACCTTCACCGACAACATCCGCCACAGCAAGCTGCCATTGGCCGAGCGCGGCTTTCACAACACGGGCCTGCACAACATGGATGGCCGGGGTGCTTACCCCGCAGACAACCCGGGCATCAGCGAGTTCACGGGCGACGCCGATGACATGGGCAAGTTCCGCACGCCCAGCCTGCGCAACATTGCGCTGACTGCGCCCTACATGCACGACGGTTCGATCGCCACGCTCGACCAAGTCATCCGCGCCCACTATGCGCAGGCTGGCCGTGCAGGCGGCACGACCAACGGGCCCAGCCCCTTGCGCAGTTCATTGATCGGGGGCTTCGAGGTCAGCGAGCAAGAAGTCAGCGACCTGGTCGCTTTCTTGAACACCTTGACCGACCACACCTTTGTTCACAACCCTCGCCACGCGAATCCGTGGGCTGCCAGTCGTTGAGGCATGGACATGCACCGTTCACACCGCTTCTTTCACTCGCTGAGTCGCCTCGTGCTGATTTGGTACGTGCTGTTTGTGGGTGTTTCGGTGTTGGCCGCCACGTTGCAGCCCAAGACCATGGACGTGGTGTGTTCAAGCATGGGCATCATGAAGGTGGTGGTGCAAGGCGAGGGTGAAGCCCCACCGCTGACCAGCAACATGGACTGCCCGCTGTGCGCCCACGCCACACCTGCATTGCCGCCGCCCACGGTGGCCGCTTTGGCGCATGTGAACGATGCACGCGCCCACATCGTGCAAGCCTTGCCCGAGGCGCTGCTGCTGGTCCGCACCGCGCCGCCACTGCCTTCTCGCGGGCCACCTGACCAGATCTGAACGCCGCAAGGCGATTTGTCTCCACCCGAATTGATTGGGTGATGTCTTTTTGCGTGCAGTTTTTTCTTGCACATCCAGATCTCGTCAGAACATGAAAACAAAACTGAACTTCTCCACCGTGGCCATGGCCGCATCGGCTTGCTGCGCCGCTTTGGCCCAAGCCCAAACACAAACCATCGAAATCACGGCTGACAAAGACCGATATCAGCCAGCCTTGACGCAAGCTGCCACCCGCTCTGCGGTGCCTGTTGAGCAAGTGCCCCAGTCCATCGTGAGCATTCCACGTTCGGTCATCGAGGACCAGGGCAGCAAAACGGTTTCGGACGCCTTACGCAATGTCAGCAATGTGAACGAAATCGATCCACGCGACAGCAACAACGTGGGCTTCAAAATCCGGGGCTTCAACGCGGCCATGGTGGTCGATGGTGTCTCGGTGCCCGGTTGGTTCCAAAACCAGGAGAGCCTGGTGGGCATTCAGCAAATGGATGTGATCAAAGGCCCCGCGGGTGGCCTGTATGGCAGCGGCCAGGCGATTGGCAATTATTCGACGGTGGGCGGCACCATTGCTGTGACGACCAAAGACCCTGTTGCCACGGCCTCGCGTGAAGTGGGTGTCAAGTTGGGTAACTTTGGTCGCCGCAATGCGCACTTTGACCTGAACCAGCCGATCAACGAGGCGTGGGCGTTTCGGGTCAATGGCGAGCATGACCGCTCTGACAGCGAAACCCAAGGTGTGTTCTTCCGCAAGTCGGCGCTGAATCCGAGCCTGTCCTGGTCGCCCGATGCCAAAACCAAAGTGGTCATCAAGGCCCGCATGCTGGACAGCACCACAGTAGATTATTCGGGCTTGCCCCGCGCCAGTGCCTCGGCCAATGAACCTGCTGCTGGGGTGGCACGCAGTACATTCATCACGGCCACAGGCTTGCCCGACACCACACAAAAGGCACGCGGCTTGAATGTGCAGTGGACACAAGTCTTGAACGATGACTGGACTTTGAAGGCGCTGGCAGCGCACAACACGGCAGAAGTGGATCAGCGGGGGGTCTTTCCATTTCCCTATGGTCGGACAAGTCTTTTTGGCAGTGGCTTCGGATCCTCGGTGAATTTGGCGGGATTGCGTTTGTGGGAGAAACTGACCTCGGATACCCTCCAAGTCAGCTTGAACACATCCATCAAATCAGGGGGTGCTTTGCACCGCATCAGTTTTGGCCTGGACCAAGACAAAACCCGTGACGATGGATTCTTGGCTTTTGCGAACTCGCCGTCGTTTACGCCAGTTAATTTGTTGAACTACGTGCGTCCCGCTTGGGGTGAGCCTGCTGTGCCTGCTGCGGCCAATCAGCAACAAAACCGCAGCACTTCGACCGTGGTTTATGTGCAAGACCAAATTCAAGTGGGTTCTTGGCACCTGCATGGCAGCTTGCGCCATACACGCACCGAGGCCAAAGATTTGTATGCGGATTGGGGTATCAACAACCAAAGCACCAACAACAAGGTCACGCCACGTTTTGGTGCTGTCTTTGATGCCAGTGATGTTGTGTCGTTCTTTGGTGGTTACAGCCAGATGTCCCGTGTGCCTTTCGGCTCCTTGTTCAGCGTGGCGCCCAAAATGGAAGAGGCCGAGCAAAAAGAACTGGGTCTGCGCATCAAGGGCTGGCAGGGTTTGAGCGCCACAGCCGCCTTGTTTGACATTCAACGCAAGAACGCCGCCGTGTCAGATCCGGCCAATCCAGGCTTTTCTGTGCAAACGGGTGTGCAGCAAGCCAAAGGCCTCGATGTCGACGTGCGCTGGCAAGCCTCACCTTCACTGGCTTGGATTGCGGCCTATACGCACCAAACCGCAGAAATCACGCATGACACCAATGCCGCTTGGGTGGGTAAACGCCTGTTCAACGTGCCTGAACAGACAATGCGCGTGGCAGCACGTTACGACGTGCGACAAGGCGAGTGGAGCGGTTTGGGCCTGGGCTTGGGCGCGTCGCATCGCTCCAACCTGGCAGGCGACACCAACAACACCTTCTTGATGCCCGCTGTCACCTTGTGGGATGCACAGGCCAGTTACAAGCGCGGCGACATCCAGTACAGCGCCAGCATCAGCAACCTGCTCAACAAGCAGTACTACGCGCCCATGGCCTATTTTGGTGGTGGCCAAGTCGTACCCGGTTTGCCGCGCAGCCTGGTGGTGGGCATCAGCACGAAATTCTGATCCATCCACCACGCCACAGGAGGGGGCATCCGCAAGGGTGCCCCTTGAGCTCTCATGAACCGTCGTTATTTCTCTCGTTTGTTGTCCTGGCCCTCTGTGGTGCTGGGCTACTTGGCCATGCAGACGTCCCAAGCGTCGGCCAAGCCCGCTGCCGTGCAAGCGCCCTCAAAGCAAGCTGCTGATGAGCACCACTTGGCCACCATGGACCGTTACGCGCCGCTCATTGGCGGCCCCAAAATCACCATCGGCATGCTGGTTTATCCGGGCATGTTTTTGCAGGATTTGGTTGGGCCCTTGACCGTGTTCGAGGCCTTGATGAACAAGGAAATCCACCTGCTTTGGAAAGACCTGGAGCCAGTGGGCAATGAAAGCCCGGGGCCTGCAGCGCTCATTCCGGTCAAACCCACGACGACCTTCGCGCAATGCCCCGAGCAGCTGGACGTGTTGTTTGTGCCCGGCGGTGTGCCGGGTACCTTCACCATGATGGAAGACCCGGAAGTCCTCGCCTTTCTCAAGGCCAAGGGTCAAACCGCCCGCTATGTGACCAGCGTGTGCACCGGCTCCTTGATTCTGGGGGCAGCGGGTTTGCTCAAGGGCTACAAAGCCACCTCGTATTGGGACACTCGCGATGTGCTCAAGGAGCTCGGCGCGATTCCCACGCGGGGCCGCATTGTGGTGGACCGCAACCGCATCACAGGCGGCGGCGTGACGGCCGGGATCGACTTTGGCCTCAAGTTGGTGGCACTGCTGAAAAGCCGGGTCTATGCCGAGGCGGTGCAGCTGTACCTGGAGTACGACCCGCAGCCCCCCTTCAATGCCGGTTCGCCCGAAAAAGCGCAGCCACTGGCCAGACAGTTCCTAAAAGACATGTTTGCCGGGATGCGGGCCAATGCGTTTGCGACAGCCAAGCGGGCGATGCAAAGACTGCTGAGTGGGCCAACCTGAGTGATCACCCCACGTAAACTGTTGGCAAAGGAAAAGTCATGGTCCATTCGATCCAATTGCCACATGTTTACGAGTCATTTGTAGCCAAGCCCTTCACCCCCAACATCGGGGCCACGCTCCATGGTTTGGACTTATCGCAGCCACTGAGTGATCTGGCACAAACCGAGCTGAAGGACGCTTTGGCCCGGTTCGAGGTGATCTTTTTCCGGGATCAAGTGCTCACCCCGGCTCAGCAGGTGGCCTTCACACGCAGTTTTGGCCAAGTCAACGAAGTCAAAGCCTTCTTTCCGCGTGTGGAGAGTCAGCCCGAGATTGAAATTGTGGAAAGCACCGCCGAGCGGCCCGCTGCCAACAACAATTGGCATTCAGACATCACCTGGCAGGCCAACCCACCGATAGGCACCAGCCTGTATGCGCAAGTGATTCCGGCCAGCGGTGGCGACACCGTCTGGGCCAGCATGACCACCGCCTACGAGGCCTTGCCTGCTGACTTCAAAGCCTATCTGGAAACCCTGAGTGCCATGCACACCTGGGAGGTGACCGGCTGGACCGAATACTTGCTGCGCCAAGATGCCACGGGTGAGCAGCTGCAGGCTGCTCGCGCCAAATACCCGCCCGTGACGCACCCGGTGGTGCGTGTGCACCCTGTCACGGGCAAAAAGATTTTGTACGTCAACCCGACCTTCACCACCCACATCCATGGCCTGCCGCGCACGCAAAGCGACGCCTTGTTGGCGCAATTGTTTGGGCTGATCACCGCGCCCGAAGTGCAGGCGCGGTTTTGCTGGCAGCCCCATTCATTGGCGGTGTGGGACAACCGCTCGACCCAGCATTACGCCGTGGCCGACTTTTACCCGCAGCACCGCAAACTTCACCGCGTTACCTTCACGGCCGATCAGGCTTTTTGAGCCAAAGGGGCTTGGACCGTTTTGGGCAGCCACGCGCAAGCGCTGGTGTGCGCAGTTAAATGCCTTTGGGGCTGCGACAGGGAAAATCAGCCCTGGTGAATAGATTTTTTGCGCATGAAGAAATAGAAAAACTGTCGTTTGTTTTTTCTTGGCACGCTTCCAGAATCCAGCCCATCAGATTTTTGATGTGCAATTCTCAAGTGAGCCATGAAACTCCATCGCCTCTTTCGACACCTGACCGCATTTGCCGCGCTGTTCTTTTCGGCTGGGTGTGTTCTAGCCCAAACCTCCGTCAGCCTGCTCAACGTGTCTTACGACCCGACCCGTGAGCTGTACGTCGAATTCAACAAGGCCTTTGCCGCCCACTGGAAAGCCAAAACTGGCCAAGACGTGAGCTTCAAGCAGTCGCACGGCGGCTCGGGCAAACAAGCCCGCTCCATCATTGACGGCTTGGATGCCGACGTCGCCACCCTCGCGCTGGCGGGTGACACCGACGCCCTGCACAAAAACGGCAACCTGATTCCCAAAGACTGGCAAAAGCGACTGCCGCACAACAGCTCGCCCTACACCTCGACCATCGTGCTGGTGGTGCGTGCGGGCAACCCCAAGGCTATCCGTGACTGGGACGACCTGGTCAAACCCGGCGTCAGCGTCATTACACCCAACCCCAAAACATCGGGCGGGGCCCGCTGGAACTATTTGGCCGCCTGGGAGTTTGCCAAGCGCAAATATGGCAATGAAGCCAAGGCCAAAGACTTTGTGGCCGCACTCTACAAAAATGTGCCCGTGCTCGACACCGGGGCCCGTGGCTCGTCCATCACCTTTGCCCAGCGTGCGCAGGGTGACGTGTTCATCAGCTGGGAAAACGAAGCGTATTTGCTGGAAAAAGAATTCGGCAACAAGGTCGACTTTGTTTACCCCTCCTTGTCCATTCTGGCCGAGCCTGCGGTCACCGTGGTCGATAAAAACGTGGACAAAAAAGGCACCCGCCAAGTGGCCGAGGCTTATTTGCAGTTCTTGTATACCGAAGAAGCGCAGGACCTGATAGGCAAGCATTTCTACCGACCCATTTCACCCAAAGCCCAAGCCAAATACGCCAAACAGCTACCCAAGATCAAGCTGTTCAAAATCGAAGAAGCCTTTGGCGGCTGGGAGCAAGCCGCCAAAACCCACTTTGCCGATGGCGCTTTCTTTGACCAGATTTACACCAAAAGATGAGGCATCTGCTTTAGCTGTGAATTGACATAAGCAAACAACAAATGAGTTGTTTGAGATTGAAGCGTCTCCTCTCACAATCGCGGCCTTGGCTTGATGTTGGTCCATCACCGCGATGGCCCAACGTCAGAAACCGCACCCATTTTCCCCTTTGATCACCCCATGAAAACACGCACCCACATCGCATTGGCCATCACGCTGGCCTTGTCAGGCATCACCGCCACCGCCCAGACCTTGCTCAATGCCTCGTACGACGTGGCCCGCGAGTTCTACAAGGACTACAACGCCGCTTTTGTGGCGCATTACAAAAAGACCACAGGCAAAGACATCAAGATTGACCAGGCCCACGGTGGCTCCAGCGCCCAGGCGCGTGCTGTCAACGACGGCCTGGACGCCGATGTGGTGACCATGAACACCACCACCGATGTGGACTTTTTGGCCAGCACGGGTGTGGTGGCCAAGGACTGGAGCAAGCGCTTTGCGCACAACGCATCGCCCACCACCTCGACCATGCTGTTCCTCACGCGCAACGGCAATCCCAAGGGCATCAAGGATTGGGACGACCTGATCAAGCCCGGCATCAAGGTGATCGTGGTCAACCCCAAGACCGGTGGCAACGGCCGCATGGCCTACATGGCGGCGTGGGGTTATGTGAAAAAGAAGGGCGGCTCGGACGCCGATGCGTCCGAGTTCGTGAGCAAGCTCTACAAAAACGTGCCCGTGCTGGCCAAGGGCGGGCGCGATGCGACCACCATTTTCTTGCAGCGCAACATTGGCGATGTGCTGATCACCTTCGAGTCCGAGGTCATCTCGGTGGACCGCGAATTTGGCACGGGCAAGGTCGATGCGATCCACCCGTCCATCAGCATCGTGGCCGAGAACCCGGTGGCGGTGGTGGAGCGCACCGTGGCCAAAAAGGGCACGGGCGAGTTGGCCAAGGCCTATTTGGACCATTTGTACTCTGACGAAGCCCAGGAGATCGCCGCCAAACACGCCTTGCGCCCACGCAACCCGGCCATCCTGAGAAAACACGCCAACACCTTCAAGCCCTTGCAGCTGTTCACGGTGAACGAGGTCTTTGGCTCCTTCGCCGATGCACAGCGCGTGCACTTCAACGACGGCGGTTTGTTCGACAAGATCTACACCGTCAAATAAGTTTTCCCCATGACCGCATTGAGCCTTGCGGCGTCTGCCCCCAAGCGGACGCCCGTCAAAGTGTTGCCCGGGTTCAACCTGACCCTGGGCTTCACCATCTTTTACCTGAGCCTGATTGTGCTGATCCCCTTGTCGGCGCTGGTCTTCAAAACCTTCACCTTGACCTGGGACCAGTTCTGGGCAGCGGTCACCGGGCCGCGTGTCATGGCCTCGTACCGCCTGACCTTTGGCGCTTCGCTGATCGCGGCGCTGGTCAATGTGTTCTTCGGCATGCTGGTCGCCTGGGTGCTGGTGCGCTATGACTTTTTTGGCAAAAAGATCGTGGATGCGCTGGTGGACTTGCCCTTTGCGCTGCCCACTGCGGTGGCGGGCATTTCGCTCACTGCGCTGCTGGCGGGCAACGGCTGGATCGGCCAATACCTGGAGCCGCTGGGCATCCAGTTGGCCTTCAACCCCAATGGCGTGGTGATCGCGCTCATCTTCATCGGCCTGCCCTTTGTGGTGCGCACGGTGCAGCCTGTGCTCGAAGACGCCGAGAAAGAGCTCGAAGAAGCCGCTACCTGCCTGGGCGCCACGCGCTGGCAGACCTTCAGCAAGGTGATTTTTCCGACCATCGCCCCGGCGCTGCTCACCGGCTTTGCCATGGCCTTTGCACGCGCCATCGGTGAGTACGGCTCGGTCATCTTCATTGCCGGCAACATGCCGATGGTCTCCGAGATCACGCCCCTCATCATCATCGGCAAGCTTGAGCAATACGACTACGCAGGCGCTACCGCCGTGGCCCTGGTGATGTTGGTGGTGTCCTTCATCCTGCTGCTGATCATCAACGGCCTGCAAACCTGGCAACGCCGCCGCTCGGGAGCCACATCATGAGCCAGACACTCGCTCCTCGCAAAGTCCAGGCGGGCACCACCGAAGCCCGCTGGATTCGCCGCAGCCTGATCGGCCTGGCGCTGACCTTCATGTTTTTGTTTTTGGTCTTGCCTCTGGCTGCGGTGTTCACCGAAGCCTTGCGCAAAGGCCTGGATGCCTACCTCGAAGCGCTGAAAGAGCCCGATGCCTGGTCGGCGATCCGCCTGACCTTGATCACTGCGGCCGTGGCCGTGCCCCTCAATCTGGTGTTTGGCGTGGCCGCCGCCTGGGCGATTGCCAAGTACGAGTTCAAGGGCAAGTCGCTGTTGACGACGCTGGTGGACTTGCCGTTTTCGGTGTCACCCGTGGTAGCGGGCCTGATTTACGTGTTGATGTTCGGAGCGCAAGGCTGGTTCGGTCCCTGGTTGCAGGCGAACGACATCAAGATCGTGTTCGCGGTGCCCGGCATCATTTTGGCCACCGTGTTTGTCACCTTCCCCTTCATTGCACGTGAATTGATTCCGCTGATGCAGGCCCAGGGCAACGACGAAGAACAAGCGGCCATTGTGCTGGGTGCCACAGGCTGGCAAACCTTCTGGCGCGTGACCCTGCCCAACATCAAATGGGGCCTGCTGTATGGCGTCATTTTGTGCAATGCACGCGCTATGGGCGAGTTCGGTGCGGTGTCGGTGGTGTCCGGGCATATCCGTGGCCAGACCAACACCATGCCGCTGCACGTCGAGATTCTCTACAACGAATACCAGTCGGTGGCCGCTTTTGCGGTGGCCTCGCTGCTGGCCTTGCTGGCTCTGGTGACGCTGGCCATCAAGTCATTCATCGAGTGGCGGCATGAGCAAGAGCTCAAGGCTTCGGCCAACACACCCCCTGAACGCCCCACGGCCTGAACACCTCTTTGACAACGGTTTGAACCATGAGCATTGAAATCCGCAACATCGACAAACAGTTTGGTGACTTCACGGCACTGAACAACGTCAGCCTCGACATCGAGTCGGGCGAACTCGTCGCCCTGCTGGGGCCGTCTGGCTGCGGCAAAACCACGCTGCTGCGCATCATTGCAGGGCTGGAGACGGCCGACCGCGGCACCATCGCCTTCAGCGGCGAAGACACCACGCATGTGCATGTGCGCGAACGCCAGGTGGGCTTTGTGTTCCAGCACTACGCCTTGTTCCGGCACATGACGGTGTTCGAGAACGTGGCTTTTGGCCTGCGCGTCAAGCCCCGCAACCAGCGCCCGAGCGAATCCGAGATCAAGCGCAAGGTGCACGAACTTTTGGGTCTGGTGCAACTCGACTGGCTGGCCGACCGCTACCCCTCGCAACTCTCGGGCGGACAGCGCCAACGCATTGCGCTGGCTCGCGCACTGGCGGTTGAGCCCAAGGTGCTGCTGCTCGACGAGCCCTTTGGCGCTCTGGACGCCAAGGTGCGAAAAGAGCTGCGCCGCTGGTTGCGTCGCCTGCACGACGAGCTCAATGTCACCAGCATCTTTGTCACGCACGATCAGGAAGAAGCCCTGGAAGTGGCCGACCGCGTGGTGCTGATGAACAAAGGCAACATCGAGCAAATTGGCTCGCCCCAGCAAGTGTGGGACCAACCGGCCAGCCCCTTTGTGTATGGCTTTCTGGGCGATGTGAACCTGTTCCATGGCCGTGCGCACGAGGGCGAAATGCTCATCGGTGCAGATCAACACGCCATTCGCTTGGACACGCCGGAGCATGGCCAGGTGCAAGACGCCAAGGCGTTTGCCTATGTGCGTCCACACGACCTGGATGTGACCCGCTACACCCCGGGTGCTGCCAACACGGGCATTGTGGCCAAACTGACCCGCGCCATTGTGGTGGGGCCAGTGGCCCGTTTGGAGCTCGAGCCCGTGGAAGCGGGCATGTTCGGCAAAGACGCCGTCATCGAAGCACAGTTGTCGGCCTCTCAATACCGCCAGCAAGACTTCAAAGAAGGCGAGACGCTGGTGTTGACGCCACGCAAGGCGAGGGTGTTTGTGGAGGGTTGAAAGGCTCTTCGGGTAAGCTTTGCAGAACACTTTTCAAGGAACTGCCATGAGCGAACCCTCTGCCTTCGGCTTTGGCCAATTTGTGCCGGGCTTTGACTTTTTACAAAATCTGTCCAAAAACGCAGCCCAAGCCCAGCCCGCTGCGGCCGCTGGGATGCCCGGAATGGCCAGTTGGGTGGCGCCTACGCTCAGCATCGAAGACATCGACAAACGCATTCAAGAGTTGAAGTCGGTGCTCTTTTGGTTGGAGCAAAACACCACGGCGCTCAAGGCCACCATCCAGGCGATGGAAGTGCAAAAAATGACCTTGACCACGCTGCAAAGCATGAATGTGAACATGGCCGACTTGGCCAAGGCCTTCACGGTCAAAGCGCCTGCACCAGCGCCTTCACCAGCACCTGAGCCGCAAGCTGCTGCGCCACAATCGGTGACGCCACGGGCTGCCCCTGAGCCGAAACCCGTTCCAGCAGACGATGCGGTCAAAGATGCGCCTGAAGAATCCACAACGGGGCCCGCTTCGGCAAAGCCTGCGGTGGACCCAATGCAGTGGTGGGGTGCCTTGACCCAGCAGTTTCAAAACATTGCCGCAGCGGCCGTCAAAGACGTGGCCGCCGAAGCCATGAAGACAGGCATGACGGCCAAAGGGGCCAGCACGTCAGCCGCTGGCAAAAAACCAAGCCCCGCCAAAAAGGCCGTGGCCAAGAAGTCAGCCGCTGTTAAAACCAAACCGGTTGCCAAATCTGCGCCGCGCAAGGCGGCCGCCAAGCGCAAAGCGCCATGAACTTGTTTCCCTGTGGCCATGCCACCCACCCACAGTGGCGAATGGCCGCTGGCCTGGTGCTCGCGCAGTTGCGCGCCCAGATGGGTTTGCCCGATTACGCCAGCCAGCCCCGTTTAGGCTTGCTTTACATCACCGACCATTACGCGCCCGAGGCGCAAGCGCTGCTCGACCACCTGCGCCAGGCCTTGCCCGAGGTGCCCGACTGGGCAGGCACGGTGGGCATTGGCGTGGCGGTGAACAACGCCGAGTACTTTGACGAACCCGCCATGGCGCTCATGCTGTGCGACCTGTCGCCCGAGCAGTACCGCGTGTTTTCTGGGGTGTCGCCGCTGCCATCGGGCTGGGCCGATGCGGCCTTGGTGCACGCCGATCCGAACACGCCCGACTTGGCCGAGCTGATCAAAGAGATGGCCGAGCGCACGCAGCAAGGCTATTTGTTTGGCGGTTTGAGCGCCAGCCGCACCCGCAGTGTGCAGTTTGCGGTGCGGGCCGAAGACGCGGGTGGCCCAGAGGTGCACGGCGGTGTCCTCCAAGGTGGCTTGAGCGGCGTGGCGTTTTCGCCCGAAGTGCGCTTGCTCTCACGCGTGACGCAAGGCTGCCAACCGGTGGCGCCCGAGCGCGAGATCACCGAAGCCGAAGGCCATGTGGTGCTCAAGCTGGCGGGCGAGCCTGCACTGGATGTGATGCTGGCCGATCTGGACATCAGCCTGAGTGAGCCGCAAAAAGCCATTGCCGTGGTGCGCTCCACCCTGGTGGGCCTGAGTGCGCCCGGGCAATCTGGCGTGGGCCGTGCAGGCAATCTGGGCAACGACGTGCGGGTGCGTCACATCATTGGCCTGGACCCTTTACGCCAGGGCGTGGCGATTGCCGAACACCTGGAGCCGGGCATGCGCTTGACGTTTTGCCGCCGCGACGTGCAAGCGGCCCGTGCCGACCTGGTGCGCGTGTGCGCCGAAATTCGCGAAGCGCTGGAGCCCGAGATGCTGTCCATCGAGGCGATCAACGCCATGAGCGACGACCCGGTGCCCACGGTGCCCCAAGCGGGTCAGCGCATTGCAGGCGCTGTGTATGTGAGCTGCACTGGGCGCGGTGGCCCGCACTTTGGCGGGCCGAGTGCCGAGATGCAGATCATTCGGCATGCCTTGGGCGATGTGCCGCTGGTGGGCTTTTTTGCCGCTGGCGAGATTGCTCGCCAGCAGCTGTACGGTTACACCGGGGTGCTGACGGTGTTCACGACCGATTGATCACACGCCGCGAGCCCGATCCGACTTGAACTGCGCCCGGAACTGTGCGAACTGACCCACGTCCAGCGACTCGCGCACTTCACGCATCAGGTTCAGGTAGTAGTGCAGGTTGTGGATGGTGGTCAGCATGGGGCCGAGCATTTCGCCGCAGCGGTCCAGGTGGTGCATGTAAGCGCGGCTGAAACCGTCTCGGCCGCCGTTGTCCCACGACACGCCAGACGTTCCCGCGCAGGCATGGCAGGTACAGCTGGTGTCCAGCGGTTGAGGGTCGTTTTTGTGTCGGGCGTTGCGCAGTTTCAGGTCGCCAAAGCGGGTGAAGACCGTGCCGTTGCGGGCATTGCGGGTGGGCATCACGCAGTCGAACATGTCCACGCCATCGGCCACGCCCTGCACCAAATCTTCAGGCGTGCCCACGCCCATCAGGTAGCGCGGCTTGTGGGCGGGCAGCCGGTGCGGGGTGTGCGCCATGATCTGCAGCATCAGGTCTTTGGGCTCGCCCACGCTCACGCCGCCAATCGCATAGCCGGGGAAGTCCATCTCGACCAAAGCGTCCAGTGATTCCTGGCGCAGGTTTTCAAACATGCCGCCTTGCACAATGCCAAACAGCGCGTTGGGGTTCTCAAGGCGGGCGAACTCGTCTTTGGAGCGCACGGCCCAGCGGCGGCTCATCTCCATCGACTTGCGCGCTTCGGCCTCGGTCGTCAGGTGGCCCTTGGTCTCGTAAGGCGTGCACTCGTCGAGCTGCATCACGATGTCCGAGTTCAGGATGGTCTGGATCTGCATGCTCACCTCGGGCGACATGAAGAGCTTGTCGCCGTTCACGGGGCTGGCAAAGGTCACGCCCTCTTCGGTGATCTTGCGCATGTCGCCCAGCGACCAGACCTGAAATCCGCCCGAGTCGGTCAGGATGGGTTTGTCCCATTTCTCGAACTGATGCAGGCCGCCAAAGCCTTTCATGATGTCCAGGCCCGGGCGCATCCACAGGTGGAAGGTGTTGCCCAAAATGATCTGTGCGCCCATCTCGTGCAGGCTGCGCGGCATCACGCCCTTGACGGTGCCGTAGGTCCCGACCGGCATGAAGATCGGCGTTTGCACCACGCCATGGTTCAGGGTCAGCGTGCCGCGACGGGCGTGGCTGGAGGGGTCGGTTTTGAGCAGGTCGAATTGGAGCATGGCAGGGATTGTAGAAGGGGGTCAGAGGGTGCCATCGCCAAAGCATTGCGCGACCAACTCGCGCAGCCATTGGTGCCCTGGGTCTTTGTGCAGGCGGGCGTGCCAGAACTGGTGAATGGCGCTGCCGTCCACCGCCAGCGGCAGGGCGCGGGTGGTCAGGGCAAAGGGGCCGGACACGCGCTGGGCGAAACGCTCGGGGACGGTGGCGATCAGGTCCGAGTGGCCGAGCACATCGCCCAAAGCGACATAGTTCGGCACCGTCAGGCGAATTCGCCTTTTCAAGCCCTGTTGTTCCAGCGTTTCGCTGATGGCCGCATCGATCCGCCCGTGGCCCGTGCCTGCGGCGACCACGCGCACATGGCTGGCGTCAGCAAAGTCGCTGAACGACAAGGAGGCGGCTGCGGCCAGCGAGTGCGCTTCGCGCATCAGGCACACATAAGGTTGGCGAAACAGCGCTTGCTGGAAAAAGCCCGCCTGCAGTTGCGGCAGCAGGCCCAGCGCCAAGTCGGTACGGCCTGAGGCCATGTCGTCTTTCAGGCTGGCGCTGGTCACCGCCACCACATTCAGCGTGACGGCAGGGGCAGCTCCAGCCAGCGCGTCCATCAGCACGGGCAAAAAATACATCTCGCCCACATCGGTCATGGCCAGGGTGAAGCTGCGCTCGCTTGTGGCCGGGTCAAACGAGGCGCGCACATTGAGCGCTTGCTGCAGGCCGTCGAGCGCGGTGGCCACAGGTTCGGCCAGTTGCAGGGCGTAAGCCGTGGGTTCCATGCCCCGCTGGGTGCGCAAAAACAATTCGTCGCCCAAGCTGCTGCGCAGTCGGCCCAAGGCGCTGCTGACGGCAGGCTGGCTCATGCCCAGCACCGTGGCCACCGCCGACACGCGTTTTTCCCGCAGCAGGTGGTGAAACACCAGCAGCAGGTTCAGGTCGAGGCGAGCGAGGTCCATGGAGGCGTGGCGATGAATATTTGAAATTCAGATAATGATTATCTTTGAATTTCGATTTACTGAAATTGATGCTTTGCGCATGATGCGTATCAAGAAATACGAGGAGACGCCATGCGCGAACAACCCATCCACTGGGAAACGGACGGCACCAGCCGTGTCCCGTTTGCCGTCTACACCGATGAAGACCGGCACAAAAAGGAGCTGGAGCGCTTCTTTTACAAAAGCCACTGGAGCTATGTGGGCCTGGAGGCCGAGATTCCGAATCCCGGCGACTTCAAACGCACCGTGGTGGGCGAGCGCTCGGTCATCATGACGCGGGCCACCGACGGGCAGATCCATGTGGTCGAAAACGTCTGCGCCCACCGGGGCATGCAGTTTTGCCGTGAACGCCATGGCAACAAGAAAGAGTTTGTCTGCCCCTACCACCAGTGGAGCTACAGCCTCAAGGGCGACTTGCAGGGCGTGCCGTTTCGGCGTGGTGTGCGGCAAGACGGCAAAGTCAATGGCGGCATGCCCGCCGACTTTGACCCCAAGGACCACGGCCTGACAGCCCTGAAAGTGGCCACACGCGGTGGCGTGGTGTTCGCGTCGTTTGACCATGCTGTGGAGTCACTCGAAGACTTCATGGGCCCGACCATCCTGAAATACTTTGACCGCCTGTTCAATGGCCGCAAGTTGGTGGTGCTGGGCTACAACCGCCAGCGCATTCCGGGCAACTGGAAGCTGATGCAAGAGAACATCAAAGACCCCTACCACCCCGGCCTCTTGCACACCTGGTTTGTGACCTTTGGCCTTTGGCGTGCCGACAACAAGAGCGAGCTGCGCATGGACGCCCACCACCGCCACGCCGCCATGATCTCGACCCGAGGCAGCGCGGGCCAAGCCACGGGGCAGGCGTCGCAGGTCACACAGGTGAGCAGCTTCAAAGAGAGCATGCAGCTCAACGACCCGAGCTTCTTGGACATCGTGCCCGAGGGTTGGTGGCAAATGGAAGAGCAGATGCCCACCGCGGTGATGATGACGCTGTTCCCCAGCGTGATTTTTCAGCAGCAGGTCAACAGTGTGTCCACCCGGCACATTCAGCCCGACGGGCATGGTGCGTTTGACTTTGTCTGGACGCATTTCGGCTTTGAGGACGACACGCCGGAGATGATCGAGCGCCGCTTGCGCCAGTCCAACCTGTTTGGCCCAGCGGGTTTTGTGAGTGCTGACGACGGCGAGGTGATCGAGTTCTCGCAGCAGGCTTTCGAGACCAAGCCCGAGCACCGCATGCTGGTGGAGTTGGGCGGGCGCGATGTGGGCGAGACCGACCACATGGTGACCGAGACCCTGATTCGGGGCATGTACGAATACTGGCGCAAAGTGATGGAGGCCTAAAGATGAGCACGATCCCCATGGTGAATTTTGAAATCCACATGGCTTTGAGCCGCCTTTACGCCGATTACGCCTTGGCCGTGGACAGTGGCCAATGGGATTTGTGGCCCGAATTCTTTACCGAGCAATGCGTGTACAAACTCATCCCACGAGAAAACCACGAGCGCGGCTTTCCGCTGTGCACCCTGTCGTTCACCAGCAAAGGCATGTTGAAAGACCGCGTCTACGGCA
Organism: Limnohabitans sp. 63ED37-2; assembly: GCF_001412535.1. Classification (GTDB taxonomy): domain Bacteria; phylum Pseudomonadota; class Gammaproteobacteria; order Burkholderiales; family Burkholderiaceae_C; genus Limnohabitans_A. Next base: position 2,859,176 of record NZ_CP011774.1, on the reverse strand, counting down.
TTCAAGAGACGCTGTACCACGACCCGTATTACCAGCGGCATGTGGTGGGCGCGCCTGTAGTGCGAAGTGTGGAGGGTGATCGCATCCACGCCGAGGCCAACTACGCGGTGTTCCGCACCAAACTCGACAAGGCAAGCACTGTGTTCAACGTGGGCCGCTACATCGACACCATCGTGTTGACCCCCGAGGGCCTGAAGTTCGCCGAACGCCTGTGTGTGTACGACAGCGAAATGATCCCCAATGCCATCATTTACCCGATATGACCATGACAAGCTGGACCGACGTGGCCGCAGAGGCCGATCTGTTTGAAGGCGCGGGCATTGCCGTCGCCCCCGAAGGCCAAGACATTGCGCTGTTCAGCGTGGAGGGCGAAGTCTTCGCCATCAACAACTTGTGCACCCACGGCAACGCCAAGTTATGCGACGGCTTTGTGGAGGGCGACCACATCGAATGCCCCTTCCACCAAGCGCAGTTCAGCCTGCGCGATGGCTCGGTGGCTTGTGGCCCCGCCACAGAACCCGCCAAAACCTGGCCGGTCAAGATCGAAGGCGGGCGGGTGTTTCTTCAGCTGGGCTGAGATCCAGGTGCGGTGCGTTTGAGCAGCATCGAATCCCCGTAGCTGAAAAACCGGTACTGCTGCGCAATCGCGTGGCGGTACAGGCCCATGATGTGCTCGTAACCCGCAAAGGCACTCACCAGCATCATCAGCGTACTTTTGGGCAGGTGAAAGTTGGTGATCAGCCGGTCGATCACTTGGAACTCAAACCCCGGGGTGATGAAAATTTCGGTGTCGCCGCTGGCCTGACCGAACTTGGCCCAGGATTCGAGGGTGCGGACGGTCGTAGTGCCCACAGCCACCACCTGGCCGCCACGAGCCTTGCAGGCCGCAATGGCCTGCTGCGTGGCTTCGGGCACCTCATACCACTCGCTGTGCATGTGGTGTTCGGCAATGTTCTCGGTCTTGACCGGCTGGAAGGTGCCTGCGCCCACATGCAAGGTGACGCTGGCGGTGTGCACGCCACGCGCCGCCAGTGCGGCCAAGACGCCTTCGTCAAAATGCAGCGCGGCCGTGGGCGCAGCCACCGCACCGGGCGCACGCGCAAAAACGGTCTGATAGCGCTGAGCGTCTTCTTCGGAATCGGTGTGGGTGATCGCACCCGCAGGGCGCTCAATGTAAGGCGGCAGTGGCACCACGCCGTGCTTCTCCATCAAGGCGTGTGGCTCATCGCTCAGTTGCAGGTGAAACAGTTGGCCGTTTTCATCGGGCCAGCGACCCAACAGCACGGCGTCAAACCCGCCCTGGTGGGCGCCGCCCATCATGAACATCTTGCCGCCCACCAGCGGCTTTTTGCTGACCTTCATGTGCGCCACCACCTGATGGCCCGGCAAGACGCGTTCGATCAGCAATTCGAGTTTTCCGCCCGAGGCTTTCTCGCCAAAAATGCGGGCCTTGACCACCTTGGTGTCGTTGAACACCAGCAGATCGCCCGCATTCAGCAAGCTGGGCAGTTCGTGAAAAATGCGGTCGACGACCATGGCCGATGAGCCATCAAGCAAACGCGAGCCGCTTCGCTCGGCGGCGGGGTGTTGGGCAATCAACTCGGGGGGCAGCTCAAAGTCGAAATCGCTGAGCGTGAAGTTGCGTGTGTGGGCGCTGACGTCAGAAGTCATGGTGCTTCAGGGCCGGACAGGCCCGTACAAAGTAAAAACAGACACCACACTGGCAGGTGTGGCATGGGGTGCGCCGCGCCACGCGCACAGAACGCGTGGCAGGGCGGCTTCATTCAACCTATAAAGGTCAAATATCGATGTTGCCCGCCCGCAGCGCGTTGGCTTCGATGAAGTTGCGGCGTGGCTCGACTTCGTCGCCCATGAGCATGGTGAACACGCGGTCGGCTTCGATGGCGTCGTCGATCTGCACGCGCAGCAGGCGGCGCACGGTGGGGTCCATGGTGGTTTCCCACAGCTGGGCGGGGTTCATCTCGCCCAGGCCTTTGTAGCGCTGGCGGCTGGTGGTGCGTTCGGCTTCGCTGATGAGCCAATGCATGGCCTGACGGAAGTCGCCCACTTTTTCTTCTTTCTGGCGCTCGCCTTCACCGCGGCTGGCTTTGGCACCTTCGCCTAGCAAACCGCGGAAGGTCTCAGCCGCTTCGGCCAGAGCCCCGTAGTCGGCGCCGTGCACAAAGTCTTGCGTGATGATGCTGCTCTTGATGTTGCCGTGGTGGCGGCGGCTGATGCGCAGAATCGGTTTGTCGGTGCGCACGTCAAACTCGGCGCTCACTTCGGCCGGAATGCCGGTGGTGTTGAGTTCGCGCAGTTTGGCTTGAAGCGCAGGGGCGCAGGCCGCAGCTTGCTCCAAGGTGTCGAGGTTGAGCGACACGCCGTCGGCCATGGCCCGCAGGGCCTCGGCGTCCATGAAGTTGGAGAGGCGTGCAATGACGTGTTCGGCCACTTGGTGTTTGCGGGCCAGGGCTTCAAGCGTCTCGCCTGTGAGCACTTGCGGCGCAGCGCCGCCCGTGCTGATGCTGGCGTCTTTGAGCGCGATGCGCAGCAAGAAGCCGTCGAGCGCTGGGCCGTCTTTCAGGTAAAGCTCTTCTTTGCCAGCCTTGACTTTGTAGAGTGGCGGCTGGGCGATGTAGATGTGGCCACGCTCCACCAGGTCGGGCATCTGGCGGTAGAAGAAGGTCAGCAGCAGAGTGCGGATGTGCGCGCCGTCCACGTCGGCGTCGGTCATGATGATGATGCGGTGGTAGCGCAGTTTGTCGACGTTGAAGTCGTCGGTGCCGCTCTTGCCCGATTCGGCGCTGGCCTTGCCAATGCCGGTGCCCAAGGCGGTGATCAGTGTGACGATTTCGTTGCTGGTGAGCAGCTTTTCATAGCGGGCTTTTTCCACGTTCAGGATCTTGCCGCGCAGAGGCAAGATGGCTTGGAATTTGCGGTCGCGGCCTTGCTTGGCCGAGCCTCCGGCCGAATCTCCCTCGACGATGTAGATTTCGCACAGGGACGGGTCTTTTTCTTGGCAGTCGGCCAGTTTTCCGGGCAGGCCCATGCCGTCGAGCACGCCTTTGCGGCGTGTCATTTCGCGGGCTTTACGGGCGGCTTCGCGGGCGCGGGCGGCTTCCACAATCTTGCCGCAGATGATCTTGGCGTCGTTGGGGCGCTCTTCCAAAAAGTCGGTCAGGGCTTTGGCCACGATGTCTTCCACCGGGGCACGCACTTCGCTCGACACCAGCTTGTCTTTGGTCTGGCTGGAGAACTTGGGCTCGGGCACTTTCACGCTCAACACGCAGCACAGGCCTTCGCGCATGTCGTCGCCGCTGACTTCGACTTTTTGCTTTTTGGCGATCTCGTTTTTCTCGATGTACTTCGCGATCACGCGGGTCATCGCGGCACGCAGGCCAGTCAGGTGGGTACCACCGTCACGCTGCGGGATGTTGTTGGTGAAGCACAGCACGTTCTCGTTGTAGCCGTCGTTCCACTGCATGGCCACCTCCACACCGATGCTGGTGCCGGGGATGCCGCCGTAGCTGTCGGCTGGGCGCTCGCCGTTGGCATGGAAGGCGTTGGGGTGCAACACTTTTTTATTGGCATTGATGAAGTCCACAAAGCCTTTGACGCCACCTGCGCCAGAGAAGTCGTCTTCTTTGCCGCTGCGCTCGTCTTTGAGGCGGATGCGCACGCCGTTGTTCAAGAAGGACAACTCGCGCAAACGCTTGGCCAAAATCTCGTAATGGAAATCGGTGTTCTGCGTGAAGATTTCCACGTCAGGCAAGAAATGCACTTCGGTGCCGCGCTTGTCGGTGGCACCCGTCACTCGCATGGGCGAGACTTCAACGCCGTCCACCGTCTCGAGCAAACGATTTTGCACAAAGCCTTTGGCAAAGTCGATCTGGTGCACTTTGCCTTCGCGACGCACCGTCAGGCGCAACCACTTGCTCAAGGCGTTCACGCAAGACACACCCACGCCGTGCAAACCGCCCGAGACCTTGTAGCTGTTTTGGTTGAACTTGCCGCCTGCATGCAGTTCGGTCAAAGCGATCTCAGACGCACTGCGCTTGGGCTCGTGCTTGTCGTCCATCTTCACGCCCGTGGGGATGCCGCGACCGTTGTCTGTCACGCTGATGGAGTTGTCACTGTGGATGGTGACGACGATGTCGTCGCAGTGGCCCGCCAGCGCTTCGTCAATCGAGTTGTCCACCACCTCGAACACCAAGTGGTGCAGGCCCGTGCCGTCAGAGGTGTCACCGATGTACATGCCGGGGCGCTTGCGCACCGCTTCTAGGCCTTCCAGAATCTGGATGGAGCCTTCGCCGTAGCCTTCGGATGCGCCCGCTTGGTTGGCATCGATTTTGGGTTGCGCGGTGGTGAACGCTTCTTCGCTGGGGTTGATGTCGTCGGTCATGTTCAATTTTCTCTGTCGCTTGAATGGCCGAAACCCGCGAAGGGTCGCGGGTTTCGATATGGGGCCTTAAGTGGCCATCAAGGGTTTTCGCCTTAAATGCGCATCGGCATCACCACATATTTGAAGTTGTCGTTCTCGGGGATCGTGATCAGCGCCGAGCTGTTGCCATCGGCCAGATCGATGCGGACCATGTCCTGGCCCATGTTGCTGAGCACGTCGATGATGTAGGTCACGTTGAAGCCGATCTCGATGGCGTCACCGCCGTAATCGATGTCGAGTTCGTCCACGGCTTCTTCCTGCTCGGCGTTGGTTGACGCCACACGCAGCGTGCCGGGCTCCAGATTCAGGCGCACGCCTTTGAACTTGTCGCTGGTCAGGATGGCGGTGCGTTGCAAGCAAGACAAGAGTGCCTGGCGGCCCAGCGTCAGGTTGTTGCGGTGGCCCTTGGGGATGACGCGGTTGTAGTCGGGGAACTTGCCCTCGACCAGCTTGGTCACGAACTCCATGCCGTCAAAACTGAACTTGGCTTGGTTGTTGGCGAACTGCATCTCGATCGCGCCGTCGGCGTCGGACAGCAAGCGCTGCAGCTCGAGCACGGTTTTGCGCGGCAAGATGACTTCTTGTTTGGTGGGCACTTCCACGTCGAGTGTGGCTGCGGTGAAGGCCAGACGGTGGCCGTCGGTGGCGACCAAGCTCAAGCGGTTGCCTTCGGCCACAAACAAAATGCCGTTGAGGTAGTAACGGATGTCGTGCACGGCCATGGCAAACGAGACTTGCCCCAGCAATTGCTTGAGGGTCTTTTGCGGCACGCTGAACACGGGGCCGAAGCTGGCGGCTTCTTGCACCAGCGGGAAGTCTTCTGCGGGCAAGGTCTGCAAGGTGAACTTGGACTTGCCGCCCTTCAAGATCAGCTTGGCTTGCGACGATTCGAGGCTGACGGTTTGGTCAGCGGGCATGGTGCGCAAAATGTCGATGAGCTTGCGGGCGCCCACGGTGGTGGTGAAGTCGCCTGGGTCGCCGTCCATCTCGGCGGTGGTGCGGATCTGGATTTCGAGGTCGCTGGTGGTCAGCTGCACGGCGTGGCCGGTTTTTCGGATCAGCACGTTGGCCAGCACCGGCAGGGTGTGGCGGCGCTCGACAATGCCGGACACAGATTGCAGGACCGACAGCAATTTGTCTTGGGTGGCCTTCAGGACGATCATTTGTCTACCTTTGGTGGTTTTTGTCACCGCAGCTCAGCGCTGGGTGAATTTTTCGCAACAGCATGCATTTTCGCTGTTTTTTGGGTCCAAAACGGCCTGCAAGGTGTGCAAATCACCTAAAACGGGGGGCCGGGATGGGTTCATGGCGTTTCAACCCTTGAGGGATTGCTCCAGAACGTGCAATTGCTGGTTCAACTCGGTCAGCTGCTGGCGTTCAGCGCTGATCTTGCGCACCGCGTGCAGCACCGTGGTGTGGTCGCGCCCGCCAAACAGCTCGCCGATCTCCGGCAGGCTCTTTTGGGTCATTTCCTTGGCCAGGTACATGGCAATTTGGCGCGGGCGTGCGATGCTGGCCGGGCGCTTCTTGCTGTACATGTCGGCGACTTTGATCTTGTAGTAATCGGCCACCGTTTTTTGGATGTTTTCAACGCTGATCTGGCGGTTCTGAATCGACAGCAGGTCGCGCAGGGCATCGCGGGCCAGCTGGATGGAGATGTCTTTCTGGTTGAAGCGTGAATAAGCCAGGATTTTGCGCAAGGCCCCTTCGAGCTCGCGCACGTTGGAGCGCACGTTCTTGGCCACAAAAAACGCCACATCCTCGGGCATCTCGCTGCCCTCGCTGATGGCTTTGTTGATCAAAATCGCTACCCGCATCTCGAGCTCCGGGGGCTCCATGGCCACCGTCAGGCCCGAGTCAAAGCGCGAGACCAGGCGCTCATGGATGTCGGCCAAGCCCTTGGGGTAGGTGTCGCTGGTCATCACAATGTGCGATTTTTTGGCCAGCAGGGCCTCGAAGGCGTTGAAGAATTCTTCTTGGGTGCGGTCTTTGTTGGCAAAGAACTGGACGTCGTCGATCAGCAACAAATCGAGCGAGTGGTAGTGGTGTTTGAACTCGTCAAACGTCTTGCGTTGATAGGCTTTAACCACATCCGACACAAACTGTTCAGCGTGGATGTACAAAACCTTGGCGTCTGGGCGGTCGGCCAGCAGCTTGTTGCCAATGGCATGCATCAGGTGGGTCTTGCCCAAACCCACGCCGCCATAGATGAACAAGGGGTTGTAGAGTTGACCCGGCGAGCCCGAGACGTGCATGGCTGCAGCACGCGCCATGCGGTTGGCGGTGCCCTCGACCAGGTTGTCAAAATTCAGGGCGCTGTTGAGGCGATTGCGGAAGGTGTTGGCCACAGCCTCATCGGGCACCGGGATAGGCTCGGCTGAAGCTTCCATCGAGGAAGGTGTGGAGGCTTTTGCTGGCTTTATGCCACCTTCACGCGGAGTGATCGCTAACTCAATCTTGACCGGGTGACCTTGCAAATTCTCCAGCAAGGCCGCCAGACGGCTGGCATATTGGGCGCGAACCCAGTCGAGTTTGAAGCGGTTGGCCACAAACAAAGTGACACTTTGCTGGTCATCCGAGACCTGCGCACTCAGTGGTTTGATCCAGGTGTTGAACTGCTGCTCGGGCAGTTCACGAGCGAGCTCTTCGACGCAGGTTTGCCACAGCGATTGGCCTGCATCCATTTGAAATTCTGGGGTGATTCCCTCGGGCATGTATTACTTTTTATTGTGGACAGTGGGGATCTGAAACGGCAGTGTGGGGAACTTTATCAAGAGCTTATCCACATGCCGATGGGGGTCGGGAGGGCGATCATAAACCACATCGATCCGATTGAACTCCGGACTCACCCTGATGGTCGAAAATACAGTTAATTTGCCGGGCTCGCGAAAGTTTGCGATAATCTTGGGTTTCGCCCAACGCTGATTCATGGCATTGGGCACAAAGGAACAGTTATGAAACGCACCTACCAACCCTCCAAGACACGTCGCGCCCGTACCCATGGCTTTCTGGTTCGCATGAAGACCCGTGGTGGCCGCGCCGTGATCAATGCACGCCGCGCCAAAGGCCGCAAGCGTCTGGCTGTCTAATGCCTTTTCAACCGTCTGGCTGTGGCCTGACGCCACTTCGGGCGGTTGATTCCAGGGTTTGGCCATCGTGCAGCGTTTAAAGACACGCCCACAATTTCAGGCCGCCCTGGCGGGTGGAACAGTCTCGCGCACAGCGCATTTTGCGTTGCATCGCCTGACACTGACCCGCCCATCTGACACCCCCTTGGCGCCAGCCGAACAGGTCGGGCCTGCACCTTCACAGGAGCAGGCCCTTTTTGGCTTGTTTGACGTTTGGTTGGGTGCCATGGTGCCCAAACGCTGGGCGCGTCGCGCCGTCACGCGCAATGCCATCAAGCGCCAGATCTATAACGTGAGCGAGCGCTTTGGCGATCGCCTGCCTGTGGCTGCCCATGTGGTGCGCTTGCGCACGACGTTCGATCGCCAACAATTCATCAGCGCCACCTCCGAGCCCCTGAAGCTGGCGGTGCGGCAGGAGCTGGAACAATTGTTTGAGCGTGCAGCGCTTTCCGAGGTGCACACATGATCATTCAACGCTTGTTGATGGGTGTGGTGCGCGGCTACCGTTTGTTGCTGAGCCCCTGGCTGGGATCGTCGTGCCGCTTTGAGCCCACTTGTTCGGCTTATGCCTTGCAAGCCTTGGGGCAACATGGTGCGGCCAAGGGTGGCTACCTGACGGTGCATCGCTTGGTGCGCTGTGGTCCTTGGTGCTCTGGTGGCCACGACCCGGTTCCCTCCCGGGCGCCTCGCTTGTTCTCCGATTTGTTTTCCCCTACTTCGTCAAAGAAGACCCCATGAACGATATCCGTCGCACCATCCTTTGGGTGATTTTTGGTTTTTCCATGGTCCTGTTGTGGGACCAGTGGCAGCTGTACAACGGCCACAAGGCCACTTTCTTTCCGAAGCCTGAAGTAGCGGCTTCTGCCAAAACACCTGCGGCATCTGCTGCCAGTGCCAATGCCGTGCCCACCGCGACCGCTGCCCCTGCGGCGGTGACAGCCACACCTGGCCAGGTGCCCACTTCCGTGCCTGCTGCCCCAGCGGCACCGCGCGAGAAAATCGAGGTGGTGACCGATGTCCTGAAGCTCAGCTTTGACACCGAAGGGGGCACCTTGGTGCGCACCGAGTTCACCCAACACGCTGACTTTGTCGACAGCACCAAGCCTTTTGTCTTTCTGGACCAAAGCAGCAGCCGCGTTTATGTGGCCCAAACTGGCTTGATTGGCGGTGACTTTCCGACGCACAAATCGCCCATGAAGTTCAGCGGCGAACGCAGTCTCAAGGACGGCCAGAACGAGTTGACCTTGCGCTTCGAGTCCGATGTGATCAATGGTGTCAAATTGGTCAAGACTTACACCCTCAAGCGCGGCAGTTACGCCATCGGCGTTACGCACGAAGTGGTCAACACCGGCACCACCAACGTGTCGCCTCAGCTGTATTTGCAATTGGTGCGTGACGGCAACAAGCCAGAGGGCGAGTCGGCTTTCTATTCGACCTTCACAGGCCCCGCCATTTATACCGAGGCCAAGAAGTACCAGAAGGTCGAATTCAGCGACATCGAAAAGAACAAAGCCGAAATCGACAAGTCATCGCCCAATGGTTATGTGGCCATGGTGCAGCACTACTTTGCAACGGCCTGGTTGCTGGCCGACGGCATTCAGCGTGAAAACTTCGTGCGCAAGGTCGACACCAACCTGTATGCCGTGGGCATGATCACCCCTGTGGCCGATGTGGCCCCGGGACAATCCAAGAGCGTGAGCACCCAATTGTTCAGTGGCCCCCAAGAAGAGAAAGTCCTGGAAGCCCTGGCCCCTGGCCTGGACTTGGTGAAGGATTACGGCTGGTTGGCCATGCTGTCCAAGCCTTTGTACTGGTTGCTCGACAAACTGTTCAGCTTCATACAGAACTGGGGCTGGTCGATCGTGGCGTTGGTGCTCTTGCTCAAGATCGCTTTCTACTGGCTCAATGCCAAGGCGTATTCGAGCATGGCCAAGATGAAAGCCATCAACCCCAAGATCATGGAGATGCGCGAGCGCCTGAAGAACGACCCACAAAAAATGCAGCAGGAGATGATGCGCATTTACCGTGAAGAAAAAGTCAACCCCATGGGCGGCTGCTTCCCGATCATGGTTCAGATTCCCGTGTTCATTGCGCTGTACTGGGTGCTGTTGTCCAGCGTTGAGATGCGCAATGCGCCTTGGGTTCTCTGGATTCAGGATCTGTCTGCACCCGACCCTTATTACATCTTACCCTTGGTCATGACCTTGACCACCTTGTTGCAAACGGCGCTCAACCCCGCACCGCCGGACCCGATGCAAGCCAAGCTGATGTGGTTCATGCCGCTGATCTTCTCGGTCATGTTCTTCTTCTTCCCGGCTGGTTTGGTCTTGTACTGGATCACCAACAACATCTTGTCGATTGCGCAGCAGTGGGTGATCAACACCCGCATGGGCGTACCGCCGCAGTTCAATTTGCCCAAGTTCAAGTAATCCCAAAAAAGGGCCGCGCAAGCGGCCTTTTTTTGCTTCACCTCTCCTGACACCCTCATGCTCGCCAGACACCAAGAACCCATTGTTGCCATCGCCACCGCCCCCGGTCGTGGCGCGGTGGGCATCGTGCGGGTGTCGGGCCGACAACTGTCGTCGCTGATTCTGGCGCTGTGCGGGCGACCACTCAAACCTCGAGAGGCCACTTACCTGCCTTTTGCAGATGCCGATGGCAGCCCCATCGACCACGGTTTGGCTTTGCACTTTGTGGCGCCGCATTCGTTCACGGGCGAAGATGTGCTGGAACTGCAGGCCCACGGTGGCACGGTGGTTTTGCAGCTGCTGGTGGCGCGTTGCCTGCAAGCAGCTGCGGAAACCGACCCGACCACAGGCCAGCCCCGTTTGGCGGGTCTGCGCGTGGCGCAACCGGGCGAGTTTTCTGAACGCGCTTTTTTGAACGACAAGATCGACTTGGCGCAGGCCGAGGCGATTGCCGACTTGATCGACGCCAGCACCGAAGCCGCAGCCAGAAGCGCCAGCCGCTCTTTGGCAGGTGACTTCTCCAAAGAAATCCAAGTGCTGCGCGATGCGCTGATCCACCTGCGCATGCTGGTCGAGGCCACGCTGGACTTCCCTGAGGAAGAGATCGACTTTTTGCAAAAAGCCGATGCACAAGGACAATTGACGCGCTTGCAAGCGGCCTTGATGACGGTGCTGGGCAAAGCCCGGCAAGGCGCTTTGCTGCGCGAGGGTATCAAGGTGGTGATTGCGGGCCAGCCCAATGCGGGCAAGAGCTCGCTGCTCAACGCACTGGCCGGGGCCGAGCTGGCCATCGTCACGCCCATTGCCGGCACCACGCGTGATGTGGTGCAGCAAACCATTCAGATCGAAGGCGTGCCGCTGCATGTGATCGACACCGCAGGGCTGCGCGAAGGCGAAGGCGTGGACGAGGTGGAGCAAATTGGCATCGCACGCGCTTGGGGGCAAATTGAAGACGCCGATGCCGTGCTGTTTTTGCACGACCTCACGCGCGTGGGCTTGCCCGATTACGACACGGCCGATGCCGACATTTCCGCCGCCCTGCAAAGCCGTTTGCCTACCAGCGTGGCGGTGATCAACGTGTGGAACAAGGCCGATGCGGCCCATGCTTTGCAAGAACGCCGGGGCTTGACGCTCTCGGCCAAAACAGGCGAAGGCCTGCAAGCCCTGCGCCAGCAACTGCTGCAACAAGCCGGTTGGCAACAAGCCAGCGAAGGCCTGTTCATCGCCCGCGAACGCCATGTGCAAGCCCTGCACCGCGTGCGCGAGCACCTGGAAGTGGCCGATGCGCATTTGGCAGCGCAAGCGCAAAACCTCGACCTGTTGGCCGAAGAACTTCGCTTGGGCCAAAACGCCCTCAACGAGATCACGGGCGAATTCAGCGCCGACGATTTGCTGGGCGTGATCTTTTCAAGCTTTTGCATCGGCAAGTAAGCCGCAGCGGTGGTTGCCACCCGGGCTTGTGACGCTTGGAAACCATCTCCCCTTCCCGCATTCTTGTTGAACCTAGCCACCCATTTGATTAGGGTTTGCGTGGGTGCGTTCGCGGCTATTTTTGTGCACAATTTCAAAATCATGCAAGAAATAGCTTCCAGCACCACCGTCTCTGAGCAAGCCTTCCAGGCTTTGCGCCTGGACGTTTTGTCCGGCCGCCATGTGCCCGAGAGCAAACTCAAAGTGGATGCCCTGCAACAGCAATATGGCTTTTCCAGCAGCCCTCTGCGCGAAGCCTTGAACCGCTTGGTACAAGAGGGCTTGGTCAAAGCCGACGAGCGCAAAGGCTTCAGAGTGGCTGCCATATCACCAGACGATCTGGCCGACATCACCAAAATGCGCCTGATGCTCGACGTGACCGCGCTGCACGAATCGATCCAACACGGCGACGACGCTTGGGAAGCCAACATTGTGGCGAGCTTTCACCGCCTCGAAAAAATCGAGTCCCGCCTGCCACAAGGGCCCGTCGTGTTGGATGCCGAGTGGAGTCAGCGCCACCGGGACTTTCACATGTCACTGATTGCCGCCTGCCCCTCTGAGCGCCAACTGGCTTGGAGCATGAGCTTGTTTGACCAGGCTGAGCGCTATCGCCATTTCGCCGCACGCAACCGTACGGTGCTCAAAAAGAAAGACGCTGAGCACCGCGCCTTGATGAAGGCTGTGGTGCGGCGAGATGCGGCCACCGCCGCCCAAATGCTGAGCGAACACATTGCGGGGACACAAACGAATGTATTGGCCGCTTTTGCTCTGATGCAAAAAAATCGCAACTGATTTTTAACCTTCAACCCAAAGACCACATGCTGCAAGTCACAAAACCCACCCCTTCTCATTTCGGCATCTATGTTTGGGATGTCGACAAAATGGTCAACTTCTACACCTCGGTTTTTGGCATGGTGGTCAATGACCGAGGGGTCGGAAAAACCTTCAAAGCCCCCTTGGTTTTTTTGAGTTCGACACCCGATCAACACCACCAGTTGGTCATCGCGGGTGGACGTCCACCAGAGGCCACCTTCAGCACGGTGATGCAACTGTCTTTTGCAGTGCCGTCCATCCAGTCGCTGCGCGATTTACGTGACAAAGCCATGGCCTTGGGCGCAACCAAGGTGATGCCCATGAACCACGGCAATGCACTGTCGGTTTACTTTGCAGATCCTGAAGGCAACACGGTGGAGACCTACATCGACATGCCTTTTTACATCTCTCAGCCACACGGCGATCCGCTCGACCTGAGCCAAGACGATGCCACCATCCTGCGCGAAACCGAAGCGATCTGCCGCAGTGACCCCAGCTTCATGCCGATTGATCAATGGCAAGCGCAATTTCTTCAAAAAATCTAAACCCATTTCACCCAAGGAACTCTCATGAAACTACTCTCCTTTGTACACCAAGGCCGCGAAACCTGGGGCGCCGTGACGGGCCCCGACACCGTGGTGGATCTGGGTCAAGCGATGCCGCAATTTGCCACGCTCACCGACTACATCGCCTCCGGTGCTTACCTCCAAGCGAAGCACGATGCGGCCCAACAAAAGACGTCCATTGCCATGGGCGACATCACCTTCTTGCCGGTCATCCCCAAACCAGAAAAGATCGTGTGTGCCGTGCGCAACTACATGGACCACCACCAAGAGGTTTTGGCTGCGGGCATGCACCGCGAACTGTCCGAAGAGCCGCCGATTTTTCTTCGCGTTTGGCGCTCACAGGTCGCGCATGGCCAACCCATCATTTGCCCCAAGGTCTCGGGTTCGCTCGACTGGGAAGGCGAATTGGCCGTGATCATCGGCAAAGAAGGCCGCAACATCTCTGAAGCCGATGCGTTTGACCATGTGGCGGGCTACTCTTGCTATAACGATGGCAGCATCCGCGAATGGCAATTCCACGCCAAGCAAATCGCATCGGGCAAAAACTTCGAGTCCACCGGCGGCTTTGGCCCCTGGATGGTCACCGCTGACGAAATCACACCCAACCAAGAGCTGAAGCTGATCACACGCTTGAATGGCGAAGTGGTGCAGTCCAGCCACACCGGGCACATGATCTTCCCGATCGCCAAGCTGATCAGCTACGCCTCCACCATTTTCACCTTGGTGCCCGGCGACGTGATCGCCACCGGCACACCCGCTGGTGTGGGCTGGAGCCGCAAGCCGCAATGGTTCATGAAGCCCGGCGATGTGTGCGAGGTGGAGATCGAAGGCATTGGCACTTTGGTCAACCCCATCGCCGCACAAGCCTAAGCGCCAGCCTGAACATGAAAGCGATCCAAGTCCATGTGCCTGGTGGCCCCGAAAACCTGCTGGAGGTGAATCTTCCAGAGCCGGTGGCCGGTCGTGGACAGGTTCGCGTCAAGGCCAGCACCATCGGGGTGGGTCGCCCGGATGTGCTGCTGCGCAAAGGCACCTACAAATGGATGCCACCACTGCCAGCCATTCCGGGCGCCGAATTGGCGGGTGTGGTGGACGCGGTGGGTGAGGGCGTCACGTCTTGGCAAGTGGGTGACCGCGTGCTGGTGAGTGCCCGAGAGTTGCCCCAACGAGGCGGCTGTTACGCAGAAGCCATCGTGGTGCCCGAAGATGCGCCCTACCGATTACCGGACACCGTCTCTTTTGACGATGCGGTGAGTCTGCCCAATTTGCAGCTGGCTTTGGCGCTATTGCAAATCGCAGGACCCACCAACGCAGACCCATCCTATGTGTTGATCACCGGCGCCTCGGGCGGTGTGGCGGGCATGTTGTGCCAGGTGGCCAAACTCCAAGGCTTTGTCACCATTGGCACCAGCAGAAGCCGTGATAAAGCAGAGTTTGCTTTGGCGCATGGCTTTGACCATGTCATTTGCACCGACGAGGAAACAAGCAAAGACCGCCTGGAGCACATCACACATGGCAAGGGCTTGAATCTGGTGTTCGACCACTTGGGCGGGCAAAGTTTGATCAACGGGCTCAAGAGCCTTGCCCCGTTTGGCACGCTGGTGTCCTACAACATCGTGCAGGGCCCGCCCACCGAAGACACCTTCCAGGTGATGCGCCAATTGCTGGAAAAAAGCTTGGCCATCCGTTGCTTTTCCATGCACACCTTCGATGCAGACCGAGACACACGACGCGGGCTGATGAAGGAGGCCATCGCGTTTTTGGCGCAGCGACGCGTCAGCTTTTCGCCCCCTCAGATTTTCAAGCTCAGCGAGGTCCAAAAAACCCACGTTTTGCTTGACCAAGGTCTTGTCAGCGGCAAGCTGGTCATGCACCCATGACCTGCCGCTGAACCCGTGCATTTGACAGTGATATTTTCATAACCAGGAGACAAAAATGATTCGCCGACAACTTCTCGCCACGTTGACCCTCACCGCCTTGACCCTGCCAGGGGTCGCGCTGGCACAAGCCTATCCAGACCGTCCCATCAAGATCATGCAAGGCTTTGCACCCGGTGGCAACGCCGACAACATTGCCCGAACTGTGGGCATGGAAATGAGCAAGGGCTTGGGCCAAAACATCGTGGTCGAAGCTCAAGCAGGTGCAGGGGGCACCATTGCAGCCACCACCGTCGCCAAGTCCAGGCCCGATGGCTACACCTTGCTGTTGGCCACGGGCGGGCACGCGGTGGCTGGCGCTTTGTACAACAACTTGGCTTACCGCACGGTACAAGACTTTGAGATGGTCAGTACCATCACTTACTTCCCGTTTTTGGTGGTGGTTCCAGCGAATAGCAAGTACCCGAACCTGACGGCATTGTTGGCCGCAGCCAGAGCGAACCCCACCGAGTTGAGCTATGGAACGGCGGGGATCGGATCCACCCACCATCTGGCAGGTGAGTTGCTCGCCAGCATGTCCAAAACAAAGCTGCTGCATGTGCCGTTCAGAGGCGATTCGGCTTCGTTGACTGCGCTGCTAGGGGGCGAAATTCCGATGATCATCGCCCCGCCCACAGCGGTGTTGGCGAACATCAAAGCTGGAAAACTCAAGGCCATTGCCACCACGGGCCCCCAAAGATGGCAGGGACTCCCCGATGTCCCTACAGCGGCGGAGCAAGGGGTCGCCGGTTATGACGTCCAATCGTGGGCTGGCCTGATGGCACCCGTGGGCACACCACGGCCTGTGGTGGATCGCCTGAATGCCGAATTGCAAAAAGCATTGCTGGTCCCAGCAGTGAAAGCGCGACTTGAAGAAATGGGAGGAGAGGTTCGCGGCAGCACATCTGATGAAATGCGGACCATGGTCGCCAACCAAACCCAAAAATGGATTCAAGTGGTGAACGAAGCCAAGATTCCCAAAAACTAATCCGACACAAAATCACGCCATGTCCCTGATCCAAATCCGCAAACGCAGTCTGACCATCGAAACCACGTACCACGAAGGTGGCCCAGTTTCCGACCAGCCCTTGAAACTTGCCGCAGCTTGTGCGGTGATTCAAAACCCCTACGCAGGCCGCTATGAGCCTGACCTCAAGCCCTTCATGGCCGAGCTCAGGTCTTTAGGGACGCTGCTCGCGCAGGAGCTGATTGACACATTGGGTAAAGACAACATCGAGGTGTACAGTAAAGCGGCCATCGTGGGGGTCAATGGCGAGATGGAACACGGCGCTGTCTGGCACGAGGCAGGGGGTTGGGCCATGCGTTCTTTGCTGGGTGACCCCAAAGCCATCGTCCCTGCCAGTAAAGTTGTCGCCAGTGCCGGTTACCGTTTGATGGTGCCCGTCCATTACATCCACGCTTGTTATGTGCGCAGCCATTTCAACAGCATGGAAGTGGGCATCCAAGACGCCCCTCGGCCCAATGAAATTTTGTTTGCCTTGGTCATGGGAACGGGTGGCCGCATCCACTCGCGACTCGGTGGTTTGACCAAGGAAGCGGTTTCGGTCCACGACGGTCAACGCTGAAGCATCTGTGAAAACAGTCGGCTGGGATGGGTTTAAACAGCCCATCCCGGAAAACTTCGGCGCCTCAGTGGGGGCCTGCATCAATCGGTCACGCCTGTGACTGTTTGTGTGCATCGATGGGTACAAGATGTGCATCTTTGCCCATCGACTTGTCATGACCACCGACACCCAGCCCAGTCTGAGCCCCGAACAAGACGCGTATTTGCGTGAGCGCTCGGACTGGATGGGCGCGTATTTGGTGTTGCACGCTTGGGGCGTGATCGCCTTGGCCATGGCCGTCTTCATCGCCTGGCCCAATCCCTTGAGCTTTGTGGTGGCCGTCGTTGTCATCGGTGGGCGGCAGCTGGGTTTGGCGATCTTGATGCACGACGCGGCGCACCGCGCCTTGTTCAAGAACACCCGGCTCAACGACACACTGGGCGCGTTTTTGTGCGGCTGGCCTGTCGGTGCAAGCCTCACCCTTTACCGCCCCTACCACCTGAGCCACCACCGCCACACCCAACAAGCCGAAGACCCCGACCTGATTTTGTCGGCGCCATTCCCGATCACGAAACAAAGCTTTTGGCGCAAGATGCGGCGCGACATTCTGGGCATCACCGGTTACCAGCGGCGCCTGGAATTTTTCCGAATGGAGATGGGTGACAGCCCCAGCCGCTGGCAGCGTGTAAAGAAACTGTGGGCCGCAGAAAAATACTTTTTCTTGAGCAACCTGGCCATCTTGGCCGTCACGACCGCAGCGGGGGTGTGGTGGGCCTACTTTTTGCTGTGGCTCCTGCCCTTGCTGACCTGGTACCAAGTCATCAGCCGTGTGCGCAACATCGCCGAGCATGCAGTGGTCGGCAACAACGATGACCGCTTGCGCAACACCCGCACCACGCTGACGAATTGGGGCATGCGCATGGTGCTGGCGCCGTACTGGGTCAACTACCACCTGGAACACCACCTGTTTGTTTTTACCCCCTGCTGGAAGCTGCCTGCTGCCCACCGCATGCTGATGGCGCAAGGCTTTGGCCCGCGCATGGAGCTGGCCCAGGGTTATCTGGCGGTGCTGCGCCAAGCCGTGTCCAAGCCGCACGACGGCCCCAAACACGGCAAGACGGGCGACCCACGCAAACACGCGGCGCTCATCTGAGCGCCCCAACCCAAGGATTGAACATGGCACACCGACTCGACCAACAAGTGGCCATCGTGACCGGCGCAAGCCGTGGTATCGGCCGTGCGATTGCCGAGGCTTATGCGGCCGAAGGTGCCAGTTTGTGCCTGATCGCCACCGACACGGCACGCTTGCAGGAAGTCAAAGACAGCCTAGGCCTGCCCGCCGAGCGCATCATGACTTTGGGCCTGAACGTGACCGAGCGTGACGCCTGTTTTGCGGCCGTGGCACAAGTTGAAGAGCGCTTTGGGCGCGTCGACGTGCTGGTCAACAACGCGGGGGTGTACCGGGCCAAGCCTTTCCTCGACTACGCACCGCAGGACTTTCAGGACATGCTCGATGTGAACCTGTTTGGTGCGCTGCACTTCATGCAGGCGTGCCTGCCGGGCATGCAGGCACGTCGGCACGGGCGCATCGTCAACATCGCTTCCACAGCGGGCAAATGGGGCTCGCGCAACCAAAGCGCCTACAACGTCAGCAAGCACGCGGTGGTGGGCCTGACGCGCTGCGTGGCGCTCGAGGCCAGCCCACACGCGGTGACCGTGAATGCCATCTGCCCCGGCTTTGTGCAGACCGACATGGTGGAAACACTGAAGGCACAGGTCGCACAAAGTTCAGGCATAAGCGGCGACGACATGGTCAAGGCCGCTTTGGCGCGGGTGCCGCTGGGGCGGGTGCTGAACCCAGACGAGATCGCTGCACTGGCGGTCTACCTGGGCTCTCACGAGTCTCGCGGCATGACAGGGCAGTCCATCTTGCTCGATGGTGGCATGGTCCTGGTCTAGTGATCGCATCGATTCGACTCTCTTCCCACATCACATGAACATCGCCCTCTGGTTGGCCCGCAGCGCCGAACGTTACCCGCAACAAGCGGCCATTGCATACGGCACGCAGGTTTGGTGCAACTACGCGCAATTTGCTCAACGCGCTGCGCGTACGGCCCATTGGCTGCAGGCCCAAGGTGTGCAGCCCGGCGACCGCGTGATGCTGTTCTTGTACAACTCGCCGGACTATTTGCCGCTGATGTGGGGCATCTGGTGGGCCGGTGCGGTGGCGGTGCCGGTCAACGCCAAGTTGCACGAACGCGAAGCCGCGTGGATCGCCCAGCACGGCGAAGCACGCATCGCATTTTGCGACAGCAAGCGGGAAAACGATTTCACTCAAGCGCTGCGCGAAATCGGCGTTAACACAGGTGTCGCGGCCAGTACTGCCTTCATGTTGCAAGAGGACGCCCCACAGCTGCCTTTGCAAGTGCGAAGCGACGACGACCCGGTCTGGTTGTTCTACACCAGTGGCACCACCGGCCGCCCCAAGGGTGTGGTGCTGTGCGCCCGCCAGTTGCGTAGCTGCACGCTGGCGTATTTCGGCTCGGTGCAATCGGTGGAGCGCGGCGACACCATGCTGCACCCCGCGCCCCTCTCGCATGGCGGCGGCATGTACCACTTGCCGTATGTGCTGAACGCGGGCTTGAACGTGGTGCCCCGATCCGACGGGTTTGACCCGCACGAAGCCCTGGCGCTGGCCGCGCACTGGCAGCGGGCCTCATTTTTTGCAGCCCCCACCATGGTGCGGCGGCTGGTGGACGCGGCACGCACCTTGCCCGAGCGGCCGCAGGGCCTGGCCACCATCGTGTATGGCGGCGGCCCCATGTATCTGGCCGACATCGAAGAGGCGTTGCAAGTCATCGGCCCGCACTTTGCGCAGATCTATGGCCAAGGCGAATGCCCCATGACCATCAGCGTCTTGCCCAAGAGCGATGTGCTGGACACCCGCCACCCACGCTGGCGTGAACGCCTGGCCTCGGTGGGCCACGTACAGGCCATGGTTGAGGTGAGGATTTGCGACAAGGCGGGTGCCGAACTGCCCGTGGGCGAAGTGGGTGAGATTTGTGTGCGCAGCGAGTTGGTCATGGCCGGTTATTGGCGTGACCCCGAGGCCACCGCCAAAGCGATTCGCAATGGCTGGTTGCAAACCGGCGATGTGGGCCGCCTGGATGCCGACGGCTACTTGAGCTTGCTCGACCGTTCCAAGGACATGGTGATCAGCGGTGGCACCAACATCTACCCACGCGAAGTGGAAGAAGCCTTGCTCACCCATCCGCAGGTGGCCGAGGTCTCGGTGATCGGCCGTCCCGACCCCGAGTGGGGCGAAGTGGTGGTGGCTTTTGTCGTGTGCCGCACAGTCCTGAGCGTGGCGGAGTTGGACGCGCATTGCCTGTCTCAGGTCGCACGCTTCAAGCGCCCCAAGCACTACCACTTGGTGCAGAGCTTGCCCAAGAATAACTACGGCAAGGTGCTCAAAACAGAGCTGCGCACCCTGGATGCGCAGCACCTGCAAACCAAGGCATGACTTCAACCATAAGGTCGCGGGCGTCATGACACCCGTGACTTGTGCGTGACAGACGCCTGCGTGACAAGACTCCGGGATTACCATGACACGAAACTGACGCTCGCCCTCCACAATTTGGACGCTATCCAAGTCACTGTCGACGAACAATGAACAAGAGCCCTCCAGATGTCCAGCAATTTCATTCTTGAAACCCGAGAGCTTGTCAAAGAGTTCAAGGGCTTCGTTGCCGTCAACGGCGTGAGCCTGAATGTGCAGCGTGGTCACATCCACGCGCTGATAGGCCCCAACGGCGCAGGCAAGACCACCGTCTTCAACCTGCTGACGAAGTTCCTGATTCCGACCCGTGGACAGATCCTGTTCAATGGTCATGACATCACCCCAGAAAAGCCCTCCCAGGTAGCGCGGCGCGGCATCGTGCGGTCGTTCCAGATCTCTGCCACCTTCCCCAACCTCACGGTGATGGAGAACGTGCGCATTGGCTTGCAACGTGCCACCGGCACCTCGATGCATTTCTGGCGTTCCGAGCGCAGCCTGAATCAGCTCAACGACAAGGCCATGGCATTGCTCGACCAAGTCGATTTGGGCAATATGGCCGACCTGACGGCGGTGGAGTTGCCTTATGGCCGCAAGCGTGCCTTAGAGATCGCCACCACGCTGGCCATGGACCCCGAGCTGATGCTGCTGGACGAGCCCACACAGGGCATGGGCCACGAGGACGTGGACCGCGTGACCCAGCTGATCAAAAAAGTAGGAGCCAATCGCACCATCTTGATGGTGGAGCACAACATGAATGTGGTGTCCAAAATCGCAGACACCATCAGTGTCTTGCAACGCGGACAAGTGATTGCAGAAGGACCTTACGCCGTGGTGTCGCAAAACCCCCAAGTGCTCGAAGCCTACATGGGCACGACCGATAACCAACTGGAGGGGGCCCATGGCTGAGTCCAAAGAATTCCTGCGCATCAGCAACCTGCAGTCCTGGTACGGCGAGTCGCACATCCTGCACGGGGTGGACATGACTGTGAACGAGGGCGAGGTGGTGACCTTGCTGGGCCGCAATGGTGCCGGGCGCACCACCACCATCAAGTCCATCTTGGGCTTGGTCGGTCGGCGAACAGGCTCGATCACCATCAAGGGCCAGGAAACGGTGAACTGGGCGCCGCACCAGATTGCCAAACTCGGCATTGGTTATTGCCCAGAAGAGCGTGGCATTTTTTCGGCACTGACCTGCGAAGAGAACCTGCTGCTGCCACCCGTCATTGCCCCCAACGGCATGTCGGTTGAAGAAATCTACGAGATGTTCCCTAACCTGCTGGAGCGCCGCAACAGCCCTGGCACACGCTTGTCCGGTGGCGAGCAGCAGATGCTGGCTGTGGGCCGCATCCTGCGCACAGGTGCACGCTTTTTGTTGCTCGACGAAATCTCCGAAGGCCTGGCGCCTGTGATCGTGCAGGCGCTGGCCCGCATGATCACCGCCCTCAAGGCCAAGGGCTTCACCATCATCATGGTGGAGCAAAACTTCCGGTTTGCCGCGCCTTTGGCAGACCGCTTCTACGTCATGGAACATGGTCAGATGGTGGAGAGCTTTACCTCACAAGAGCTGTCCTCGAAGATGGGCATGTTGAACGAGTACCTGGGTGTGTGATTTTTTTCTAACTGGAGACAACACGATGAAACGCAAACTTCTTTCCCTCGCCGCCGTGGCCGCTTGCGCCTTTGCAGGCTCAGCCCAAGCACAGATCTCTGACGGCATCGTCAAGATCGGTGTGATGAACGACATGTCGGGCCTGTATTCAGACATCACCGGCCCCGGCTCGGTGACTGCGGCCCGCATGGCTGTGGAGGACTACATCAAGGCGACCAAGAGCACGCTCAAAGTCGAAATCGTCAGTGCTGATCACCAGAACAAACCGGACGTGGGCTCCAACGTGGCGCGTCAATGGTTTGACACGGACAAGGTCGACATGATCGCCGACGTGCCCACATCGTCTGTGGGTTTGGCCGTGGCCAAAATTGCCAGCGACAAGGGCAAACTGCACGTTAACTCCGGCTCGGCCACTGCCGACCTGTCGGGCAAGGCCTGCAACGCCAACACCATCCACTGGGCTTATGACACCTGGATGCTGGCCAACGGCACCGGTAAAGCGATTGTCAAAAGCGGCGGCAACACCTGGTTCTTCCTGACCGCTGACTACGCTTTCGGCCACGCCCTGGAGCGCGACACCGAAGCCGTGGTGACCAAGAACGGTGGCCGGGTGGTGGGCAAGGTCCGCACACCGTTCCCAACACAGGACTTCTCTTCTTTCTTGCTGCAGGCCCAAGCCTCCAAAGCCAAGATCATTGGCCTGGCCAACGCCGGTGGTGACACCACCAACTCCATCAAGCAAGCCGCTGAATTCGGCATCACCAAGGGCGGCCAGAACCTGGCGGGCTTGCTGGTGTTCCTGCCCGACGTGCATTCGCTGGGTCTGAACATCGCTCAAGGTTTGATGTTGACCGAAACCTTCTATTGGGACTTGAACGACAACACCCGCGCTTTCTCCAAGCGTTTTGCAGCAGCTCAAGGCGGCAAGATGCCTTCGATGGTGCAAGCCGGTGTTTACTCCAGCGTGATCCACTACCTGAAGGCCGTGGACGCAGCCAAGACCGATGATGGCACCAAGGTCGCCGCCAAGATGAAAGAGCTGCCGACCGACGATCCGATTTTCGGCAAGGGCTCGGTCCGCCCCGACGGTCGCAAGATCCACCCGGCCTACCTGTTTGAGGTGAAAAAGCCAGCCGAGTCCAAGGGCCCTTACGACTACTACAAGCTGGTCGCCACGATCCCGGCCAACGAGGCATTCCGCCCCTTGGCTGAGAGCGAGTGCCCGCTGGTCAAGAAGTAATTCCATCCCTTTGTTCAAGCAAGTCGATAAATCACCATGGAAATCTTTGGCATACCCTCACAAGCCCTGTTCGGGCAATTGCTGATCGGGCTGATCAACGGCTCTTTTTACGCATTGCTCTCGCTGGGCCTGGCCGTGATTTTCGGCTTGCTGAACATCATCAACTTCACCCACGGAGCCCAGTACATGCTGGGCGCCTTTGTGGCCTACCTTGGCTTGACCAAACTCGGCATCAACTACTGGGTCGCACTTGTGGTGACACCTGTGGTGGTGGGTGCCACCGGCATGCTGATTGAGCGCACCATGCTCAAACAGCTGTACAAGCTGGACCATCTGTATGGCCTGCTGCTCACCTTCGGTCTGGCCCTGATCATCCAGGGTTTGTTCCGACACGAATTCGGCTCTTCGGGCATGCCTTATCCAGTGCCCGAAGTTTTTAAAGGTGCTTACAACACCGGTTTCATGTTTCTGCCCAAGTACCGCGCCTGGGTCATTGTGGCTTCGCTGGTGGTGTGTTTGACCACTTGGTACGTGATCGAGCGGACCAAGCTGGGCGCCTATCTGCGTGCCGCCACTGAGAACCCCAGCTTGGTGCAGGCTTTCGGCATCAACGTGCCGCGCATGATCACCCTGACCTATGGCTTCGGTGTCGGTCTGGCCGCTTTTGCCGGTGTGATGGCTGCACCCATCTACCAAGTTAACCCGACCATGGGCGCCGACATCATCATCGTGGTGTTTGCCGTGGTGGTGATTGGCGGCATGGGCTCCATCATGGGGGCCATCCTCACGGGTTTTGGTCTGGGTCTGATCGAAGGCCTGACCAAGGTGTTCTACCCCGAAGCCTCCAGCACGGTGATTTTCATCATCATGACCATTGTTCTCTTGATCAAGCCCGCAGGCCTGTTCGGCACCCAGAAGTAAGACCATGACCACTGTCTCGACCCCCACACTCAAGACCCAGTCGTTCACCCACCAGTGGGTGGCCTTTGCCATCATGGTGCTTGTCTTGGTCATCGCCCCGATCTGGGTGTACCCCATCTTCCTGATGAAGGTCATGTGCTTTGCCTTGTTTGCGTGCGCCTTCAACCTGCTGATTGGTTTTGGTGGGCTGCTGTCTTTTGGCCACGCCATGTTTTTGGGTACCGCAGGTTATGCCGCAGCCCATGCGGCCAAAGTCTGGGGCTGGAACCCGGAGTTGGCCGTGTTGTTTGCCACAGCTTGTTCCGGCTTGCTGGCGCTGGTCACGGGCATGTTGGCCATTCGCCGACAAGGCATTTACTTCGCCATGATCACCTTGGCGTTTTCGCAAATGGTGTTCTTCTTCTATCTGCAAACGCCTTTCACAGGCGGCGAGGACGGCATCCAGTCGGTGCCTCGGGGCAAGTTGTTTGGGGTGTTCGATTTGTCCGATAACTCGGCCATGTATGCGTTTGTGTTGGCGATCTTCCTGGCTGGCTTTGCCCTGATCTGGCGCATCATTTATTCGCCCTTTGGCCAGATCCTCAAGGCCATCCGCGAAAACCAAGACCGTGCGATTTCGCTGGGTTACGACACCGACATGTTCAAGCTGATCGCTTTTGTCATCTCGGGCGCATTGGCAGGCACTGCCGGTGCCACCAAGTCGCTGGTGTTCCAACTGGCCTCTCTCACCGACGTGCATTGGTCCATGTCGGGCGAGGTGGTGTTGATGACGCTCCTGGGGGGGTTGGGCACCTTGTTCGGGCCTGTGGTCGGCGCGGCTGTGATCGTGAGCATGCAAAACTACCTGGCCCAGTTTGGTGCATGGGTGACCATCATCCAGGGCGTGATCTTTGTGATCTGCGTGCTGGCTTTCCGCCGGGGCATCATTGGCGAAATCGCCCACTGGCTGAAGAAACCGCTCTGACACAGCGCCTCACTGCGGTGAGGCCTCCAGAAGAAAACCGCCCACAGAGCGGTTTTTTCTTATCCGAAATCGGCGTCTCAACGCATGAAAGTCTTCACATAATCCGCGCCCAAGCCCACGGCCTCAAAGTGGGCGCGGTACTTCTCGATGCGGGTGAACACGTCGTCGTAGCCGGTGGCATTGCCTTGGGTGTCCACGTACATCAGGGCGCCGTGCACGGTGAACATCGTCACCATGTCCTGGCAATCGTCGGGCACCACCAGGGTGTGGGTTTCGCCCGGGGGTTCGAACACATAGCTGCCTTCTTTGGCCACCCAGTCGTGTTCCAGATAGAGCCATTTGCCACGCAGCACATGCGCATGCACCATGCCGGAATGTCGGTGGCGCTGCAGTAAGCCCGAGCGCTTGACTTTGAGCAGGTGCACATAAAAACCGCCCGTCACGTTCAGGTGCAGAGGACGCGACCAGATGCCTGGAGCGACGGGGGCCCACAGGCGTTCGTCTTCGGTCTGCACATCGTGCACCACCATGTCGGGGGCCATGCCCCAGGGCTGGAGTTTGGCATAAGGCACGCGGTCGTCGGAGGCCGCTGGCGGCGTGTGGTTTGAGCTCATGGGGTGGTCTGGGCCAAGTGGAAAACCCCCAGCTTATGCCGCTTCAAGTGACTTGTCAGCGCCGCGCGTGACAGCCCTCAATGCCCCTCGAAAGACACCAGCGTGAAAAGTTTGAGGCCTGTGGCGCGAATGCGCTCAGAACCGCCCAGCTCGGGCAAATCCACAATGGCTGCGCCCTCGATCACCGTGGCGCCGAGTTTTTCGAGCAGTTTTTTACCCGCCATCATGGTCCCGCCCGTGGCGATCAGGTCATCGATCAGCAGCACCCGCTGGCCGGGTTTGACCGCGTCTGTGTGCAGCTCCACGGTGGCGCTACCGTATTCCAGTTCGTAGGTTTCTTCCACCGTGGTGAAGGGCAGTTTGCCTTTCTTGCGGATGGGCACAAAACCCAGTCCCAACTCATAGGCCACCACCGAGCCCAAAATGAAACCCCGTGCATCGAGCCCGGCCACCACGTCTGGGCGCAAAGCCGGGTGCATGTAACGGTGCACAAAGGCATCGATCAGCACACGGAACACGCGGGGGTCTTGCAGCAGTGGTGTGATGTCTCGGAACTGCACGCCAGGCGCAGGCCAGTCGGGCACGGTGCGGATGTGGCTTTTCAAATAATCATTGACGTTCAAATCGTCCATGCCTCAACCTCTCAGGAGTTTTTCTTCGGCCACGGCCAGGGTTTGGGATTTGCCCGACAGCACCAGCGTGTCGCCCGGATGCAGCACGGTGTCATCTCCGACGGTTTCGGGCTGACCGTTGACGCGGCGCAGGTTCACCACACGCACCCCCATGGCGTGAAAAGTCAGGTCTTGGATCTGTTTGCCCAACCAAGGCGAGGCCATGGGCAGGCCCACGGTGGTCAAGCGCTCGTGGTCAATTTCTTCCAGCGTGTCGTCATCGGCACCATGGAAGTAACCGCGCAGCAGGTTGTAGCGAGCATCGCGCTGGTCTTGCACGATGCGGATCACACGGCGCATGGGCACACCCACCAAGGCCAGCGCATGGCTGGCCAGCATGAGCGAGCCCTCGAGCGCCTCGGGCACCACCTCGGTTGCGCCAGCGAGCTGCAGCTTTTCCAGATCGAGGTCGTCGGTGGTGCGCACAATTACCGGCACTTGCGGCGCATGGCTGTGGGTGTGGTCGAGTACCTTCATGGCAGCGGGCACATCCAAGTAGGTGATCACCACTGCGCTGGCGCGGGCCAAGCCCGCGGCCATGAGTGACTGCAGGCGTGCGGCATCGCCAAACACGACCGAATCTCCGGCAGCAGCCGCTTGGCGCACCCGGTCGGGGTCCAGGTCGAGCGCCATGTAAGGGATGTTTTCCTTTTCGAGCATGCGTGCCAGGTTCTGTCCGCAACGACCGTAGCCACAAATGATGACGTGCTTGCTGGTGTTGATCGACTTGCGGGCGATGGTGGTCATCTGCAAAGACTGCTGCAACCACTCACTGGCCACCACCTTGAGCACGATGCGCTCGCTGTGCATGATGATGAAAGGCGTGGCCATCATGGACAGCACCATGCTGGCCAACACCGGGTTGAGCAAGGCCGGTGGAATGATGTTGCTCTGCGCACCCAGTGTGAGCAACACAAAACCGAATTCACCCGCTTGGGCCAGGTACAAACCGGTGCGCAAAGACACTCCGTTGGACGCGCCCGTCAGCTTGGCCAGGGCTGTCACCAACACCAGTTTGAACAACACCGGCAAGGTGGTCAGGATCAGCACCAAAGGCCAGCGCTCGACCACAATGTGCCAGTCCAGCATCATGCCAATGGTGATGAAAAACAGGCCCAACAACACGTCGTGGAAAGGCCGGATGTCCAGCTCCACTTGGTGTTTGTATTCGGTCTCGGAAATCAGCATGCCCGCAATGAAGGCCCCCAGCGCCAGGCTCAGGCCCGCCAATTCGGTGATCCAGGCCAGCCCGAGCGTGACCAGCAGCAAGTTCAGCACAAACAGCTCTTCGCTTTTGCGCCGTGCCACCAGGGTCAGCCACCAGCGCATCACGCGTTGACCGCCTGTCATGAGCAAGGTGATCAAGACCGTGGCTTTGAGCGCAGCCATCATCAAAGCGGTGAGCATCTGGTCAGCGGGGGCGCTCAGGGCCGGGATCATCACAATCAGGGGCACAACGGCCAAATCCTGAAACAGCAACACACCCACCACCCGCTTGCCGTGCTCAGACTCCAGCTCCAGCCGGTCGGCCACCAGTTTGATCACGATCGCCGTGCTGCTCATGGCCATGGCGCTTGACAGCGCGAGCGCGGTTTGCCACTCCATCTTCCACAGCGTGGGCGCCAAGTTGGCCACAAACAATGAAAACACCGTCACGATCACCAGCGTGAGCAGCACCTGCAACAGGCCCAGACCAAACACATGCTTGCGCATGGAGCGCAGCTTGGGCAGGTTGAATTCGAGCCCGATCACAAACATCAAAAACACCACGCCAAATTCAGCCAGGTGTTTTACGCCTTCGGAGTTTTGTGCCAGCGCCAAGGCGTTGGGGCCAATCACCACACCCACCGCCAGATAGCCCAGCATGGGCGGCAGCTTGAGCATGCGGCAGCCCACCACGCCCAGCACGGCCGCCAGCAAATACAACAGGGTCAATTCCAAAGCGCTCATGCACCAATGGTAACAAGCGCGTGTGACCCGTGTGGCGTTGCCGCCGATGAGTTCTCTCCTGGGCGAGGGCTTGAATACGCCCGTGGTGGGGCCTGGCACTCTGCCCGATAAAATGCCCACCATGCTTGCCCATTCCGACCACACCTTGCAGCTCGCCCGCGAAACCCTCGACATCGAGGCCGCCGCCTTGCTCCGATTGAAAGACCGGCTGGACGAGCGCTTCGTCCAAGCCGTGAACATGGTGTTGGCTGTGCAAGGCCGCGTGGTGGTCACCGGCATGGGCAAAAGCGGGCACATTGGCCGCAAAATTGCCGCCACGCTGGCCTCCACAGGCACCCCCGCCATGTTTGTCCACCCAGGGGAAGCTAGTCACGGCGACCTGGGCATGATCAAAACCGTGGACGTGGTCTTGGCCATCTCCAACAGCGGCGAAAGTGACGAGCTGATCGCCATCTTGCCCGTACTCAAGCGACAGGGCGTGCCCTTGATCGCGCTGACCGGCGGCCTGCAGTCTTCCTTGGCTCGCCATGCTGATGTGGTGCTCGACTGCTCGGTGGACAAAGAAGCCTGCCCCCTGAATTTGGCCCCCACGGCCAGCACCACGGCCCAGCTGGCCATGGGCGACGCGTTGGCGGTGGCCCTGCTCGATGCACGGGGCTTCAAACCCGAAGACTTTGCCCGCTCGCACCCGGGCGGTTCCTTGGGCCGCAAGCTGCTCACGCATGTGGCCGATGTGATGCGCAAAGGTGACGAGGTGCCGCAAGTCGGGCCCGATGCCGAATTCACCGCCCTGATGCGTGAGATGAGCAACAAAGGCCTGGGTGCCACCTCGGTCACGGATTCGGATGGCCGCGTCCTGGGTGTGTTCACCGATGGCGATTTGCGCCGATTGATTGAAAAAGGGGTGGACCTGCGCAGCTTGTGTGCCCGAGAGGTCATGCACCCCAATCCGCGCACCATCCGCCACGACGCGCTGGCCGTCGAAGCCGCCGAGATGATGGAGCTCTACCGCATCACCAGCATCTTGGTAGTGGACGCGCAGGGCCTGCTGTGCGGCGCCATCAACTCCAACGACCTGATGCGGGCCAAGGTGATCTGAGATGCAATCCCTCCAAGCACTCACACCGGCCCTGCACTATCCGCCTGAATTGCTGCTGCAAGCGCAAGGCATTCGTGTGGCCTTTTTCGACATCGATGGCGTGCTGACCGATGGTGGACTGTATTTTTCAGAAAACGGCGAGACCCTCAAGCGCTTCAACACGCTCGATGGCCAAGGCCTGAAGCTGCTGCAAAAGGCGGGCATCACCCCCGTGGTCATCACGGGTCGCGATTCGGCACCGCTTCGCCTGCGCCTGAAGGCACTGGGCATCACCCACGCCCGCTTTGGCACCGAAGACAAGCGACCGGCGGCCGAAGCCTTTTTGAGCGAACTGAATCTGAGCTGGTCCCAAGCGGCCGCCATCGGTGATGACTGGCCCGATTTGCCCGTGATGCAACGCGCCGCATTTGCTTGTGCCCCGGCCAATGCCCATGCCCAGGCCAAAGCCTTGGCCCACCACACCACCGCCGAGCGCGGCGGCGAAGGGGCGGCCCGCGCCTTTTGTGACCTCCTGCTGGTGGCGGGCGGTCACTATGCAGCCTTGCTCGCGCAAGTGGGGGTGAACGATCACCCAGGCGCATCGGCATGAACCTGCTCACGCGGGTGCGCCGCACCCTGGACCGATTGACGATTTACCTGCCCTTGTTCCTGTTTGCCATTTTGGCTTTGGGCAGTTGGTGGCTGGTGCGCAGCGTGCCCGAATTGGCCCCGCCCGGCCTCGACCCCCAGCTGCGCCAGGACCCTGATTTCCGTCTAGATCAATTCACGGTCAAATCCTTTGACGCTTCAGGCCGATTGACCCGCGAAATCAGTGGTCAAAGCGCCACCCACTTCCCGGCGACACAAAGCCTGCACATCGAGGGCGTGCGCATCTTGGCCGAAAACGAGGTGGGCACACGCCTGACGGCGCAGGCGCAAAAAGGCATCTCCCGCGAAGCCGAACAACAGGTGACCCTCTCCGGTGAAGCGACGGCGGTGAGACAAGCCGACAAGCAGGGCCCTCGTGTTGAGCTGCGTGGCGAAACTCTCACCGCTTGGCTGCAAGAAGAGCGCCTGGTCTCGGACCAGCCCGTGCGCATCACACGGGGCGGCGATGTGTTCAGCGCCCAAACCATGAACTTTGATGTCCGCAGTGGCCAATACGAACTGCAGGGCCAGGTACGCGCCGTTTTGCCGCCACGTCAGACGCCCTGAGCGGCCTGCCAAACCGACTCAAGCCCGAGCTCAGCCGCTATCCTCTATTTGGTAACTACGGGCAACCCCATTGGGTGACAGCGCTTGGTTTGCGTGGACCCCACACGGCGCCAACCCCAGAAATGACAAAGCCCTGCAATGCAGGGCTTTTTGCAGGCTGGGCGCCATGCCCAGCACAGGTGCTCGATCAGTAACCGCCGCCGTAGCCGCCGCCACCGCCTTCGCGGCCACCTTCACGGCGACCGCCACCGCCGCGGGGACCCGCGCCGTAGGGGCTGCGGAAACCACCGCCGCCGCCTTCGCCTCGGCCGCCGCCGTCACGGCCACCGCCATAACCGCCGCCGCCTTCACGGCCACCGCCGTAGCCGCCACCGCCTTCACGGCCGCCACCATAACCACCGCCGCCGCCTTCACGGCCGCCGCCGTAGCCACCACCGCCGAAGCCGCCGCCGCCGCCTCCGCCGTAACCACCACCACCGCCTTCACGGCGACCACCGCCGAAGCCGCCACCGCCTGTGCGGGGAGGACGCGCTTCCATGGGGCGTGCTTCATTGACCACCACATTGCGACCACCCAAAGGCTGGCCGTTCATGCCGTTGATCGCCGCTTGTGCTTCGTCGTCGCTGCCCATTTCCACAAAACCAAAGCCTTTGGAGCGGCCGGTATCGCGTTCCATCATGACTTTGGCGCTGGTCACAGCACCGAATTCGCCGAAGGCTTGTTCCAGATCGCCGTCGCGAACCGAGTAAGGCAGGTTACCGACGTAAAGTTTGTTGCCCATGAAAGGGACTCCTCAAAACACAGAAATAAAAGCGATGGAGCTCTGAAAGCGCATTCAACAAACCTGAAAACATCGGAAGGAAAGCGAAACTGATCTGGTCACCGCAGACTGGACTTCAGGGTTTTTGTACCGAAGTCAAGTCATTATCTGCGATATCGCCAAAAAAAATGCAAGGCATTTCCCCTAAAGCCCCGTCAAAACGTGCTCTGGCGCACCTTGATGTTGTTGTTTTACCAACTCACTTCGCGGTCTGGGGTGGCGCTGATTTTGTGAATGCTCAAGTCGGCGCCGTCGTATTCTTCTTCTTGGCTGAGTTTCAGACCCAGCGTGACTTTGAGCAGGCCATAAATCACCAAGCCACCGAGCAAGGCCCAAGCCACACCCATGGCGGTGCCGATCAACTGCGCCGTCAGGTTGACGCCGCCCAAACCCCCCAGGCTGCTGGCGCCAAAAATGCCTGCAGCAATGCCGCCCCAAGCACCGCAGATGCCATGCAAGGGCCACACGCCCAACACGTCGTCGATCTTCCACTTGTTCTGGGTCAGGGTGAACATGACCACAAACAGGGCACCCGCCACAGCACCGACCACCAAGGCACCAAAAGGGTGCATCAAGTCGGAGCCTGCACACACCGCCACCAAACCGGCCAAGGGGCCGTTGTGTACAAAGCCGGGGTCGTTCTTGCCCAAGACCAAAGCCGCCAAGGTGCCGCCCACCATGGCCATCAAGGAGTTGACCGCCACCAGTCCCGAAATCTTGTCCAGTGTCTGGGCGCTCATCACATTGAAGCCAAACCAACCCACGATCAGGATCCATGAACCCAAAGCCAGGAAAGGAATGCTCGAGGGTGGGTGCGCCGACACCACGCCGTCCTTGCGGTAACGGTTGTAGCGGGCACCCAGCAAAATCACAGCCGGCAGCGCGATCCAGCCGCCCATGGCGTGAACCACCACCGAGCCCGCAAAGTCATGGAACTCATCGCCCGTGACGGCCTTGATCCAGGCCTGCACGCCAAAGTGCTGGTTCCAGACAACGCCCTCAAAGAAGGGGTAAACAAAGCCCACGATCACCGCTGTGGCGATCAACTGCGGCCAAAACTTGGCCCGCTCGGCAATGCCACCCGAAATGATGGCAGGAATGGCCGCCGCAAAGGTCAATAAAAAGAAGAACTTGACCAGGTCATAACCGTTCTTGGCGGCCAGCTGCTCGGCCCCCACAAAGAAAGTGGTGCCGTAGGCCACGCTGTAGCCCACCACAAAATAAACCACGGTGGACACCGAAAAATCCACCAGGATTTTGACCAACGCGTTGACTTGGTTCTTTTTTCGAACCGTGCCCAGCTCTAAAAATGCAAAACCGGCGTGCATGGCCAACACCATGATGCCGCCCAACAAAATAAAAAGCGCATCAGCGCCCTGTTTTAGTGCTTCCACGATCGTCCTTCGATGATTTTTGAA
This sequence comes from Limnohabitans sp. 63ED37-2, assembly GCF_001412535.1. Taxonomy (GTDB): domain Bacteria; phylum Pseudomonadota; class Gammaproteobacteria; order Burkholderiales; family Burkholderiaceae_C; genus Limnohabitans_A. The sequence continues at coordinate 2,826,750 of NZ_CP011774.1, read as the reverse complement.
TCAATTTGGTGCATTTTGAGGGCTGCCCACCCCCGCGCACCAAACAAAAGCAAGAAGCGCACCCAAAATGACACATGCCTGTTCGGCACCCCTGGGGCGCTTCAAGTGGGTGCCTGCGCCCCTCACGTAAGATGCACACCTTTATTTGATTGAGTCTTCTGGGCCAAGCCCGCATTCCCTCATGGAAGCATTCCTCGTCTCGACCGGTATCGTGGCCTTGGCCGAAATGGGTGACAAAACCCAATTGCTGTCATTGGTGCTGGCCGCCCGTTTTCGCAAGCCCTGGCCCATCGTGTTGGGCATTTTGGTGGCTACGCTGGCCAACCATGGTCTGGCCGGTGCCGTGGGCAGCTGGGTCACCACCGTGATGGGGCCCGATGTGCTGCGCTGGGTGTTGGGCGCATCCTTCATTGCCATGGCGGTGTGGATGCTGATCCCCGACAAACTCGACGATGAAGAAGGGGACAGCGCCCCGCGCATGGGCGTGTTTTTGACCACCGTGGTGGCCTTCTTTCTGGCCGAGATGGGCGACAAGACGCAGATTGCCACCGTCATGCTGGCCGCACAGTACAACGCTTGGTTCGCCGTGGTGGCCGGCACCACACTGGGCATGATGCTGGCCAATGCCCCTGTGGTGTGGCTGGGCGATGCCATCACGAAGCGGGTGCCGCTGCGGTTGGTGCACCTGATCTCGGCAGGCATCTTTGCCGTGTTGGGGGTGATCGCATTGTCGGGCTGGGGCAGTTGAAGCGTCTGCAAAGCAGCCCCGCCAATGGACACCTCGGCTGGGCGAAGCCTTGTGCAGCGCCCGTGCGGGGCTTTGTTTATCGCCCTTATACTTAGGTGATGCGCCGATTTGAACCCGATTGCGGGCGCCGAAACCGTGATGGTTTCGAAATTCAGCTAAATGGCGTGTGTTTCAACCCACTGAAGCCCGGCCCAGCTGACTGCGAAGCCGGGTTTTGTTTTTTGCACACCTGAACACATTCGATGCTGATCGCCGAATCCCAAAGCATGCTGTTTGAGGCCCCTTTGCCCTTGCAAAGCGGTGCGTCCATCCGTGGCTATTCGCTGAGCTACGAAACCTACGGCACGCTCAACGCTGACAAATCCAACGCCGTGTTGATCTGCCACGCGCTCAACGCCTCGCACCATGTGGCGGGCGTGTACGCTGACCAGCCCAAAAACCTGGGCTGGTGGGACAACATGATCGGCCCCGGCAAGTCGCTCGACACCGACCGCTTTTTTGTCATTGGCGTGAACAACCTGGGCTCGTGCTTTGGCTCGACCGGCCCCATGCACACCAACCCCGACACCGGCCGCGTCTATGGCGCGGACTTTCCCGTGGTCACGGTAGAAGACTGGGTCAACGCCCAAGCCCGCTTGCTCGACGCTTTGGGCATCGAACAACTGGCCGCCGTGATGGGCGGGAGTCTCGGCGGCATGCAGGCGCTGAGTTGGACGCTTCAATACCCCGAGCGCGTGAAACACGCGGTGGTGGTGGCCAGTGCCCCCAACCTGAACGCCGAAAACATCGCCTTCAACGAAGTGGCCCGCCGCGCCATCGTGACGGACCCGGACTTCCACGACGGGCACTTTTACGCACAAGGTGTGGTGCCCAAGCGCGGCCTGCGCATCGCCCGCATGATTGGGCACATCACGTATTTGAGCGACGACGTGATGAACGAAAAGTTTGGCCGCGAATTGCGCGAAGCGGTGACGCACAACGCCACCGGCTACAAATACTCCACACAAGAAGTCGAGTTCCAGATCGAGAGTTATTTGCGCTACCAGGGCGACAAGTTCAGCGAGTACTTTGACGCCAACACCTATTTGCTGATCACGCGGGCGCTCGATTACTTTGACCCGGCCCGCGCCTTTGGCGGGGACCTGTCCCAAGCGCTGGCCCGCGCCAGCTGCAAATTTTTGCTGATCAGCTTTTCCACCGACTGGCGCTTCTCACCCGCCCGCAGCCGCGAAATGGTCAAGGCCCTGCTCGACAACCGCCGCGATGTGAGCTACGCCGAAATCGATGCACCCCACGGGCACGACGCCTTCTTGCTCGACGATGCGCGTTACATGAACGTGGTGCGCTCTTACTTTGACAACATGGCGAAGACGCTGAACGAAGGAGGTGCGGCATGAGCGACCCTCTGATCATGCAAGCCATTTCCCGCCTGGTGCCACAAGGTGCCCGCGTGCTCGATTTGGGCTGCGGCGATGGGGCTTTGCTGGCCCATCTGCAACAACACCGAGGCTGTACCGGCTACGGCGTGGAGCTGGACGACGCGAACGTACATGCCTGCGTGCAGCGCGGCGTGAACGTGATTCAGCTGAACCTGGACGAAGGCCTCAGCCTGTTTGCCGACCAGTCGTTTGACGTGGTGCTGCAAATCGACACCCTGCAACACCTGCGCAACGCCGAGACCATGCTGCGCGAAACCGTGCGCGTAGGCCGCGAGGGCATCGTGGCCTTCCCCAACTTTGCTCACTGGTTCAACCGCCTGAGCGTGCTGCAGGGCCGCATGCCGGTGACCAAGCGCCTGCCCTACCAGTGGTACGACACGCCCAACATCCGCGTGGGCACCTACGCCGACTTTGGCGACCTGGCCCGCAAAAATCAGTTGCGCATCATGGACGCCTTTGGTCTGCAGCAAGGCCAGGAAGTACGACTGTGGCCCAACCTGATGGCGGGCACGGCGGTCTACAAACTGCAGCGCAGCTGACATGACCACTGCGTCCGGCTCTCCAGGCCCGGCCGCCCACAGCCCTTGGCTGATCGCCAACGTGCTGGCGCAAATCTCGTTTGGCCTCCTGGCCATGACCTTGTGCCTGCCCTCCATGCAGGAGTGGGGCACCATCTTCAGCACGCACCAAGCCGATGTGCAGCTGACCTTCAGTGGTTATGTGGTGGCCTACGGTGCCCTGCAGCTGGTGTACGGCCCGCTGTCCGACCGGCATGGGCGCAAACCCATTTTGATGCTGGGCCTGGTGGTGGCTGGGCTGGCCTCGGTCATGGCCGCGCTGGCCACCGACATCACCCAACTGACCGCCGCCCGGCTGCTGCAAGGCGCAGGCAGCGCGGCCAGCATGGTGGTGAGCCGCTCCATGGTGCAAGACCTGTTTACCGGGCCACAGCGCACACGCGTCATGGCCTACATTGGCATGGCGCTGGGCATGTGCCCGCCTCTGGCCACCCTGATTGGCGGGCAGGTCCATGTGCGCTTTGGCTGGCAAACCAACTTCGTGATGTTGGCGGTGTTGGCGGCCTGGTTGGGTTTACCGCGTTCTTCCAAACCCGCGCCCTCCAAAGGCCATTGGCTGCGGGCCATGCTGAGCGCTTATGCCCGTCTGCTGCGCGAGCCGCGCTTTTTGCTCTATGTCGCCATCCTGGCCGCGACCACCGCCACGTTTTACGCCTTCTTGGCCGGGGCACCCATTGTGCTCAAGGGTTATGGCATCGGGCCGGACGGCATTGGCTGGTTCATCATGGCCGTGCCCGTGTCCTACATCCTGGGCAACTTCATGACCTCGCGGCTGATTGCGCAAGCGGGTGAATCGCGCGTGATGGCCTGGGGTCAGGCCCTGACGCTGGGCGGTTTGGTGGTGATGCTGGCGCTGGGTCTGGGTGGTGTGCAGGCGGCGCTGGCCGTGGCTTTGCCGCTGCTCTTGCTGGGCTTGGGCCATGGCCTGCTGAATCCGCCAGCCCTGGCGGGCACCGTAGGGGTGGTGCCCGCACTGGCCGGGTCGGCCGCTGCCGTGGCAGGCCTCATGCAGCAACTCACCGGAGCCACGGGTGGCTACCTGGTGGGGCTGGTGCCGCACGAAGGTGCGGTGAACCTGGGCTGGATGATGCTGGCCTTTGCCTTGACGGGGGCTATGGCGCAGTTTTTTCTGCGCAGGCGTTGAACCACGGTCGGCACATGTGCTGGCTGTCCCATTGAATGCACAGCACCGCCGTTTTGAAACACCAGCGTGAACGAGCTTCCAGTTCAACAAAGGGCTTGGCGGAAATACACCTTGGAGAATCGGTCGGCGATCGCCGCATGGCCTGCACGGTTGGGGTGAACACCATCGCCAGCCTCACCCAAAGTGCTGTCGCCGTTGAACTGTTCACGCAAGCGACCGCTTATCTCGTCCGTCAGTGCGGCATCCACATCGGCATATTCTTCAAACAAATTGGCTTTTCGCACTTCGTCGTTAAAAGCCCTTCTGCGGGCGTCTTGCTCCGCCCCGCCATGCCCTGGCCGGTGACTGCCCAAAGCCGAGGGGATCGTGGCACCGATCACGCGCAATCCCCTCGATCGCATCTGATCGATGGCTCGGCGCATGGCCTGAACGACCGTGGCCACATCGGCCTGACCGTTTTCGCTGAAATCATTGATGCCCTGCAACCACAACACGGCTTGCACCCCAGACAAGCTCAGCACATCTCGGTAGATTCTTTCTGCCGCAGCGGGCCCGCCGCGCCAAGGCCCCACTGCGGGCAAAGGGCCCGCCACCTGGTTGCCGCCAATGCCCGCATTGACCACGGCCACCTGACGGTGCCCCTCAGCCCAAGCATGGCGTTGCATCACATCGGTCCACCGGTCATGGCCGTTGAGCGTGGTGGCTGTGCCGTCCGTCAAGGAATCTCCGAAGGCCACCACGGCACGGCATGGCTCGGGTAACCAAGCATCAATGGCATCGATGAAAAATGTGGATGTGGTGGTGTGTGGAAATCGGGTTTCAGAATCATCGGCCGCCGCCAGCAGATCACCTGGCTGCGACACATAAGAAGTGGACATGGATTTGGCATGCCAGGTGATGGGGCCACTGAACCCTTTGACACAGGCACTGAAAGCCAGCGCACGACCATTCATCCAAGGCAAAGCCTGTTCGTTCAACCAGGGCAAATCGACGGCCTGTGTCCAAACGGCCTGACCAGCCCCGATGTCCATGTCGGGCAAGGCCACGCGGGTGTCGGGCAAACACGCGCCGCCACCCGCATGCAGCGCCAATTGGATGCCCCGCAGCGCCAGGGGCCGGTCACCATAGACATGGCTGATGCGCAGGCGAAATCGGGATGACCACAAACTTGGCCGCACAACCATGCGCAACGATTGGTTCTGTAAACCCATTGGCGCATCAGGAATCGCCCTGCTGAGGTCGGGCTGTGCAATGACAGAGCCTGTGGGGTAAGCGCCTTGGGCGGACGCCGCCCAAGTGCTGACCCAATGGCCGTTGGAGAACTTCGCGGCCAAGGGTTTCACACCCCAAGCCCCAACCAACGCCGCGCCCGGTCGACGATGGGTTTGTCCAACATGCGGCCGTCCAACAAAATGGCACCCAAACCTTGTTCCCGTGCAGCTTGATCGGCGGCCAGAACACGTTCGGCCCAAGCGAGCTCTTGCTCGCTCGGCGAAAACCCACGATTAACCACCGGCACTTGGCGTGGGTGGATGCACACCGAGCCGGTGAAGCCCATGGCCCGGCCCGCATCGACGGCACGCGCAAAGCCCACCATGTCGTCCACCTCGGCGATGCTGGCGGCCAGCCCCCAGCACTGCAGGCCATGGGCATGTGCACAGGTCAGCACCTGTTGAGCGGGCCAGGTCAAAGCAGCAGGCTCAGCAGGCACACCCAAAGCGCCCGCATAGTCTTCGGATCCAAAGCCCAAAGCACACAAAGCGCTGTGACTGGCGATGGTGGCCGCGGCCAAAACGCCCCGCGGCGTTTCAATGAGGGCGGCAATGGGTGGGGCCTTTTCAGCACGCATCTGGATCAATGCCTTGGCCAGTGCCTCCACCTGATCCAAAGACTCCACTTTGGGCAGCATGATGGCCGACAGTGCTTCCACGGGCATGCCACGCAGATCTTCTTGCCACAGTGCAGGGTCACTGTTGACGCGCAAGACCACGGTAGCACCCCGTTCGGCCAATTGCCGCACTGCGGCTTGGGCCATGGGCCGGGCCGCTGCTTTGCGCTCTGGCGGAATGGCGTCTTCCAGGTCGATCACCAGGGCGTCAGCGCCTCGCTCTGTGGCTTTGGCCAGCAGGTGGTCTGCGGTCGCTGGCAAAAACAGCAAAGAGCGCAAAGGTTTCAACGGCATTCAATCGCTCCTTGGGCTTTTAATGACAGGCACTCGGCTGCGCTGGCCCCGAGTTCGCTCAAGAGTTCTTCGGTGTGCTGCCCCCGCAAAGGGGCTGCCCTGCGAATGCTGCCCGGTGTCCCTTGCAATCGGGGCGTGACCTGGTGCATGACCGTGGACACGCTGCCATCGCTGGCCTCGCATTGAACATAAACACCGCGCTGCACCACATGCGCGTCGTGAATCAACTGTGGGGGCGCGTAAATGGGGCCCACAGTCACGCCATGCTGGCGGAAATGCTTCAAGCATTCGTCCTGAGTACGCTCCGACATGAATTCGGCCACCATGGCATCGAGTTCTGCGTCATTTTCCAAGCGTGCTGCATTGCTTGCAAAACGCGGATCTTCAAACAAGGCCGACTGGCCAATGGCCTCCAAAACCCGCTTGGCCATGGTGTCTGTTGAGCCCGACATGGACACCCACAAACCATCCTTGCATCGGTAACTCCCGCGGGGCGATGCGATTTTTTGACCGGGTTCGGGGTTTATGCCTGTTGCCGCGAAATTGCTGACATCGGGGCCCATGATGGCCAGCATTGGCTCGAGCAAGGACAAGTCAATGACCTGGCCTTGGCCGCCACGCACTTCCACCTCGCGCAGCGCAGTCAAGGTGGCAAACGCTCCGGTCAAGCCCGTGACCATGTCGGCCAAAGCCATGTTGGGTAATTGGGGGGCGCCACCGTCGCTGCGGTGTTTGTGGGCATAGCCACTGAAGCCTTCGATCAAACTGCCAAAGCCTGGCAACTCGCGGTAAGGGCCTGTTTGTCCCCAACCTGACAAACGCACAATGACCAAGCCCGGGTTGTCTGCGTGTAGCTGTTCAGGACTCAGGCCCATGTTTTCCAGAGTGCCGGGCTTGAAACTTTCCACCAGGACCTGCGTGGTGGCAATCAAGCGCTTGAGCCAGTGCATGGCCTGACCATCACGCAAATTCAAAGCCAGACTGCGCTTGTTGCGGGCATAGGTGCGCCACCAGCCGTCGTAGCCATCCGGGTGGTCTGCGAGGGGCTCTCGCCACTCACGCAAAGTGTCTCCGGCTCCCGCAGACTCCACTTTGATGACATCGGCACCAAAGTCGCCCAGCTGCAAAGTGAGCATGTTGCCAGCCACCAAGCGCGACAAGTCGACCACGCGGACACCCTGCAAGGGGCCGGTAGCTTGCGCTTGAAGCGCTTGCTTGGGAAGGTGTTGGCCAGCACTCATTCCTGTTTCAAGTCCAGTTGGCGGACCAAGGGGCTCCAAGTCTCTGCCTCTTTGCGCAGCAAATCATTGAATGCGGGCATGGACACTTTGAGCGGGTCGGTTTCGACCGCTGCAAAGCGTTGCGCGACATCGGGATTGGCGAGCACTTTGGCTGCAGCTGCGGCAATTTTGTCGACCACCTCCTTGGGGGTGCCTTTGGGTGCAAACAAGCCACCAATGGCGGCCACTTGCACACCTGGAATGCCTGCCTCACTCAAAGTCGGAACGTCAGGCAGTGAGCCTTCCCGGGCCAGATCGGTGGTGGCCAATGCACGCAACTTGCCACTGCGAATCAAGGCCATGGACGCAGTCAAGGAATCGGTGGCAAACAAGACCTGCCCACCCATCAAATCGGTCAACGCGGCACCGCTGCCTTTGTAGGGGACATGGGTGGCCTGAACACCCGCTTTGCGCATGACCAACTCGCTGCCCAAATGCGTCATGGTGCCGATGCCCGCTGAAGCGAAGCTCTGTGGCTTGGACCGCACAGCTTGGAGGAGCTCGGCCATGGTCTTGGGCGCAGTGGGGGTGTTGGCCACCAAGACCGCAAAGGGTGCTCGCATCACAGGAGCAACAGGCACGAAATCTGAGAGGCTGTATTTTGCGTTGGCGTTCATCACCGGCACTACAAACAAGCCTGCCGTCGATGTGAACAACAAGGTGTAGCCGTCGGGCGCCGCGCGTACCACCGACTGGTGGCCAATGATGCCGGACGCGCCCACGCGGTTTTCCACCACCACGTTCTGGCCCAGTATCGGCCCCAGATAGCCCGCCAGCAAACGGCCTGTGACGTCACTGCCCGAGCCCGGCCCTTGGGTCACCACCAATGTGATGGGCTTGCTGGGGTAAGTGTCTGACCAAGCCGATGTGGCCCCTGAACACACCAACGCCAGGGCCCCAAAGAACCTTCCGAACTGCTTGAACATACGTGTCTCCTTGTTAAAGTGGTGTGAAATCATAGCCAAAAATCACTTGCTATAGCAAATATTGTCATGTCAAACAAAAACAAAGCCGTCAGCGTCGCCGCCTTGCGCCGTCATGCGCCTGAAGAATTGATCACGTTTCGTGTGTCCGTGTTGTCGCAATTGCTGGCCAGGGTCGTGGAAAGTTCCGTGAGCCAGGAGCTGGGCCTGTCCAGCAGGCAATGGCGGCTGTTGGTCATCCTCAACCGCTTGGGGCCGAGTACCTCGGGCCAGGTGGCTGCGGCCACGCACCTCGATCACAGCCAGGTCAGTCGTGCCAGCTACGAATTGACAGAAAAAGGCTTGATTGCCATGGCGACGGATTCAGGTGATCGCCGCCGACAACTTTTGTCGGCGACCGAGGCAGGGATAGCGCTGCTCAGGCAAGGCATTGTGGGGTCGATGGCCCGGCAAGACCGTTTGCGTTCGACGCTGAGCGACGCAGATTACGAAGCGTTTGGACGGGTCTTGGCGGTGTTGTCGGATGAGGCACACGCCATGCTGGAGGAGGGGCGAAAGCCCAAATGAGCAAGCAGCATCTAGCTTGACCAAGTACAAGCCACCCTCGTGCGACACTTGCGGCGATTTTTCGCTGGTTGATGTGACCCCTTGAGAGGCAAGCCTTCATAACTCTTCGTGCGCGAGGGCGATACACATCCTGCCCGTTCATGGGGCGTAATCCCACTTTGGTTTGAGTTGGGCACACAAGCCCTTGTGTGCAATAGGATATTTACACTGCTTGCTGTAATTTCAAGGTTACACTGATTTGAACCTTCGGCTTCAGGTCAGGCAAACCGCCCATTCAGGTGGCCCTGTTGACCCTTACCCAGGAGATGGCCTTGAACATCTACATCTATCTGTTCCTCTTGTTTGGCGCTGTGTTCGGCCTGGCCACTTTTTCCTATCAGCACATCTTCAGCGAGGGGCCTCATCAAGTCGAGACGCCCGAAGGGGGCGCCACCTTGGGCGCTCGCCTCTTGTGGGCCTTGGTCTGCACCTTTTTGTGGCCCATCATGGTCATGACCGGGCTCAACTCGGCACGGATACTGGCCAAGCGCAAACGTCAGGCGGCGGCAGCCAACGACTGAAGGGGGCGTGGGATCGGATGGGGGACACGCAGGCCCATCCGAAGCCCTTGTGTTGCTTCAGCTGTGCAGCTCGGTCTCGTGCATCCAGGCCGCGTGTTTGGGGGCGCGTTTGGTTTGGGCCCATTCATTGAGCATGTCCCACTTGCAGGCGTCGAGCTTGGCGTACATCTCGGGCGTGCCCACGTCAGCGGCCAATTCCAAGCGGTGGCCGTTGGGGTCAAAAAAGTAGATGCTCTTGAAGATGGTGTGGTTGGTGGGCCCGAGCACGTCGATGCCATTGGCTTGCAGCCGGGCCTTGGCGTCTTCCAGGGCTTGCAGGCTGTCCACTTTGAAGGCGATGTGCTGAACCCATTCCGGGGTGTTGGTGTCGCGGCCCATCTCGGGTGAGTTGGGGAGTTCAAAAAACGCCAGCACGTTGCCGCCACCCGCGTCCAGAAACACATGCATGTAAGGATCCGGGGCTTTGGTGGAGGGCACCAAGTCTTCGGCGATGGCCAGCACAAAATCCATGTTCAGATTTTTCACGTACCACTCGACGGTGGCTTTGGCGTCTTTGCAGCGGTAGGCGACGTGGTGGATGCGGTCGATTTTCATGGGGGTCTCCAAGGGGCTCAATCGGTTTGGCGGGCGGCCTGCAGCGCTTCGCGCAATACACGCAAGTCGCCAATGTGGTTGGCCAGCAGCAAAATCAGGCGGGCGTTGAGCGCCTCGCTTTGTTCGTCGCTCAGGCCGTTGTGCGCGTCGATCAGGTGTTCATAAAACTCGTCGCCGGGCGAGAAGTCGCGGAAAAAGCGGCGTCCGGCTTCGTGAAAATTCGGCGCGGTGTTCAGGGCTGTGGGGGCGTCGGTGGGCATGTCAGTTCTCTCTTCCATTCAGGCCTGTGTACCCACTTGCCCCAAGGCACGGGCCATGGCCGCTTGCAGCCGGGCGCTGTCCAGGCTGCGCCAGCGGGCCAGCACATGTTGGTCGGGGCGCAGCAAATAGGTGGTGCCGGGCTGGGCGTCGTAGCGCTTGGCCATCCAGCCTTGTATGTCCACCAGCACTTTGAAGCCGGGCACCTGCAGGGCTTGGTGGGCAACGATCAAGCTGTCCACCGGCACCGCGTTTTGCTTGAGGGCTTGCAGCGTGGCCAGCGTCTGGGCATCGGGCGCGACATCCACAAACAACAAGGCCGCAAAGCCGCGACCGACTTGATCGAGCAGCCAGGCGTCTTGGCCATTCACCTGCACAGGCGCGTCGTCCATCGGTGCGCCGGGCACCATGTTGCCTTCAAACACGTCGGTGTCGGGGGTGTTGAGCACCGATCCGGTCAAGAAAGAGGGCACCGACAAGCGGCCCGAGTTGACCAACTTGCGGGCAAAGGGGTGGTGCTTGGCCAGCGCCAGCACCTGGTTGCGGAAGGTCTTGCTGGTGCGGCTCTTGGGCGTGATGAAGTCGGTCGAGCGCGTCGAGTTCATGATGTTTTCGTCAGCGGCAAACTGGCGGTCCATCGCGTAGGTGTCGAGCAGTTTCTCGCTGGCCTGTCCCTTGATGACCAAGCCTAACTTCCACATCAAATCGTCCGCGTCTTGAAAACCCGAGTTGGCCCCGCGTGCGCCGAAGGGCGAGACCTGGTGCGCTGCGTCGCCCGCAAACAGCACACGGCCATGGCGGAAATCGGTCATGCGGCGGCACTGAAAGGTGTAGATGCTGACCCACTCCAGCTCAAACGGCCGCTCGTCGCCCAGCATGGCTTTCAGGCGGGGGATGACTTTTTCGGGCTTCTTTTCTTCTTCGGGGTCGGCGTCCCAACCGAGCTGGAAGTCAATGCGCCAGACGTTGTTGCTTTGTTTGTGCAGCAGCACGCTTTGGTTGGGGTGAAAGGGTGGGTCAAACCAGAACCAGCGCTCGGCGGGATAGTCGGCCTTCATGATCACGTCGGCGATCAAGAAGCGGTCTTGGAACACGCGGCCTTCGATGTCCAGGCCCAGATGGCGGCGGATCGGGCTGCGTGCGCCGTCGGCCACCACCAGCCAGTCGGCCTCGATGTCGAACGTGCCCTCGGGCGTTTCCACGGTGAGTGTGGCGTGGTCGGCTGATGGCGTGACGGCCGTCACTTTGTGTTGCCAGCGGATGTCGGCCCCCAATTCGAGGGCGCGTGCAATCAGCATTTCCTCGACGTGGTACTGCTGCAGGTTGATCATGCCGGGGCGCTTGTGGCCCGCGTCGGGCACCAGGTTGAACTGGTAGACCTCGTCCTCTTCGAGAAAGGTACGGCCAATGTTCCAGCTCACGCCCAAGCCACAAGCTTCGTTGGCAATGCCCAGGCGGTCCAGAATTTCGAGCGAACGCTTGGCGTAGCACACCGCCCGCGAGCCGACCGAGACGGTTTTGTCGTCGTCCAGCACCAGCACCTCCAGGCCCTGCAAGCGCGCGTCGATGGCGGCGGCCAAGCCCACCGGCCCTGCACCAATCACGATCAGTGGTTTGCGCTGCGGCGGTGTGGTCATCCACTCGGTGGAGGATTTGTAGGGATAAATCGGGTTGACGTAAGCACCCATGTCACAAGCTCCAGAAGGGTCAAAAAGCACCTGGCGGTGCCCAGGCCGTAATTTACCATTGATAAATCAATTTACCTAAACGTAATCTTATTCCGCTCTTCTGACTTCTGCCGGGGACGGCCGCGTCGCTGCGCTCCTCGCAGTGACGAGCGATTGACGGCTCAAGACCCAACGACACCTGTTTGACAGCACGTGGCTGTCCGGCCCGTTATGCTCTGACGTGTTTTTTGTATGACAACCACATGAGTCAACACTTCACCCCCGTCTCCAGCGGCGCTCGCCTGTCCGATCAGGTGGCCGAGCAGTTGAGCGCCGAGATCAAACAAGGGCGTTTGGCACCGGGCGACAAACTGCCCACCGAGGCGCGACTGGTCGAGCAGTTCGCCGTCAGCCGCACTGTGGTGCGCGAGGCGGTCTCGCGCCTCAAATCGCTGGGGCTGGTGGATTCGCGCCAGGGCAGTGGGGTGTTTGTGAATGCGCAGCAGCCTTTTGCGCCTCTGAACTTCGAAGCCCGGCACGCCGCTTCGCAAGAGGCGGTGGTCCAGATGGTGGAGGTGCGCCGCGCCTTGGAGGCCGAGGTGGCCGCGCTGGCGGCCGAGCGGCGCAGCGCCAGTGACCTGCGGGCCATTGAGCAGGCTGTCCAGGCGCTGGACCAGGCGGTGGCGTCGGGTGGTGATGGCGTGGCCGAAGACGTGAACTTTCACCGTGCCATTGCCGAGGCCACGCGCAATCCTTTTCTGATCCAGACGCTGAGTTATCTGAGCCAGTTTTTGCACGGGGCCACGCAGGTGACTCGCGCCAATGAGGCCCGGCGCGGTGACTTTGCGGCCGCTGTGCGCGGCGAACACCAAGCCATCCTCAAGGCCATTCAAGCCGGCAACCCCGCTGAGGCCCGGCAAGCCGCTGCAGCGCACATGGGCAACGCCATTGCCCGCATTCGCGAAGCCGACCCGGTGTTCTGGACCCAAGAAGGCGAGCGGCTGGCGCAGCCCCTGGTCAAGGGGCTGCGGGGCTGAATCACTCCGCCTTGATGTTGGCCGCCTTGACCACCGCCGCGTAGCGCGACAGGTCACGCGCCATGTCGCGGCCAAAGCGCTCTGGGCCGCCGGGGCTGGCGGTGATGCCCAAGGTGTTCAGACGGTCACGCACGGCCGGGTCGTTGAGCACAGCGTTCAGCTCGGTGTTGAGCTTGTCCACAATTGCCCGGGGCGTTTTGGCGGGTGCCAACAAACCCACCCAAGAGTTGATGTCGAAATCGCTGATGCCCGCTTCGATGAAGGTTGGCACATCGGGCATAGACGGCGCACGCTGCGCACTGGACACGGCCACGGCATGCAGCTTGCCCGACTTGACGTGCGAAATCGCACCCGCCACGGCGGTGTACACCAGCGGGATGGAGCCGCCCATCACATCGATCATGGCCTGGCCACCGCCTTTGTAGGGGATGTGTGTCAGGTTGGCACCGGTGCGCTGCTTGAGCAATTCACCCGCAATGTGGGGTGTGCCGCCCGTGCCGGAGGTGCCATACGACAAACCACCCGATTGGGTTTTGGACAGTGCGATCACTTCCTGCAGCGTCTTGGCCTTCACACCAGGGTTCGAGACCAGAATCAAAATCGCGTCGCCAATCTTGCCGATGGGGGCAAAGTCTTTGGCGGTGTCAAAACCCACTTTGGGAAACACATGCGGGTTGATCACCATGGTGCCGTCAAAACCCAAGAGCAGGGTGTAACCATCGGGCTCGGCCGTGGCCACCATTTGTGTGCCGATGTTGCCCGAGGCGCCGGGTTTGTTGTCCACGATCACCTGCTGACCCAAACGCTTGGACAGCTGCTCGGCGATCAGTCGTCCGCTGGTGTCGGTCACGCCGCCGGGGGCAAAGGGCACCACCAGGCGAATCGGTTTGGCAGGGTAGGCCGCTTGCGCAGCGGCCGTGCTGGCGCTCAAGGTCAAGCCGCCGCAGGCAGCGGCCATCAAGCCCGTGCTCAGCGCGGCTTTGAGCCATTGGCGGCGGGGTGTTGGGGTCTTTGGGGTCATGGTTGTCTCCTGGTGGTTATGGGGGTAAATCAATCGGTTTCGGCGTAGCGCTTTTCAAAAGCCCACACGTCTTCAAAACCCATGAGCTTGGTCAGGTCGGCGAAGTCGTACAAAGGCGTAGCGCCCTTGGCCGACGAGCCGGTATCCTTGAACTGCTGGTACACCTGCGTCATGGCCTGCACACCTGCTAGCAAGGCGGTCACGGGGAAGATGGCGATCTTGTAGCCCAGTGCTTCCAGTTCTGGCTTCGTCAGCACCGGGGTGCGGCCCTTTTCGACCATGTTGGCCACCAGCGGCACATCAAAGCTTTGGCCAATGCGGCGCATCTCTTCTTCGGACTCGGGCGACTCCACAAACAAGATGTCGGCACCGGCTTTGGCATAAGCCTCGGCCCGGCGCAGCGCTTCATCGAGGCCCAGCGTGGTGCGGGCGTCGGTGCGGGCGATGATCAAGAAGTCTTTGGACTCGCGCGAGTCCACCGCCACCTGGATCTTGCGCACCATGTCGGCCATGGGGATCACGCGGCGGCCCGGCGTGTGGCCACATTTTTTGGGGAACTCTTGGTCTTCGAGCTGGATGGCGCAAGCGCCTGCCGCTTCATAGCCCCGGATGGTGTGGCGCATGTTGAGCAGGCCGCCGTAACCCGTGTCGGCGTCGGCAATCAAGGGTGTGCGGGCCATGCCCGCCATGGCGGTGACGCGCCCGACCATGTCGCTGTAAGTGGCCAAGCCCGCATCGGGCAGGCCCATATGAGAGGCCACGGTGCCGTAGCCGGTCATGTACAGCGCATCAAAGCCAAAGCTGTCGGCCAGGCGCAGCGACACCATGTCGAACACACCGGGGGCGACCACGAGGCCGGGTTGGTTCAAACGCGCACGCAGCGCAGAGGTTTTGGAGTTCATGGAGCAGGACTCGTGCAAGAGTGATTAAATTGACAGGAACAGAATTTTTGATTTCATCAGAGAAGCACCCCATGGACCTGCACTTAAGCGACAAGCACATCCTCATCACCGGCGGCAGCAAAGGCATTGGCCTGGCCTGTGCGCGGGGCTTTCTGGCCGAAGGCGCACGCGTGAGCCTGGTCTCGCGCGACAGCGCCAACCTGGACGCCGCCCGCGCTCAGCTGCAAGCCGCGTTTCCCGCCGAACGCATCCACACCGTGGCCGCCAATTTGCGCGATGCCTCGGCCGCACTGGTGGCCCTGAGCGAGGCCGAAGCCGCGTTCGGCCCCGTCGACGTGCTGGTCAATTCAGCAGGCGCGGCCAAACGCACACCGGCCTCAGAGCTCACGCCCGAGGCCTTTGCCGACGCCATGCAGGCCAAGTACTTCACCACCATCCACATGCTCACACCGTGCATCCAGCGCATGGCCGCACGCGGGCAGGGCGCGGTGGTGAACGTGGTGGGCAACGGCGGCAAAGTGGCCAGCCCCATTCACCTGCCCGGCGGCGCGGCCAATGCGGCGCTGATGCTGGTGAGCGCAGGCATGGCCGCCGCTTATGGCGGGCAGGGCATCCGCGTGAATGCGGTCAACCCGGGCCTGACCCTGACCGACCGTCTGAACGAGGGCCTGGCCGCTGAATCCCGACTCCAGGGCATCAGCCCCGAACAGGTCAAGGCGCAGTCGGTCGCCAAAATCCCGCTGGGCCGCATGGCCGAGCCCGAAGAGATCGCCAACGCGGTGCTGTTTTTGGCCTCGTCCAAGGCCAGTTACGTCACCGGCATTTGCATGAGCATGGACGGCGCACTGACCCCGATCGTGGTGTAGCAGACAGAACAGCAGCGGGCGCTGTGGCAAGCTCACCGCAAACACCCCACACAGGACAAACCCATGAACTCCACCCTTCCGAAGAACGCTGCTGGCCGAGGAGCAGGTCTATCTGCTTCGAATCGAATGGCCGCAGCATGGCTGACCTTGGTGGTGATGGTTTGTGCGGCCACGGGGCCGGTGCAGGCCGAGCCCGCGCCTTTGCAAACCGTGCCCTCGGTCGACGTGCCGCGCTACATGGGCACTTGGCACGAGATCGCCAAATACCCGAATTGGTTTCAGAAAAAATGCGTCAGCAGTACGCAGGCGACCTACACGCTGCAAGCCGATGGCCGGGTGCAGGTGCTCAACCGCTGCAAAACCGACAAGGGGGAATGGAGCGAGGCGCTGGGTGCGGCACGCCAAATCGGCGGACCCAATTCCCCTCGGCTCAAGGTGCGTTTTGCCCCCGAGTGGCTGTCCTTCATCCCCATGGTTTGGGGTGATTACTGGATCATCGACTTAGACCCGAACTACCAATGGGTGGTGGTGAGTGAGCCTGATCGAGACTACCTGTGGATCCTATCGCGCACGCCACAAATGCCAGCAGCCACCTACCAGGAGTTGCTGGGCAGACTGCACGACCGGGGCTTCGACCTCCAACGGATCGAGCCCAGTCGGCCTTGAGTCTCAGTGCGCGGCTTCGGCCTGGCGCACTTGGCTGGCCTCGCTGGCCTGCAGCCAGCCTTGGTTGGCAGCATCTTGGGCCAATTGGGCGATAAGGGCGCGGGCATCGGCGTTGACCAGGGCCACAGGTTGCAGGCGCAGCGCGGCGTCCGAGAAGTGATGCACCACTTCGGCCACGTCGTCGGCGTCCAGCGCGGTGGGTTTGTACACAGGGCTGCAAGAGACTTTTTGGCCCAAAGCGCGGTAAAACACCGCGGCCAGGTGGCTGGATGCACCGTACACGCTGCGCTGCTGGCCAGCGGCGGTTACACGCAGGGTGTAGCCGTACTTGCCTTTGACGCATTCGGCCTGGGTGATGTCTTTCAGGGCAAAGTGGTGCACCAAGGTGCCCGTGTCGTTTTCTGAGACCAGCAGCTGGCGGTCGGTCAGCAACCACAGGCCACGGCCGGACAAAACCACGCGGCCCAGCACATAGCCCAGCACCCGCTCGTCGGGCTGGATGTGGTTGCGCATCTGGTCCACATCGGCTTGCTTGAGCAGCTGAGCGCCGTAAGGATTGTTGCCCTCAATCAGCAGTTCACTCAGTTCATTGCCGTTTTTCAAAAAGTCCAGCCAGGCCATAAGGTCTCCAAAATTTAACCCTGCATGTTCGGCCATGGCCAGGGGTGCAGACCCAGTGTTCATGTAATGGGCTTGTTTTGTGCCGGGTTATTCGCTCGACCCAAGGCGTTCTGGCACAGGTCATTGCCCTTGATCCTGCACGGCAGCGCCCGCTGAACCACACTCGGGGTTTTCCAAACCAGCAGGCCATGGCCAGACCATTATTTTTTCAATCGCCCTTGCTCGCCCAGCTGCAAACGCAGATCGAAGCGCAGATCAAGGACCAGCTGGGCCAGCGCGTGCGGGCCATGACCGGGGCCACGGGCGATACACGGGACTTTTTGCAGCCTGTGGGTGACCCCGGTCTGTTTGGGCCCGACTCGGCCGCCTGGCAGGTGCACGCGCACTTTGTGGCCATGATGACCGGGGGCTTGTCTTCGCTGATGCTGCAGGCCTTGCATCCCCGGGCATTGGCCGCTGTGTGGGATCACTCGAGTTTTCGCACCCAGCTGCAGGCGCGGCTGGGGCGCACCGCCTTGTTTGTGGCCACCACCACCTATGGCGGCACGGCGGCGGCTTTGTTGACCATCGAGCGGGTCAACCGCATCCATGCGCACATTCGCGGCACACTGCCCGACGGCACGCCCTATGTGGCCAATGACCCGGAACTGATCCGATGGGTGCATCTTGGCGAGACCACGAGTTTTTTGCGGGCCTACCAAGACCTGTCGCTGCAGCCTTTGCCCACCAACAGGCAAGACCTGTACTTTGCCGAAATGGCACAAGTTGGCCAGCGGCTGGGCGCCATCGACCTGCCCATGACACGCCATCAGGCCCTCACGCAGCTGCAAGCCTATCGGCCCGAGTTGCGGGTGGACGAGCGCACGCGAGAGACGATTGCTCTGATTGAGCATTACCCGTGTGCGCCCCTAGACCGGCCCTTGGTGAGCCTGATCGTGCGGGCGGCGTTTCAGATGTTGCCCGATTGGGCGCTGGAGATGCTGGGGCGCGAACCCAGCTGCCCGCTGGAGCAGGCGGCGGTGCGCACGGCCTTGCAAGGCATGGGTGCGTCGCTGGCCTGGGCTTTTGCCGACACGGGCGTGGCCGCCCGCGCACGCCAGCGCATGGACCCGGCAATGACAAGCCAAGCGTTCAAGGCCGCTGGATCGTCTCTAGGTACTTGAGCAAGGACACGATGCGGTTGCGTGCCGACCACTCGGCGGTGGTGGCCGAGTCGCCCGGCACCGTCATGGCGCGTGCCTTGAACTCCTTGCCCCAGACCGGCATCTCGCGCGAGCCGTGCGGCCCGGTCTCGCCTGACCAGCGGCCGTCGATCACCTCCCACATCAACTCCTGCGGAAACTTGCCGCCATGGCGCTGGGTGATGGTGGTCAGGTCCGAAGGGGACTTGACCAAAAACGAATGCACCGGACCATCGCCCCTGCCCGATGCGCCATGGCAACTGGCGCAGTTGTCTTTGGAATCGGCGCGGCCCAAACCCACCGAAGTCTGCGCCCAAGACGAAGCGGTGATGCTGAGGATGCTGGCGATCACGCACCGGCAAATGTTGTGTGGATGCATGGGGGCTCCTGTAGTTTTGTCTGTAGCCCCATGATCGTGAAAACCGCCATCAGCGTCTGTGCGTTGGCACGCCAAAACAGCGGGATAGCCCCGCCCGTGGGCCCAACCGTGCGGCTTCAGTTCAGTGTGCCGCCAGTGATGGCCGCGTCCCCCCGTTTTTGCTGGCGCTGCGCCACCAGCAAGGCCAAGGCCTGGGTTACCCCTGCGATTTGAAAAGGGGCGGGCCAGCTGGGCAGGGTTGGGCCTTTCCACTGCGCGGCTTGCTCGGGCAGCAGCGGCAAATGCATGAAGCCGCTGTGCACCCCCAGCCCAGCGAGCGTGTGCTGCAGGGCATAAAACACCTGGTTGCAGACAAAGGTGCCCGCGGTTTGTGAAACCGAGGCCGGATAACCTGCCGCCTTCAAACCCGCCACCAGGCTCTTGATGGGCAAGGTGCTGAAGTAGGCCGCTGGCCCCCCAGCGATCACCGGCACATCGATGGGCTGCGCCCCCGCGTTGTCGGGGATGCGGGCGTCCTGCACATTGATGGCCACCCGCTCCACCGAGAAGTCGCATCGACCCTCGGCCTGGCCCAGCGCCAGCACGATGTCTGGGCGGTGCTGTGCCAGGGCCTGTTGCAAAGTGGGCAGGGCCGTCGCAAACACACAGGGCAGTTGCACCGCTGTGACCTGAGCACCCTGCTCACCCTGCAGTTGCAAGCCGTGCAAGGCCCGCGCCACCTCCCAAGACGGGTTGAGGCTTTGCCCATCAAAGGGCTCAAAGCCAGTGACCAGGATGCGCACCACGGCCATGGTGGTCAGGCGTTGAAGATCGAGACCGTCTTGCTGTTGAGGTAAGCCTCCAGCGCCTCGGGGCCGCCTTCTGAGCCGTAGCCCGAATCCTTGACGCCGCCAAAAGGCAGCTCGGGCCAAGGCGCGGCAGGCTGGTTGACCCACAGCATGCCCACGTCCAAACGCTGGCTGAGCTGGTGCATGGTTTTCATGGAGTTGGTGAAGGCGTAACCGGCCAGACCAAAAGGCAAGCGGTTGGCTTCGGCAATCGCGTCGTCGATGTTCTCGAAACTGCGGACCGCGGCGATCGGTCCAAAGGGCTCGTTGACCACCACGTCGGCATCGAGCGGCACATGCGAGAGCACCGTGGGCGCAAAGAAGTTGCCCTGTGTGCCAATGCGCTCACCACCCGTGAGCACCTTGGCGCCTTTGGCGCGGGCGTCTTGCACGATGGACTGCATGGCGGCCAAGCGGCGCTCGTTGGCCAAGGGGCCCATTTGGGTGCCTGCGGTCAGGCCGTCGCCCACTTTCAGGGCTTGTGCTTGTGCGGCAAATTGTTCCGCAAAGGCGTCGGCAATTTTATGGTGCACCAAAAAGCGGGTGGGCGAGATGCAGACCTGGCCCGCGTTGCGGAACTTGGCCGCACCTGCGGTCTTCAGCGCCAGTGCAATGTCGGCGTCTTCGGCCAGGATGACCGGGGCGTGGCCGCCCAGCTCCATGGTCACGCGCTTCATGTACTGGCCCGCCAAGGCGGCCAGTTGCTTGCCCACGGGGGTGGAGCCGGTGAAGGTGATCTTGCGGATCAAGGGGTGCGCGATCAGGTAGTTCGAGATCTCGGCGGGGGTGCCATAGACCAGACCGATCACGCCCGCAGGCACGCCTGCATCGTGGAAGGCGCGGATCAACTCGGCGGGTGCAGCAGGTGTCTCTTCGGGCGCTTTGACGATGATGGAGCAACCCGTGGCCAAGGCAGCAGACATCTTGCGCACGGCCTGGTTGATGGGGAAGTTCCAAGGCGTGAAGGCGGCCACGGGACCTACTGGTTGCTTGAGCACCTGTTGCTGCACGTGGATGTTGCGCGGCGGCACGATGCGGCCATACACGCGGCGGCCTTCTTCGGCAAACCACTCGATGATGTCGGCGGCCGACATGGCTTCGACCTTGGCTTCGGCCAGGGGCTTGCCTTGTTCTTGGGTGAGCAGCTCGGCAATTTGCGGGGCGCGTTCGCGCATCAGCGCGGCGGCCTTGCGCATGATGGCGCTGCGCTCATTGGCGGGCACATCGCGCCACAACTCGAAACCCTTTTGGGCGGCTTGTGCGGCCCGCTCGAGGTCAGGGATGCCCGCATGCGCCAGGCGGCCGATTTCGGTGCCGGTAGCGGGGTTGAACACGGCCAGTGTGCGGCCGCCTTCGGCATCACACCATTGGCCGTTGATGAAGAGTTGGGTGTTGGGGTAAGTCATGGCGGTTTCCAGTCGAAAAAAACAGGCGTTCAAAAGGGGTGAAAAAGGATGGGGGGATTGTGGCTTGAAACGCGGGCGCTGCCGTCAACACCGAGACAGCAGCCAGACCCCTCAAGAGCCAGCCAGAAAGGCTGACAAGTGCTCGATCAGCACATTCACCCGGTGCGGGATGTAGCGGTTGCTCGGCAAGACGGCGTAAATGCCCAGACGCGAGGCTTCGAAGTCCTGCAGGATTTCGACCACTTCGCCGTTTTGCAAAAAAGGCTCGGCAATGAAGTCGGGCTGCAAGGTGATGCCCATGCCTTGTGCGGCCGCCTGCACCAAGGCCAGGCCGTTGTTGGCCTGGATGCGGCCCCGCACCGCAAACGCCTGCAGCTGACCCTGCACGCGGTAAGGCCAGCTTGCCCCCTTGGGGCTCATGGAATAAACCAAACACTCGTGATGGCGCAATTCATCGGGGTGGCGCAAAGCGCCGTGTTCAGACAGGTAGGCGGGCGAGGCGAGGGTCAACAGTCGGCAATGTCCAAGGGTGCGCACGATGTCGCCAGGTTGCAGGTCGGCGGTAATGCGGATCGACAGGTCAATGCCCTCTTCGATCAGATTGGCCCGCTGGTCCGAAAAGTCCATCAACAGCTCAATGTGCGGCTGCGCCTTGGCAAACTCGAGCAGGGCGGGCATGAGCCGCTGCAGGCCAAAACTCAGCGGCAGGCCCAGGCGGATGCGCCCTCGGGGCACGGCTTTTTCTTCGTCCAGACTGGACTCGGCGGCGTCCACCATGTTCAGGATGACGCGGCATTTTTCGAGGTAAGCCGCGCCAGCGGGCGTGAGAGTCAGGCTGCGGGTGCTGCGCGTGATGAGCTTGACACGCAAGCGCTTTTCCAGTGCCGCAATTTGGCGCGTGACCACCGAGCGGGCCACCTGCAGTTGCTCGGCCACGGCGGTGAAGCTGCCCGCTTCGGCCACCCGCACAAAGGTTTGCATCGCATCGAGTTTGTCCATTGTTGCCAATTTTGCAACAAATATTTGAAGATTGGCTACTTTTTTAAATCGACTGTCCCGCCTAAAGTCCATCCCAGCACCCCGCCACACCCATACACCATGCCTGCTCTACGCCCCGTTCTGTTTGTGCCCCACGGCTCCCCCATGTTTGCCCTGCACCCCGGTGCAGCGGGCGCGGCCATGACGCAGGTGGCGGCGCAGCTGGGCACGCCCCGCGCCATCGTGGTGGTCAGCCCGCACTGGGAAACGGCGGTGCCCACGGTCGGTTTTGCCACCCGGCCCGAGACCATCCACGACTTTGGCGGCTTTGACCCGCGCCTGTACGAGATGCAATACCCTGCCACCGGCTGCCCCGAGGTGGCCGCCCAAGTGGTGAACGCCCTGCAAACGGCGGGCCTGCCCGTGGCGCAAGACGCCCAGCGCGGCCTGGACCACGGCGCCTGGATTCCCCTGCGCCAAATGTTCCCCGACGCCGACGTGCCGGTGGTGCCGCTGTCGGTGCAAAGCCACCTGGGCCCCGAACACGCCTACCGCGTAGGCCAGGCGCTGGCCGGTCTGGCACAGCAAGGCATTTTGGTGCTGGCCTCCGGCAACATCACGCACAACCTGCGCGACTTCATGGTGGTGCGCATGCAAGGCGGTGCCACACCCGCTTATGTGCAGACTTTTGCCGACTGGATCCACACCCACATGGCGGCCCGCGATGTGCCCGGCTTGCTGGCCTACCGCCAACAAGCCGCTGGCCAGCGTGCCCACCCCAGCGACGAACACCTGCTGCCGCTCTTCACCGCCTTGGGCGCAGCAGGAGCCGACGCACAAGCCGAAGCGTTTTTCCGAGGCATCAGCGACCACGTCATCGCCATGGATGGCTACGCCTTCCACTGACCCTCTCCCGAGACTGGACACCATGAACACGCACTACACCGCCGTGGCCAAAAGCCTGCACTGGCTGATGGCACTTTTGATTTTGGGCATGCTCGCTCTCGGCTTTTACATGACCGATTTGCCTTTGTCGCCCGACAAGCTGCAGTACTACTCGTGGCACAAATGGGCTGGGGTGAGTGTGTTCATTTTGGTCGGGCTGCGCCTGGCTTGGCGGCTCATGTTCCCACCACCCGCGCTGCCTGCGGGCATGACCCGCGCCATGAAACTCGCAGCGCACGCCGGGCATTGGGTGCTTTATGCGCTGATGGTCGTGATTCCCCTCACGGGTTGGCTGATGAGTTCGGCCAAAGGCTTTCAGACGGTGTGGTTCGGCGTCTTGCCCTTGCCCGACTTGCTGGCCAAAGACAAAGCGCTGGGCGATCAATTGGCCCAGTTGCACTGGGCCCTGAACGTGGGCTTGTTGCTGCTGATCGCAGGGCATGCCGGGGCATCGCTGTGGCACCACATCGTGCACAAAGACGACACCTTGCGCCGCATGTTGCCCGCCCGCTGAATGCCCATATCGTTTGGCCTGCACCGATGGCTCAACGCCTCTCCAAAAGGAACCCCATGACCACCCTATTGAAATCCCTCCTCGCCCTGTCAGCCGCCACGATCGCTTGGCAAGTCCAGGCCGCGCCTTACCAATCCATCGTGCCTGCCAAGAGCAGCATCACTTTCAACTACAAACAAATGGGTGTGAGCGCTGACGGGCGCTTTAAAAAATTCACCGCGCAAGTCAACTTTGACCCGGTCAAAGCCGAACAAGGCAAAGCCAGCTTTGAAGTCGAACTGGCCAGTGTGGACACCGGCTCGGGCGAGGCCGACCAAGAAGTCGTGAGCAAGTCCTGGTTCAACACCGCCGCGTTTCCCAAAGCCCAGTTTGTGAGCAAGCAAATCAAACCAACCGCGCCCAACCAATACGAAGTGCTGGGGACGCTCAGCATCAAAGGCCAAAGTCGCGAAGTCAAATTTCCGATGAAGCACACCGTCCAGGGGAAAGAAGGCCTGCTCACGGGGGGTTTTGCCATGAAGCGTGGTGACTTCGGCATCGGTGAAGGCATGTGGGCCAAGTTCGACGTGGTGGCCAACGACATCCAGGTGAGTTTTTCCATCACCGCTTCACAGAGCAAATGAACCCACATCCCCTTTTTTCTCAACCCCACTTTTTCAACAGGAGTATTTTCATGACCTCTTTCAAACAACTCGCCGCCGCTTTGGCCTTCGCATCTGTGGCCGCAGGCTCGGCTTTGGCTGCACCCGTGACCTACAACGTGGACAGCTCGCACACCTTCCCACGTTTCTCGTACTCGCACTTTGGCCTGTCCACACAGCTGAGCAGCTTCAGCAACACCACCGGCAAAGTGGTGTTTGACGCCGCGGCCAAGACCGGCTCGGTGGACATCACCATCGACATGAAATCGGTGAACACGGGCTTTGCCGATTTCAACAGCCACATCCAAGGCGAAGATTTTTTGGACACCGCCAAGTTCCCCACCGCGAACTTCAAGTCGACCCAAGTGGTGTTTGAAGGTGACAAGCCCAAGGCCATCGAAGGCAACCTCACCATCAAGGGCGTGACCAAACCCGTGACCTTGACCGTGACCAATTTCCTGGCCATGCCCCACCCCATGATGAGAAAGCCCGCTTTGGGCGCGAATGCTTTCACCACCATCAAGCGCACCGAGTTCAACGCCGGCAAGTTCGCGCCTTATGTGGGTGACGAGGTGCGCATCGACATCGCCATCGAAGCTGTGGCGCCTTGAGCACTTAACGGGTGCAGGAGCCCGCAAGCTGGGCGTCGACAAAGTCCACCCGCCAGCCCATTTGCCTGTCAGGCAGACGCTGCAGGCAATCGCAAGGTCACACACAAACCCCGGCCCTTTGCCGGGGTTTGCAATTGCAGCTCACCGCCGTACACCGCCACCAGGTCCTGAACGATCGCCAGGCCCAGGCCGCTGCCAGGCACCGATTCGTCCAGGCGCACGCCACGTTGCAAGACACGGGGCATCTGCTCGGCGGGCATGCCCGGCCCATCGTCCTCGATCTCGACGCGGCACCTCCCCAGGGATGCGCTTGAAGACACAGCCTGCTCGGACCACACACGAATGTGCACCGCGCTGTGCGCCCATTGGCAGGCGTTGTCCAGCACATTGCCCAGCATTTCCTGCAGGTCTTGCGCTTCCCCAGCAAACTGTACACGCTCATCTCCCTCTTCCAGCGTGATGGCCAAGTCGCGTTCGGCGTGTACGCGCTGCATCACGCGCACCAGGCCTTGCAGCGTGTGGACCACGGGCACCCTCTGGCCGGGCAGGCCGGTGGTTGCGGCCATGCGAGCACGGGCCAGGTGCCAGTCGATGTGCCGCCGGGCCCGTTGCACCTGTTCGCGCACCAGCGGGGCCAGGCTGGTCGTGTTGGTTTGACGCGAGGCCTGGTCCAACACGGTGAGCGGCGTTTTCAGGGCATGGGCCAAGTTGCCCGCCTGTGTGCGTGCACGGCCCACCACCTCGTCGTTGCGGTCCAGCACGCTGTTGAAGTTGTCCACCAAGGCTTGCACCTCGCTGGGGTAGTCGCCCGCCAAACGGGTCGTGCGGCCTTCCCGCAGCGTGTTCAAGCCCTGCTGCAAAGCCATCAAAGGCCGCAAGCCCACAGCCACTTGCGCCCAAGCCGCCGCCAACAAGAGCAAGAGCAGCGACGCCAGCGAGGTGGCCAGCATGCGCTGAAAGCCCGCTACCGCTTCGTTTGTGTCGTTCAGGTCAGCCGCCACGCTCAGGCGCCAGCGCACCTGCTCGTGCGGCCGCACCGTGCGTTCCAGCACGCGCAAGCGGCTGTCGCCCGGGCCGGACAACTCGTGCGCGTGGATTTCGCCATCGCGCAGCACATCGGCGGGCAAGGCCAGCTGCGTGTCCCACAAAGAACGTGAGCGCAACACGCCCAGTTGGGTTGTGGCCGATGTCACATCGTCCAGTTGCCAATACAAACCCGAGTAAGGCCGCTGCCAGCGCGGGTCGGACAAGGCCTGGGCGTCGATCAGGGGCTGGCCTTGCGCATCGGCCGACAAACGGGCGGTGACTTGGTCGAGCTGTTGCGCCAGTCCTTTCTCAAACTGGCGCATCACATGCTCATGGAACAAGCCGTTGAGCACCACACCCGCCAACACCATGGCCAGCGACACCCCGAGCAAGGTCGCGGCGAGCAGCCGAAAGCGCAGCGAGCCCATCAGGCCTTGGGGGCCGGAACTCATGGCGCCTTGACCTTGGGCTGGCGCAATCGATACCCCAAACCCCGCACGGCCTCGATCGTCAGCGTGGGCAGTTTTTTGCGCAGGCGGCCCACAAACACCTCGATGGTGTTGGAGTCGCGCTCAAAGTCTTGGGCGTAAAGGTGCGCGATCAAATCGCTGCGCGACACCACCGCATCCGGGCGGTGCATCAGGTAGTCCAGCACTTTGTATTCATGGCTGGTCAGGGGCACGGTTTGGCCTTGCACCGTCACGCGGCTGCTGCGTGTGTCCAGCGCCACATCGCCCAGCCGCAGCACCGCAGAGGCCATGCCGTTGGCCCGCCGGTTCAGGGCGCGCAAACGGGCCAGTAACTCTTCCATGTGAAAGGGCTTGGTCAGGTAATCGTCGGCCCCGGCGTCGATGCCTGCCACTTTGTCGTGCCAGTTGTCGCGTGCCGTCAGGATCAGCACCGGCATTCGGCGGCCCTTTTCGCGCCAGCGTTGCAGCACCGTCAGGCCATCCATCAGGGGCAGGCCCAAGTCCAGCACCACGGCATCGAAGTCTTCGCTCTCGCCCATGAAGTGGGCGTCGCGCCCGTTGTCGGCCTGCTCCACCACATGCCCGGCTTCGGCCAGGCCAGCGTGCAGTTGCGCTCGCAATGTGGGTTCGTCTTCAACCAGCAAGATGCGCATGGGACTTTCTCAACGGGGTTGGGGTCTGCATTCTCAATGGCGCTTTCAACGGCGTTCACTTCGGGATTGGCGCTTCAAGACCTCGCCCGTGCGGGCATCGACCAGGAGCTTCATCAAGCGGCCATCGGGCTGCAAGAGTTTGATCTCGTAGTGCCATTGTTGTTTCTCGTGCTCCAGCTCCACCTCCAACACCTGACCCGGGTGGGCCTTTTCGACCAGCGCCAGCACCTTGGCCAGCGGCAAGACCTGGCCCGACTGCACCGCCTGCAAGGCGCGTTCATGGTCGCCCTTGTCACTGGCGAGCGCATGGCCATGCCAAACCGCGACGCAGACCATCAGCGAGGCCAGCAGGGCACAGGTGGCCCAGCGCGAATTCGACAGCGGTCTGATGGGGCTTCGGGTGGTTTTCACCCTTGGATTGTCCCGCACGAAAGCTGAACGGCCGATGAACAAGCGCTTCAGCCCAGGTTCAAACAGGGCTTCACACAATCGAGCCACACACCCCTTGAAGCTTTGATCGGAGAACACCATGAAACGGCGCACCCCCAACACTTTCGGCGCTTGCGCCACCCGTCGCTTTTGGGCCTGGGTGGGCTTGTGCGCCCTGCAGGCCATGCACACCGCCCACGCGGCAGACACCAGCCCGTCACAGCAGCTCAACCACTGGACCGCCCAGGCAGGAGCCCCGGCCAAGGCCGAGCGGGGCCAAGCCCTGTTCAACCAACGCCAGGGCGGTGAATGGTCGTGCGCCTCTTGCCACGGCACGCCGCCCACCGCCCAGGGCAAGCACGCGAGCACGGGCAAAGCCATCGCGCCTTTGGCTCCGGCCTTCAACGCCAAAGCTTTCACCGACACCGCCAAGGTCGACAAATGGTTCAAGCGCAACTGCAAAGACGTGTTCAGCCGCGAATGCAGCGCACAGGAAAAAGCCGATGTGCTGGCTTACCTGATCCAGCTCAAGCCCTGAAGCGACCAAAGCACCCATGATGAAAGCATCACCCATGAACACCCTTCTTCAAGCCATACAGCGGGCCATGCGCCGCCCGCTCGGGCAGGCCACGGTCTGCATCTTGGGGCTTGGTCTGAACCTGTCCAGCGCCTACGCCGACGGCATCCGCATGCCTGCGAAAGTTCTGCCGTCTTATACGGCCGAGTGTGCGGCATGCCACACGGCTTACCCGCCCGGCATGCTGCCAGCCAAGTCGTGGCAACGCATCATGAAAGGGCTGGACCGGCATTACGGCAGCGATGCCTCGATCGATGCCAAAACTGTGGCCGAGATCGGCCAGTGGCTGCAAACCCATGCAGGCACCTACAAGCGCGTGGCCGAAGAACCGCCACAAGACCGCCTGACGAAGTCTGCCTGGTTCGAGCGCAAGCACCACAAGATCGAGCCCGCCGTCTGGCAACTGCCCAGCGTCAAGTCGGCTGCCAACTGCGCCGCATGCCACACCGGCACCGAGCAGGGCCTGTTTGACGACGATCACCTGAAACGGCCGGCAGGCCTGAGCGTCCGCCAAAGCCGCGCTTGGAACGACTGAAGCACCTCTGCACCCAGAAAGCACACCATGACCACCTTGACTTCCACCCGTCCTGAACCGAGCGCTGCCAAAGGCCCAGCTGTCACACCAGCCCCACCTGCCACGCCGGTGGCCCCCCAGGGCCCTGGCCGCCTCGTGACCGATGCGCCCATGCGCATGTTTCATTGGCTGTTTGCCCTGAGCTTTGTCGGGGCCTACATCAGCGCCGACAGCGAACACTGGCGGATGGTGCATGTGGTGCTGGGCTACACCACGGCGGGCCTGTTGGCGTTTCGGATCGTGTATGGCCTGGTCGGGCCCAGGCCGATTCGCTGGAGCACGATGTGGCGCAAAGTCAGTGGGGCCAAGGCTTGGCTGAAAACCTTGCAAACGGCTTGGCGTCCAGGGGGCGCCTGGCAAGCGGTGGCCTGGCGGCAGGCGCCGATTTTGGGGATGGCCATCTCCTTGCTGGCCTTGCTGGCGGTGGTGCTGCCGCTGACCCTGACCGGTTACGGCACCTTCCATGAGTGGGGCGGTGATCTGGGTGGCGAGGTGTTCGAGTCATTGCACGAGTTTTTTGGCAACACGGCCTTGAGCCTGGTGCTGTTGCACTTGACCCTGCTGGCCGGTCAAAGCTTTTGGCGCCAAAAAAACCTGGCACTGCCCATGCTCACGGGTCGCCTCGAAGGCCGTGGCCCCGATCTGATCGCACACAACCGGGTGTGGCTGGCGGTGGTGTTGCTCTTGTGTGTGCTGGTCTACATCGCGTGGGAGATTTACAGCGCTGCACTGTGACCAAGCCGTCCCGTGCCCGTGCGCTTGATTCGGGGCTTTGGCTGAACGGACTTTTGCCAGCCCGTTCAGCCTTGTGCATTGGCAGGTGGGTCAGTCGATCTTGGCGCCCGAGGCCTTGACCACTTGCGCCATTCGCACATAGTCGGCGGCCAGCAGTTTGCTGAAATCGGCGTTGCTCATGTCGCGCGGCTCGATGCCTTGTTTGTCCAAGCGGGCCAGCACCGCCGGGTCTTTGAGCAGCTTGCTCACGGCCGCGTTGATGCGATTGGCCTCGGCAGCAGGTACGCCCGCAGGGCCCAAAAAGCCGAACCAGGAGTCAAACTGGTAACCCGGCAGGCCGCTCTCGGCGATGGTGGGCAAGTCCGGCAGGTATTTGCTGCGCTGGGGTGAGGTCACGCCCAACAAGCGGACTCGGCTGTCTTTGGCAAAAGAGAGCGCTCCAATGCTGGCTGCGATCACCGCTTGCGCACGGCCTGAGAGCACCTCGTTGATGGCTTCGCCCGTGGCCTTGAGCGGGATGTGCACCACGTCGGTGCCCGACAGACCCGTGAAATAGGCCATGGCCAAATGGGTGGCGCTGCCCACACCGGCGCTGGCGTAGTTCATCTTGCCGGGGTTGGCCTTGGCGTAGCGGATGAATTCGGCTGCGTTTTTGGCGGGCACATCGGGGTGCACCATCAGCACATAGCTGGCGCTACCAATGTGGGCCAAAGGTGTGAAATCCTTTTGTGGGTCATAAGCGAGCTTGGTGTAGAGCGATCCGGCAATGTTGTGGCTGGCCGCAGCCGCCACCATCACCGTGCCATCGGCCTCGGCACGCGCCACATAACCGGTGCCCACGGTGCCGCCTGCACCGGCGCGGTTTTCCACAATCACGGTTTGACCCAAGGCCGCGGCCATTTCTTGTGACAGTGCACGGGCGAGCGTGTCTTGCACACCACCGGCCGCAAAAGGCACCACGATGCGCACCGTTTTGGTGGATTGGGCTTGGGCCAAACCCACAACGGACAGCAAAGCTGTGCCCAAAGTAGCCGTCAAAATTTCACGCCGTTGCATCATGAGAGTTTCCTTGTAGAGGGTTCAAAACATTCGAAATCAGGCCGCGATCAGGCCACACACACCCTGTCGGCCAGGCGGCGCATGAAGCGTTCGCACCAGGCCAGTTGCTCCAGCGTGACCCACTCGTTGGGCTGGTGCGCCTGCGCAATGTGACCGGGGCCACACACGATGGTGGGCACACCCGCCTGGTGAAACAGCGCAGCTTCCGTGCCAAACGACACCTTGCCTGCGCCACTGGCCGGGTCGACCTCGGCACAGTCAAAGCACAGCTGCGCGATCTCGCTGTCGGCCGCCGTGGCAAAACCGGGCAACACCGATTTGAGTTCGTGGGTGATGCCCGTGTCGGGTGCGACCGCTTGCATGGCAGGCACGAGGCTCTCGCCAAAGGCCTGGGCCCGTGCAAAAAGGTCTTCGGGCGTGTTCATGTGGTGGTGGCGGATTTCCCAAGTCACCTCGCACTGGCGCGGGATGATGTTGAGCGCGGTGCCGCCTGCGATCACACCGGTGTGGATGGTGGTGTGGGGCACGTCGTAAATCGGGTCGAACGGGCCGCTTTGTTCCAGCTCGCGGTGCATGCTTTTCAGATTGGCGACAAATTCACAAGCGATCTCGACCGCGTTCACACCCAGGGGCGTGAGCGAGGAGTGCGCCTCAAAACCGTGCACCGTGGTTTTGTACGAATGCTTGCCCTTGTGCGCAATCACCACCTGCATGCCGGTGGGCTCGCCCACGATGCAGCCTGCAGGCTTGAAGCCCTGGGCCCGCATGTCTGCAATCATGCGCCGCACGCCGATGCACCCCACTTCTTCGTCGTAGCTAAAGGCCAAGTGGATCGGGCGCTTGAGTTTTCTTTTTAGCAGTTCGGGCACCATCATCAAACAGATGGCCCCAAAACTCTTCATGTCGGTCACGCCCCGGCCGAACATCTTGTCGCCTTGGATCACGACCTTGAACGGGTCGGTGTCCCAAGGCTGGCCGTCGACCGGCACCACATCGGTGTGGCCCGACAGCACCAAGCCACCGACTTTGGTTTCGCCGTCGTGCGCGGGCAGTGTGGCCCAGAGGTTGGCTTTTTGGCCGCTGTCGTCATAAGTGCGGCTGCAAGTGATGCCCAAATCGTTCAGGTAGGCCTCGGTCCAATCGAGCAAAGCCAGGTTGCTGTCACGCGAGACGGTGGCAAAGGCGATCCATTTTTCAATCAAGGGCAGGGCGGCCAGATCGGTGGCTTTGACAGCGGTGGCAGCAGGGGCCAGCGCGGCGGGAGAAATTGGAGCGTTCATGGCAGATTCCATCAAAAATGCCCCTTGGGGCGTTTTTTGATCTTACAGGGCGGCTTGCATCAAGGCGTCACCTTGCCGACAGGTCAACAGGGCGTGAGACCCTAAAGTGAACCGTTGTTTTCACCCACTGTTGGAGATCCCATGGCCGTTTACGAGCTGCGCACCTATTCCGTGATCGTCGGAAAAATGTCCGAAGTCATTTCGCTCTACAAAAACGAAGGCTGGCCTGCGCTGGCCAAGCACCCACAAAAACTGGTGGGCTATTTCACGGGCGATGTGGGCGCGATCAATGAGCTGATCCATGTCTGGAAGTTTGACGACGATGCCGACCGCCGCGCCTTTTGGGCGCAGGTGTTTGCCGACCCTGAGTTCATGGCTTTTGCCGCCAAGATCCGCCCACTGATGCGTGAGCAAAACAACAAGCTCATGCTGTCCGCCCCGTGGGGCCCCCAGCCCTGAAATCCTGGGGGCGGCCGAGGCGCTGCCCCTGCCTCATTGGATCAGGTAACCCCCATCGACGGGCAAGACCACGCCCGTGACAAAGCGGGCTGCGTCGCTGGCCAAAAACAGCACCGGGTCGGCCACGTCTTCGGGTTGGCCCCAGCGGCCCATGGGCGTGCGGCCCACAATTTGAGTGCTGCGTGTGGGGTCGTCTTGCAGGGCTTGGGTCAAGGGCGTGGCGATCCAGCCCGGGGCCACCGCGTTCACGCGAATGCCGTCGGTCGCATAAGCAATGGCCAGTGACTTGGTCAGCTGCGCCACGCCGCCCTTGCTGGCGCTGTAGCCCGGTGTCAGGCCACCCCCAAAGAAGCTCAGCATCGACGCGGTGTTGACAATGCAGCCTTGGCGGGCCTTGAGGCCCGCACGCGCTGCAGCGCACACACGCATGGTGCCGTTCAGGTTGATGTCCACCGTCTGCGCAAATGCCTCCGGGTCGTGTTCGACGTTGCGCTGGATGATGCCCGCACAGTTGACCAGCACATCGAACTCACCGAACTCACCGAGCACGGTTTGCACATGCTCGTTTTGTCGCACATCCAGCACATGGAAGGCGATCAGGCGGTTGGCACTCAGGCCTTGCGCCGCCTCGACTTCGGCAGGTGTGGCCCCGGTGGCCGTGACGCTGGCGCCGGTGGCGGCAAAGGCCCGGGCAATGGCCGCGCCAATGCCGCTGGTGCCACCGGTGATGAAAACCTTTTTGACCGTGTCCATGAAACCTCTCCCTTGCTGTTTTTAAAGATTCAGGGTGATGACGCCACCCGCATGCTGGGCGCGTGAGCAGCACAAAATGATTTTCTGTTGCCGCTCTTTTTGGCTGAGCACAAAGTCGCGGTGTTCCACCGCATCAGACGCCTGTGCATCGTAAGGCAGGGCGCACACCCCACACAAGCCGTCACTGCATTTCACGCTGACGCCTACGCCCGCCTCGGCCAGCACCTCGGTGGCACTGCGCTCGGCAGGCACCTGCAGGCGGCGGCCCGACTTTTGCAGCAGCAACTCAAACGGTTGGTTCACCCAGGCGTCGGCCTCGGGCACGCTGAAGTATTCGCGGTGCAAGGCATCTTCTGGCCAGCCGTGCACAGTGGCCGCCTCGAAAACGCCGTCCATGAAGCGCGGCGCACCGCAGGTGTAGACATGCTGGCCCGGCGCGTAGTTGGGCAAGAGCTGCATCAGGTCGGCCCGCTGGCCTTCGTCCTTGAAGTGGTATTGCACCTGATGGCCCCAAGGGGCCTGGGCCAAGTCTTTCAAAAAGCCCGCTGTTTTCCGGCTGGCCGCGCTGTAGTGAAAGTCAAAGGGCTTGCCCAAAGCGTACAGCCTGTGCGCCATAGCGATCATGGGTGTCACGCCAATGCCGCCGGCCATCAGCCAGCTGTGTGTGGCGTCTTCGTGCAGCGCAAAGTGGTTGACCGGGCGCGAGACAAACACCCGCCGCCCTTCGCGAAAGGCCCGGTGCATGAGCGCCGAGCCGCCGCGCCCGCCGGACTCGGGCGGCTCACGCAACACGCCCAGCACATAGCGGCTGCGGTCGGCCGGGTCGCCTGCCAGGCTGTAAGGCCGCTGGTATTCGGGGGCGATCACCACGTCGATGTGCCCACCAGCTGTGAAGGGCGGCAACTCGCGGCCATCGGGCGCTTTGAACTCGTAACGCGCCAGGCCCTCGGCCATTTCTTCGCGTTTGTGCAACACCACCGGAAACACCGGCGGCTCAGCAGGCAAGGGCTGCGGCCCCGGGGCCAAGCCTTCGGTTTGGCCTGCTGCCAAGCGGGCTTGGTACTGCGCGGGCGTGAGCAAGGCCTGGTAGCGGGCAATGCCTTCTTCGCGGTTGACCGGATATGTGACCGGGTAAGGCGGCGGCATTTTGTCGGCGGGGTACACGGCCAGGGTCTGGTCTTCGTAGCGCAGGTCCAGGTCTTTTTGCAGGGTGCGCTGGTGGGTTTGCGCCGCTTGCACATAGCGGCCCGTGCGCTTGTCCAGCTCAATGTCCCACCACCACTTCTTGACCGGGTTGATGCTGCCGCGATCGAGCAGGTCATCGAGCCGCGCCAGCGCCGGTGCGGCAGCGGGCAGCTTCATGGCCACTTGCCGCCACAGACTGTCGGCCAGCAGGCCTTCCAGGTTCCAAGGGCAGGTTTTCATGCAGCGCCCGCACATGCCGCCTGCGGCATTGGTGATGCGGTAGCGGGCACATTTTTCGGCGTCGCTCTTCCAGATTTCGTAGCCGTTGTACATCAGCTTGGGGCCAGCGGTGATGGCCCCAGACGGGCATTCGCGGGCGCACTTGTTGCAGCTTTCGCAAAAGCTTTGCAGGCCAAAGTCGATGGGCCGGTCGGGGGCCATGGGCATGTCGGTGGTCACGCTGCCACTTTTCAGGCGCGGACCCAAAAACGGGTTGAGGATCACCTCGCCAATGCGGCTGACTTCGCCCAGACCCGACAGCAGGAGCAAAGGCGGCTGCAGCACATCGCCGTCGAGCACCGAATGCACCCGGGCCGAATAACCCAGCCGCCGAATCTGCTCGGCCAAGATGCCGCCCATCAGCGAAAAGCGCAAATAAGCCCGCATGCTCTGCGCCACCGAAATCCAGTCGTCGCCGCTGGCGCCCTCCATGGTTTCGTGGCCCTGGTCGATCAACAGGTTCAGCGCGTTGGCGTGGTAAGCGGGCATGGGGTTGCCGCCCGCGTCGTGCGAGTAATAGGCCCACTCGGGCACGGCGCACAGGCCCACTGCGTCCACCCCCAAATAGTAAGAAGCGGCTTTGAGCTTGTCGGCGTTGCGTTGGGGGTCGAGCGTGCTGGCGGCCACCGGGCCACGCGCAGGGCCAAACTGCAAGAGCAGCAAAGCGCCCAAAGCCCGACGCGCACAGGCCCCGATGGGGCTTTTCATCACGTAGTGCGCATTCTTGGCGTCGTCTTGCACCGACTTGCCCAGGTCGCCAAACAAGGCGCGTGCAAAAAAGTCGGCACGCTTCGGGAATCGAGGCACCCGGTCGTGGTCGATGAAGGTGGTGGGCGTGTCTTGGCGTTTGAGGGTTTCAAACGGGTGCGCCCCTTGGCGAAACTCGCGCCGGGCATAGGCGTCGCGGTGGAACGCGCCTTTGAAGGTGCCTTGGCCCAGCCACCAGGCCGGGCCGTGGCTTTGCCAGCGGTTTTGCTGCGGGTCCAGGGCCTGATCAGGGGCCAGCGCCAAAGTGGTGCTGACGGCGGCCAGGGCATAGCGCTGGCCCACATAGGGGTTGCCGCCATCGGGCAGGGTCAGGCCTGCGGCCAGGGCCAGGCGGGCCAAGTCCACGTCGCTGCAGCTGGCGCTGTGGGCCCGTGCCTCGTAGCCCAGCATGCGCAAATAACTCGACAGCAGTACCGCCGTTTGCGCCGCCAGCACGGCGGCGCGGGGCTCTTGTGTGCCCGCCAGCCAGTCGCAGCCGGGCTCACCCGGTTGGGGGTCTCGCGCAAACTCCACCAGAATCACGATGGCGTGGCTGTGGTGCGCAATCGGCCCATGCACCGTGCGGGCCGACTCCAGCACATCGGCCAGGATCATGTCCATGCCCGCCGCAAAACTGGCGGGCTGGCTTTGGGCCAACTCTTCGCCCAAGGCGGGTACGGCGGGGTTGCGGATCGGTTCGGCCAACCAAGCGCTGGCGGGCAGGGCGCAGATGCCCATCATCGACGCATCAAAGTAATAACCTGCGGCCTTCAGGTGCCGGGCGCGTTCATCGGGTTCTGCCGGGATCTCGCCCATTTGCGGGTTCACGGCCCCGTCGCGCACCAGATCGAACATGGCCATGTAACGCGCCATGGCGTGGGCCAGCGATTCGGGGTCCTCATGTTCAAAGCGCAAGGTCTGCATGGTCGGCAAAGCGCTGTCGTCGGGTTTGGCATGGGTGCGGCGCAGGCGCTCCATCGGGTAGGGGCCCAGGTGTACGGGGCGGTCTCGGTATGAGAACAAGCGCATGCTCAAAGTACTTTAATGACCGACCCGTTGACCCAAGACCTTCACCACCTCCGGCTGCACCTCGACCATGCCGTAAGGCCCAACCAGCTCGCCGTTCAGGTTTTGGCCTTGCACCTGCAGTTTGGCGGCCTGCAACAGACCTTCGGCATTCACGAAGCTGAAATGCAGTTGGGCACCGTCCATGCGGGCACCCAGCAAGGGCTGCACTTGCGAGCCCCAGGCCAGCGTGCCGCCCACCCGCTGGTGGTGCTGAGTCAGCTGCATCCGAGCCGTGCCGCGACGGTCCAGGCCTTGCACGGTCCATTGCCCCGCCACCACGGCGGGCACGGTCCAGAAATAGCCGGTGTTGGTGCCCACACGGATCACCTGGTCGGGCTCCCAGTCGCCCATGGAGAAGGTGTTGGACACCACCCGTGTACCGGGTTTCATCTTCAAAATGGTGGGGCGCAGTTGGGCGTTCAACTCTTCGAGCAGGTAGAGGGTGACCACCGTGGCTTTGGAAAAGTCTTCCTTGAAGATGTCGCCATGCACGATGCGAACTCGGTCTGCAACCCCCGCACGTTGCGCGTTGCGCTGGGCCAGTGCGGCCAGGTCCTTGTTGTACTCAATGCCCCAGGCCCGCGCACCGAATTGCCTGGCGGCCGCGATCGGGATCTTGCCATCGCCCGCGCCCAGGTCCACCACCTCGTCTTCGGGTGTGACCCGCGCTGCGGTCAGCATCTGCGTGACCAGCTCATCGCGGGTGGGCAACCACATCACGTCCTTGCCCATTTGGCCCAACTTGGGCGTGTAGGTTTCGGGCGGAAGGCTGCTGCAAGCTTGCAAAAACAACAGGGCCACAAGGGGCCAAAGGCGCGTGATGGGGGGCATGGCTGTTGCCTTGGAGGGGAGGGTATTGTGAAGTTTTGGAGGGTAACCGGATTTCAGCTTCAGCTGAGCCTTGGGGGTGACAGGGCCTGTCAGGGCAGAACGGCCCCGACCTCCGTGTTCACCCCGATGCAAGGTTCACTCAAAATTTGTATGATGACCTGATGAATTCACAACAGGAACTCTCCATGCAACGCAGAAACTGGATCGCGGCAGTCGCGGCCTTGCTCGCCGTCTCCCCCTTTGGGGCCTCCAACGCTTTTGCGCAAACCTGGCCCACGCGGCCCATCAAGCTGGTGGTGCCCTTTCCACCGGGCGGCTTGATCGACAACATGGCCCGCTTGGTCGCGCCCAAGCTGGCGCTGGAGTTGGGCCAGCCCATCGTCATCGACAACAAACCCGGTGCCGGCGGCAACTTGGGCGCGGCCGAGGCCGCGCGTGCAGCGGCCGATGGTTACACCTTGCTCATGGCTTCGCCCCCGCTCACCATCAGCCCGGCGCTCTACACCAAACTGCCCTACAAGCCCGAACAAATCGCCCCGGTGGCTCTGCTGGGGCGCGTGCCCAACGTGCTGATGGTCAACCCGGCTTCGGGCATCAACACGGTGGCCGAACTCACGGCGCTGGCCAAGTCCAAGCCGGGCCAGCTCAACTACGCGTCCAACGGGCAGGGCACCTCGCTGCACCTGAGCGCAGAGCTGTACAAAAGCCAGTCGGGCGCTTTTGTCACGCACATCCCCTACCGGGGCGCAGCAGCAGGTCTGACGGGCCTGATGGCGGGCGAAGTGAACATGATGTTTGACAACCTGCCCTCCGCGCTGGGCCTGATCAACGGCGGCAAACTCAAAGCCTTGGCCGTGACCACCCCCCAGCGCAGCAGCGCTTTGCCGAACGTGCCCACCATGGAGGAGGCCGGTATGAAGGGCTACCAGGTCTTTGCCTGGTTTGGTGTGGCAGCGCCTGCGGGTCTGCCCGCGCCCATCGCGCAAAAGCTGGAGCAAGCCCTGGAGCGCGTGGCCAGCCAGCCCGAAGTGAAAGCCGCCATGCTCAAAGCCGGTGCCGAGCCTGCTTGGGCCAATGCACAGGGTCTGGCCAGCTTCATGCAAGCCGACATGGCGCAATGGAAAAAAGTGGCGGCCTTCGCCAAAATCACACTGGATTGAGGAGTCAACACATGAGCACAGTTGGATTGATTGGTTTGGGGGCCATGGGCTCGGGCATGGCCGCATCGCTGCGCCGCGCTGGGCACGCGGTGCAGGTGTTTGATGTGCGCCGCGAGGTGGCCGAGGCCTTCACCAACGCAGGCGGGACCGCGCACGACACACTGGCCTCGTTGGGCGCAGCCTGTGATGTGGTGGTGTCTGTGGTGGTCAATGCCGCGCAGACCGAAGCCGTGTTGTTTGGCGACGGCACCACGCCCGGATGCGCGGCCAGCATGAAGCCCGGCAGCGTGTTTGTGATGTGCTCCACCGTGGACCCCAATTGGTCGGTGGCCCTGGAAGCGCGACTGGAAGCCATGGGCCTGCGCTATGTAGATGCGCCCATCTCGGGTGGCGCGGCCAAAGCGGCCAGTGGCCAAATGACCATGATGACCGCAGGCAAGCCCGAAGCCTACGCGCTGGCCGAGCCGTTTTTAAATGCCATGGCCGCCAAGGTTTACAAGCTGGGCGACAGCGCAGGCGCGGGCAGCAAAGTCAAGATCATCAACCAGTTGCTGGCGGGCGTGCACATTGCCGCTGCGGCCGAAGCCATGGCGCTGGGCTTGCGCGAGGGCGTGGACGCCGCCGCTTTGTACGAGGTGATCACGAACAGCGCGGGCAACAGCTGGATGTTTGAAAACCGCATGGCCCATGTGCTGGCGGCCGATTACACGCCGCTGTCGGCCGTGGACATTTTTGTGAAAGATTTGGGCATCGTGCTCGACATGGCGCGTGCCAGCAAGTTCCCCTTGCCACTGTCTTCCACCGCGCACCAGATGTTCATGCAGGCGAGCACCGCGGGCTTTGCCAAAGAAGACGACAGCGCCGTGATCAAAATTTTCCCGGGCATTGAACTGCCGAAAGGCAAGGCATGAGCGCTTTGAAACTGGGTTGCATTGCAGACGACTTCACCGGCGCCACGGACCTGGCCAACAACTTGGTGCGCTCGGGCATGCGGGTGGTGCAAACCATCGGTGTGCCCACAGGGCCTCTGGCCGCTGATGTTCATGCCGTGGTGGTGGCACTCAAGTCGCGCACCATCCCCGCCGCCGAGGCCATTGCGCAATCGCTCGACGCCTTGAAGTGGTTGCAGGCGCAAGGCGCACAGCAAATTTATTTCAAATACTGCTCGACCTTTGACAGCACACCCGAAGGCAACATCGGCCCGGTGACCGAGGCGCTGATGGACGCGCTGGGCACCGACTTCACCATCGCCACGCCCGCCTTTCCGGACAACGGTCGCACCGTGTTCAAGGGTTATCTGTTTGCGGGCAATGTGTTGCTCAACGAGTCGGGCATGCAAAACCACCCGCTCACCCCGATGACCGACGCGAATTTGGTGCGTGTGATGCAAGCGCAAACGATGCGCAAGGTGGGTTTGATCGACTACAAAACTGTGGCACAAGGTGAGGCCGCCATCCGCGAACGCATCGCTGCTTTGCGCACTGAAGGTGTAGGCGTGGCCGTGGTCGACGCGACCAGCAACGACGACCTGCATCGGCTCGGGCCTGCTTTGCAAGGCATGCCGCTGGTCACTGCGGGCTCGGGCGTGGCCATTGGCCTGCCCGCTAACTTTGGCCTCCAGCCTTCGCTGCAAGCCAGCCAATTGCCTTCGGCCAAGGGCTTGCAAGCCGTGGTCTCGGGCAGTTGCTCTGTGGCCACCAACGCACAAGTGACGCACTTCAAAAGGGCAGGCCGCCCCGCGATGGCGATCAACCCTGCGGCGCTGATGCACGGCCAAAGCGATGCCGTGGTGCAGCAGGTGCTGGCTTGGGCCGCACCGCTGTTGAAAGATGGCCCGGTGCTGGTGTACTCCACCGCCGAGCCCGAGGCCGTCAAAGCCGTGCAGGCCCAGCTGGGCGTGTCCGAGGCGGGTGCCTTGGTCGAACACGCGCTGGCTGCTGTGGCACGGGGCCTGGTGGGTTTGGGTGTGCAACAGTTGGTGGTGGCTGGCGGTGAAACCTCGGGTGCTTGTGTGCAAGCGCTGGGCATTGCGCAGCTGCAGATCGGGCCGCAAATCGACCCCGGTGTGCCTTGGTGTCATGCACCGTCATTCACTGGGGGGGTGCACATCACGCTCAAGTCGGGCAACTTTGGCACCGAAGACTTTTTCACCAAAGCCTTTACAGTCTTGGCATGAGCAGCGCCGAAACCCAAGCCCGTGAAGAAATTTGCCGCGTGGGCCGCAGCCTGTTCGAGCGCGGCTATGTGCACGCCACGGCAGGCAACATCAGCGTGCGTTTGGACGATGGTTTTCTGATCACACCGACCGATGCGTGTTTGGGTTTTCTTGACCCAGACCGCCTGGCCAAGCTTGATCTGCAAGGCCAACAGGTCAGCGGCGACAAGGGCAGCAAAACCATCGCTTTGCACCGCCAGATTTATGCCGCTGCGTGTGAGTCAGATGCCGCTACGCGCTGCGTGATCCACACCCACAGCACACACTGCGTGGCGCTCAGCCTGAACGCCACCAGCCCCGAATTGCTGCCGCCCATCACGCCTTATTTTGTGATGAAAGTTGGCCATGTGCCTCTGGTGACGTACCACCGCCCGGGCAGCCCGGATGCGGCCCAAGAAGCGGCTCAGCTGATCCGCCAATACGCCGCACAAGGTGCACCGATCCGCGCCGTGATGCTCACGCGACTGGGCCCCAATGTCTGGCACGACACCCCCGCAGCCGCCATGGCCACACTTGAAGAGCTGGAAGAAACCGCACGGCTCATGCAGCTCCATCCCCACACACCACCCCTGCACGCCAGCGCACTGGACGAACTTCGCCAGGCCTTTGGCGCCCGTTGGTAAACCTCGAAAGAACCCCATGCCTCGTTTTGCCGCCAACCTGTCGATGATGTACCCCGACCTGCCGTTTTTGGACCGCTTTGAAGCCGCGGCCCAAGACGGCTTCAAGGCCGTGGAGTATTTGTTCCCTTACGCATTTCCTGCGCAAGAACTGGCCGCCCGCCTCAAGGCCAACGGCCTGCAGCAAGTGCTGTTCAACATGCCACCGGGCGGCACCGACACCGAGGGCTTTGCCAAGGCCTGGGAAACCGGCCAACGTGGCACGGCCAGCGTCCCCGGTCGCGAGGCCGATTTTCGAATCGGTTTTACACAAGCCCTCATTTATGCCGAGGCGCTGAACTGCCCACGCATCCACGCCATGGTGGGTTTGCGCTCTGATGGCGTGAGCGCTGATGCCGCAGACGCCACCCTCGTCAGCAACTTGCAATGGGCCGCTGCAGAAGCGGCCAAAGCAGGGCGTGATGTGCTGGTGGAGCCCATCAACACCCGCAGCGTGCCGGGTTTTCACCTCAACCGCCAAGACCACGCGCACCGCATCGTGCAGGCGGTGGGGGCTGCGAATGTGAAGGTGCAGATGGACCTGTTCCACTGCCAGATCGTTGAAGGCGACTTGAGCGCCAAGATTGCCCAGTACCTGCCCACAGGCCGGGTGGGGCATTTCCAGATTGCCGAAGTGCCCAACCGCCACGAGCCGGGCACAGGCGAGGTGAACTGGACACACATTTTCCATACCATCGACAAGGTTTCGGCCGAGTGCGGGTGGGACGGTTGGATCGGTTGTGAGTACAACCCGGCCGATGCGTCGGCGGGTGGTACTTCACGCGGCCTGAACTGGGCGCGGCCTTACCTCTGAGGCCGCTTGTACCAGCGCCATCGCCCATCCGGTGGGCGATGGAAGCTGGATGGCCCCGATCACACCATCGGGAAAGGCAAAGCGCGCAAGCGCTTGCCGTTGAGTGTGGCGATCGCGTTGGCAATGGCTGGCGCCAAGGGCGGCAGACCCACTTCGCCAATGCCACCGGGGTGGTTGTCGGTGGGCATCACCTTCACCATCACTTCGGGCGTTTCGTTGGCACGCAGCACCTGGTACTTGTTCAGGTTGGTTTGCTGAGGCTCACCCGCCCTGAAGTCCATGTGTTCGTGCAAGGCCGCGGACAAACCAAAGATCACCGAGCCTTCGATTTGCGCCTGGATGTTTTGTGGCTGCAACGCATGACCGCAGTCCACGGCAGTCCAGACCTTGTGCACCTTGGGGCGGCCGTTGGCGATGGAGACTTGCACCACCATGCCGCAGTAAGTGTTCCAGGCGTCCGAGAACGCCAGACCCAGCGCATGACCCTTGGGCAACTTGGCCTTGCCCCATTGGGACATGTCGGCCACCGCCTTGAGCACGGCCTGGCCACGCGGGTGTTTCTTGAGCAGGTCCATGCGGTAAGCCAGAGGGTCTGCTTTCACGCCACGCGCCACTTCGTCGATCAGGGTCTCGATGGCGAACTTGGTGTAGCCCGGACCCACCGCACGCCAGAAGCCGGCCTGGATACCCCGCTCTTCGATCATGAACTGCACGCTGTGATCGGGAATGTCGTAGGTGATTTCGGTGCCTTCCATCACGGGGGCATCCTTGCCGCCGGCTGCCTTGAAGGCTGGCGGTACAACCCGTGAATAAATACCTTCGGACACCACGCGGTGCAGCAGGCCCACCAGTTTGCCCTGCGCGTCCACACCGGCCACCAAATGCTGACCGGTCATGGGGCGGTACTTGTCGTGGACGATGTCGTCTTCGCGGGTCCAGATGACCTGGATCGGGGTGCCTGGCATGGCCTTGGCCACCAAAGCGGCATCCGCCGAGTAGTCGGCCTCCACACGGCGACCAAAACCACCCCCCAACAAAGTGATGTTGACCTTGAT
This sequence comes from Limnohabitans sp. 63ED37-2, assembly GCF_001412535.1. Lineage (GTDB taxonomy): Bacteria > Pseudomonadota > Gammaproteobacteria > Burkholderiales > Burkholderiaceae_C > Limnohabitans_A. The sequence continues at coordinate 2,784,187 of NZ_CP011774.1, read as the reverse complement.
GTTTTCCGGCTTGAAGCCGGCTGCGCCCGCCACTGTGCCCGTCACAAACGAGGCCGACTGGGCGGGTGCCCAGACCTCGATCTTGTCGCCGTCCACACGCGCGGTGCAGTTCATCGGCTCCAGGCAAATGTGGCTGACCATTTCGCTGGTGTAGGTGGCGCTGAAGGTGCGGGTGGCACCCGCCAATTGCTTGGCCGCATCCCCGTGTGCGATGAAGGCGACGCCTTTGTCGTTCAGGTCTTCTGCGCGTTTGGTGTACTCCACGCGCATTTGGTCGGTGTACTGCACGCGGGCCTTGGACTTTTGACTCCAGACGACCTTGAGTTTGTCACGCGCCACTTTGGCGGTGTAGAAGGAATCGGCCACCACGGCCACGCCGTAAGGCAAACGCACCACGTTCTTGACGCCCGCCACCGCACGGGCGGCGCTGTCGTCCACGCTCTCCGGCGTCTCGCCTTGCACCGGGGCTCGCAGCACCGAGGCCCAGAGCATGCCGGGCAAACGCTGGTCAATGCCGTACAGCGCCTGGCCGCTCGACTTGGATGGTACATCCACGCGGGGAATGTCTTTGCCAATCAGGCGGAACTGCGCCATGGGCTTGAGCATGCTCTTGTCCACCTTGGGCAGCTCGGCCGGGACCGTGGCCACCTTGGCAATGTCGGCATAACTCATGCTGCGGCCACCACTGTGGATCACGCGGCTGGCTTCGGTGCGCAGCTCACCCGCAGGCACACCCATGGCCTGGGCCGCAGCGTTCACCATCACCAAGCGGGCTTGGGCACCCGCCAGGCGCAGCGGCTCGTAATAGCCTTGCACCGTGCGCGAAGCGCCGGTGGTCATGCCGCCACCAAAGCGGGGGTTGCCAAAGCGCTTGGGGTCGCTGGGTGACTGCACCACACGCACTTGGCTCCAGTCCAGGTCCATCTCTTCGGCCAGCAGCATGGGCATGGCCGTCATGGTGCCTTGGCCCATTTCAGAGGCAGGCGACATCAAGGTCACCACGCCGTCCAAGCCGATGTTGATCCAACTGTTGGGGGCAAAGCCGCCTGCGCCGGGCGCCTGGGCCAGTGCCAATTCGGTTTGTGTCAGGCCAAAAGACAGGCCCAAAGCCAAACCGCCCGAGCCGAGGATGAAAGAACGACGCGACACGCTGGGTGTCAGTGGGGTGTTCATGGTTTTCATGCCTTGCCTCCTTGGAGGGTTTTCTGGGCGTGCGAGACCGCGCTGGCGATCTGGTTGTAAGTGCCGCAGCGGCAGATGTTGCCGCTCATGGCTTCTAGAATTTCGGTGCGGCTGAGGTTCTTTTTAACCACGCTGATCACCTTGGCCGCTGTCATGAGCTGGCCCGACTGGCAGTAGCCGCATTGCGGCGCTTGGGCTTTGACCCAACCGGCTTGCAAAGCTTGACCGGTCGGCGTCTTCATCAGGCCTTCGACGGTGGTGATGTTTTTGCCTTCTACGGCCGACACGGGCAGTGCGCAAGAACGTACTGGGTCACCGTTCAGGTGCACGGTGCAGGCGCCGCACTGGGCAATGCCGCAGCCGAACTTGGTGCCCGTGAGGTTGAGTTTTTCGCGGATGACCCACAACAAAGGGGTCTCTGGTGTGGCATCGACCGAGACGGCCTCGCCATTGACTTTGAATCGAACCATGCGTGTCTCCAGTGGGGTCTTGCGGTGCAGCCTGCCATTGGCCGCGCAAAACACATGCTTTGCGCCTGCAACGTGAGATCAAGAAGTTAAAGCGACCACAGCGTCCAAGATGTCGCACAAGGCTCAAACCCGGGCAAACCCTGAGGTGTCGTGTCGTCTCAAGGCACCGAAACAAGGCTCAAGCGCTCAGTCCACACACCGTCTTGGAGCCTTGCCAGTTGCTGAGCGCTTGGCTCAAATCCGTGCCCCTTCGCATAGCGGTCATTTCGGCCACGATGCTCAGCGCGATTTCGGGTGGGGTCAAAGCGCCAATGTTCAGTCCCACAGGCCCGTGCAACTGCTGCACTTCCGCTTCGCTCACATCAAAGTCGAGCAAGCGCTTGCGGCGCTGCGCGTTGTTGTGCAGCGAGCCCAGTGCACCCACATAAAAAGCTGGGGAGCGCAGTGCCTCCATCAGGGCCAGGTCGTCGAGCTTGGGGTCGTGTGTAACGGCCACCACCGCGCTGTTGTGGTCCAGCCGCATGGCCAGCACCAGGTCGTCAGGCATCTCTTTGGACAAGGTCACGCCCGCCATGGCTTCCCAGCCCTCGTGGTACTCGACTCGCGGCTCGCACACGGTAACTTGGTAGTCCAGCATCACGGCCATGTTGGCCAAATAGCGCGACAACTGGCCACCACCAATGATGAGCAAACGCAGGCGCGGGCCGTGCACCGTGGTCAGGCTTTGGCCATCAAACTGCAGCTTGTCGCCTTCGGCGGCCGCACTCATGCGCACCATGCCCGTGGCCATGTCCATGCGGCGTTCCACGCGCTGGTGTTGTTCGATCAGCACCAGCAATTCACGCAGCTGCGACTGGGCCGACAGGGGCTCCAGCACCACTTGCACCGAGCCGCCGCAGGGCAATCCAAAACGGCGCACCTCTTCGGCGGTTTGGCCGTAGGTGGTGGTGTCGGGCAGGCGCAGCGCCAGCTCGCCCGCGGCCACGCGGCGGATCAAATCGTCTTCGATGCAGCCGCCAGACACCGATCCGGCCACCTGGCCATCATCCCGGATGATCATGAGCGAGCCGGGTGGGCGCGGGGCCGAGCCCCAGGTGCGCACCACCGTGCCCATGACCACGCGGTGGCCCCGGCTTTGCCAGTCCAGCGCGGTGCGGATCACGTCGATGTCGATGCTGTTCATGGGGGTCTCTTTTTTTAGGGGTCCAAATCGTGCGGCCAGTGCAGGCTTTGCCCTGTCAACTGCGCCACCGCCTGGCAGTCTGTTTCATTGTCCACATCCAGGCGGTAGTGACCATGGGGAGTTTCCCAGTGGTACACGGCTTCGGGGTGGGCCTGTTGCCATTGGCGTGCGCCCATGTGTTCGTCGCCCGCCAAAATTTGCGCCATCACTGCGCCAGAGAACACCACCGGGTTGCCGGGCAAGCCTTGCACACTCGGTTGCAGCATCTGCGTGCCAGCTGGGCGCTGCGCAAAGGCTGCCAGCAGCGCTTGCACCGCCTGCACATCGATCAAGGGTTGGTCGGCCAGCGCCACCACCACCATGTCCAGCTCAGCGGGCATGGCCTTCAAGCCGATGCGCAGGGAGCTGACATGGCCGTCATCGGGCCGCGGGTTGCGTACCTGTTGGGCAGCCCAACGGCTCAACACCCCTTCTTGCAAGATGCGCTCGACGTGGTGCCCGAGCACCACCCCCACGGGCCGCACACCCGCCAGCGACAAGGCCTGCAATTGCCGCTCCAGCAGGCTCATGCCGTTCAACTGCAACAGGCATTTGGGGCGGTTTCCCATGCGGCTGCCCGCGCCTGCAGCCAGCACCAACCCGCCCACGCGCAGGGCGGGTTCTGTGGTGGGCTGAGCCAGCGTTGTCACATTCAATCGGGCGCTCCGTGGGGGTGGTGGACCGGACATTGTGCCGAGGTCCTGCGTCCGTGCTGCCGCTTTGGCGTCACCTCTGTGAATGCCCGACGTGGTCAGCCTGTTCCAAACACGCTAAAGTGTTTTTCTTTTGTGCCGCCCCGAGGAGCCCCCACCATGAACGCCCCCCTGCACCGCGAAATGCCCGGCCACCTGCTCGACAGCGCCCGCGCCCTGAACGACGTGACCCAAGCTTGGGACAGCACCATCGTGCCCGAGCTGAAAAATTACATCGAGATCCCGGCCAAGTCGCCCGCGTTTGACGCCGACTGGGCCGCACACGGCCACATCGAATCGGTGCTGCGCCGTGCCGCGCAATGGGTCGAGGCGCAAAAGGTGGAAGGCCTCACCCTCGAGATCATCCAGCTGCCCGGTCGCACGCCGATCATGTTTTTTGAAGTGGCCGCCACCCGCGCGGCCAGCGAGGGCTCGGGCCAGACAGTGCTGATGTACGGCCACCTGGACAAGCAGCCGGAGTTCAACGGCTGGCGCAACGACCTCGGCCCCTGGACCCCGGTGTACGAAGACGGCAAGCTCTATGGCCGAGGCGGCGCAGACGACGGTTATGCGGTCTACGCCAGCATTGCCGCCGTGCAGGCGCTCAAAAGCCAAAAAACACCGCACCCGCGCATCGTCGGCCTGATCGAGACCTGCGAAGAATCTGGTTCGTATGACCTGCTGCCTTATGTGGACGCCTTGCGCACCCGCATGGGCGATGTGGGCTTGGTGATTTGCCTAGACAGCGGCGCGGGCAACTACGACCAGCTGTGGCTGACCACCAGCCTGCGCGGCATGGCTAGCGGCACGCTCAAGGTTCAGATCCTCACCGAGGGCATCCACTCGGGCGATGCCTCGGGTCTGGTGCCGTCAAGCTTTCGCATCATGCGCCAAGTGCTCGACCGCCTGGAAGACAGCACCACCGGCCGCTTGCTGCCCGCCAGCTTCCATTGCGAAGTGCCTGCCGAGCGATTGGCGCAAGCGCAGGCCACCGCCGCCATCTTGGGCGACGAGGTGTACAAGCGGTTCCCGTGGGCGCACTACGACTGCGGCGGCTCGACCACCTTTGCCTTGCCCACCACCACCGACCCGACACAAGCCCTGCTCAACCGCACCTGGACACCCACACTGAGCGTGACCGGGGCGGAAGGTTTTCCGGCGCTGAAAGACGCGGGCAATGTGCTGCGCCCCTACACCGCCTTCAAACTCAGCCTGCGCTTGCCCCCCCTGGTGGATGCCGCGCAAGCCGTGGCCGAGATGAAAGCCCTGCTCGAAGACAACGCGCCCTACCAGGCCAAAGTTACTTTCGAATCGGGTGGCGGTGCCACCGGCTGGAACGCGCCCGACACCTTGCCTTGGTTTGAACAAGCCCTCAACAGCTCGAGCCAAGCGCACTTTGGCGCGGGCGTGGGCTACATCGGGCAAGGGGGCACCATTCCGCTCATGAACATGCTCAGTGCCGGTTTCCCGAAGGCGCAAATGATGGTTTGTGGCGTGCTCGGACCCAAGAGCAACGCGCATGGGCCGAACGAGTTTTTGCATGTGCCATACGCCAAAAAACTCACCGCTGCCGTGGCCGAAGTCATGGCCCGCATGCCCTGATGAACCTCATCACGCGCCCCTCGCTGCCGCGCCCCAGCCTGTCGGCTTTGCAGGGTGAGGCGGGTCAACTTGCTGTCTATGACTGGGCCCTGCCTGTCAGTCGGCCTTTGGGCACGGTGCTCTTGGTGCACGGCCTGGGCGAACACGCCGGGCGCTACGGCGAGGTGGCGGCGCATTTGTACCAATGGGGTTTTGCGGTGCGGGCTTATGACCACCAAGGCCACGGCCAGTCCGAAGGACCACGCGGTGACCTGCTGCGCCCCGGCAGCTTGCAAGCCGACTTGTGCCGGGTGATCGACGACACACGCCAGCGCCCGGCCCTGAAGGACTTGCCCCTCATCTTGCTGGGCCACAGCATGGGTGGCTTGGTGGTGGCCCGTACGCTGGCCGAACAGCTGCGCTCGGTCGATGCTGCGGTGTTGTCATCGCCTGCCTTGGGTGCTTTCCCCAGTTTTTTCCAGAAAATCCTGCTGGCGACCTTGCCCCGCGTGGTGCCCCACTTGCGCGTGGACAACGGCCTCAAAACCGAGTTTGTGTCGCGTGATCCCGATGTGGTGAAGGCCTACAAGGCCGATGCGCTCGTGCACCGTCGCATTTCAGTGGGTTTGGCCGCATGGATTTTGGAAAACGGCGAGAAGACCTTGCACGATGCGTCGAAGTGGCAAGTGCCCACCTTGTTGCTGTACGCGGGGCAAGACAAGCTGGTCAACCCGCAGGCCACAGCCGACGTGGCAAACGCCGCACCTCAGGACGTGGTGCAGGCCCAGTGTTTTGAGGCCATGTACCACGAGATCTTCAACGACCTCTACCGCGCTCAGGTGTTCGCCGCGCTCAAGCGCTGGCTGCTGGCGCGTTTTTCTGCTCAGCCCTCTGTTTAAGTACCATCCACACCAGCGCCATGCCGGTCAAGGCCACGGGCAAGATCGAGCCGATGTTGAGCCAAGTCCAGCCCTGTGTGGTGACCAGAGCGCCTGAGGCGAACGAGGTCAGCGCCATGGTGGCGAACACAAAGAAGTTGATGGCCGCTTGGCCCCGGTCTTTTTCGGCAGGGGTCCAGGCCTTCATGGCCAGCGTGGTGCTGCCGGTGAACAGGAAGTTCCAACCCAGCCCCAGCAAGAACAGCGAGATCAGGAACTGGTGCAGCTCCACGCCCGACAAGGCAATCGCGATACAAGCGAAGTTGATGAGCACACCCACCGCCATGATCTGCAGCGTGCCAAATTTTTTGATCAGGTGGCCTGTGAAAAAGCCCGGCGCGAACATGCCGATCACATGCCACTCCAGCACCAGCGCTGCATCGTCAAAACTGAAGCCACACACCTGCATGGCCAGCGGCGTAGCCGCCATCAGCAGGTTCATCACGCCGTAACTCAGGGCCGCTGCAGCCGCCGCCACCATAAACACAGGCTGGCGCATGATCTCGGACAGGGGACGGCCCGCGCTGTCGCCCGGCTTTTTGGCGGGCACAGCAGGGAAGCGGATGAAGTTCATGCACACCATGGCCAAAATCGCCACGATGCCCAGCGCCATGTAAGCGCCCAAAAACGGTACTTCGTACAAAGTGCGGGTGCGCGAAGCCAGGTTGGGGCCCACGATGGCGCCGATCAAACCACCCGCCAAGACGAGTGAAACCGCTTTTTCCTTGAAGCCGTCTGCCGCCAACTCGGCCGCCGCAAAACGGTACAACTGGCCGTTGGCACTGTAGTACCCGGCAATCACCGTGGCCGACACCAGCAGCCAAAAGTTGTGGCTCCAGGCGGCATAAGCGGCCAGTAGCGCCGAAAACAAAGCCACCCCCAGCCCCAGCTGAAACGACACCTTGCGCCCCCAGCGCGACTGGCTCTTGGCCACCAAACCGGTCGACAGCGCACCACCCACCACATAGCCCATGACCGGCAGCGTCGCCATCCAGCCCAGGGGTGCCATCGACAAACCCACCAAGCCATTGATGGCGATGAAAGTGACGTTGTTGGTGAAGAACAGCCCTTGGCAGAGCGTGAGGAGGATGAGGTTGGCGTTCATACCCGGCAGTGTATCCCCGGTCCGCACGGCGGGTCCGCGCTTTGGTGACTGGCGCCCATCGCCCGGTAAAATCATCGCTTTCGCCAGCCCGCACGGGCCTGGCCAGCATTGGACCCCCTAGGCGGTCCGCACGATCTTCAGGACCCCTTGTGACCTACGCCCACGAAACCCGGCGCCGCCGGACGTTTGCCATCATTTCGCACCCCGACGCGGGTAAAACCACGCTGACCGAAAAGCTCTTGCTGTTCTCGGGCGCGATCCAGATCGCCGGTTCGGTCAAGGCCCGCAAGGCCTCGCGCCACGCCACGTCCGACTGGATGGAAATCGAAAAGCAACGCGGCATCTCGGTGGCTTCGTCCGTGATGCAGATGCTCTACCGTGAGCACGTCATCAACCTGCTCGACACGCCCGGCCACAAAGACTTCTCGGAAGACACCTACCGCGTGCTGACTGCCGTGGACTCGGCGCTCATGGTCATTGACGCGGCCAACGGTGTGGAAGCGCAGACCCGCCGCCTGATCGAAGTCTGCCGTCAACGCGACACGCCCATCATCACTTTTGTGAACAAGATGGACCGCGAAGTGCGTGACCCACTCGATATTCTTGATGAGGTTGAGCGCGAACTGGGCATGCCTTGTGTGCCCATGACTTGGCCTGTCGGTCAGGGCAAATCGTTTGGCGGCATCGTCAACCTGCGCACGCAGGCCATGACGGTGTTCGACTCCGGCAGCGAACGCCTGCCGCAAGACTTCGAAACCATCCCGCTCACCGAGCAAGCCCAACTGGCCGAGCGCTTTGGCCTGGAGTGGCAAACCGCCATGGACAGCATGGAGCTGGCCACTGGGGCATCGCCCGCGTTTGACGAAGCGGCATTTTTGGCGGGCAAACAAACGCCCGTGTTCTTTGGCTCCGGTGTGAACAACTTTGGCGTGATGGAAGTGCTGGACGCCTTGGTCGACCTGGCCCCCGCGCCCAAGCCCCGCACCAGCAACCTGCTGGTCAACAAGCAGCCCGTGGTCAAAGAAATCCAGCCCGAAGACAGCGCGTTCTCGGGCGTGGTGTTCAAGGTCCAGGCCAATATGGACGCCAACCACCGCGACCGCATCGCCTTTGTGCGCATGGCGTCGGGCAAATACACCCCCGGCATGAAGCTCAAGGTGCAGCGCACCGCCAAAGAACTGCGCCCCACCAGTGTTGTCACGTTCCTTTCGCAGCGCCGCGAAGCGGTCGACGAAGCCTATGCGGGCGACATCATCGGCTTCACCACCCACGGCGGCGTGCAGCTGGGCGACACCATCACCGATGGCGCGAATCTGCAATTCACCGGCCTGCCCTTCTTTGCACCCGAACTCTTCATGACCGTGATCCTGAAGAACCCGCTGCGCACCAAACAACTGCAAACCGGTTTGGACCAACTCGGTGAAGAGGGCGCGATTCAGGTTTTCAAGCCCGAAATCGGCGGCCCCATGCTGCTGGGCGCGGTGGGCCAGCTGCAGTTTGAAGTGGTGCAACACCGCCTCAAAGCCGAATACGACTGCGATGTGCGTCTGGAGGGTTGCCAGTACACTGGTGCCCGTTGGATCACCGCCGACACCCCGGCCGAGTTGCGCGAATTCACCAACGCCTACCCGCAGCGCATGTCGCTGGACGCGGCAGGCACGCTGGCGTATTTGTGCACCAGCCCATATGACGTGCGCCTGGCGCAAGAGCGCTTTCCCAAGATTCACTTTCACCCGCTGCGCGAGCATGCGGGCCTGGCGCTGGGGTCTGCGGGCTGAAGGGGCGCGTGGGGGGCAAGCCAATTTGTGTGTGACCACCCAACAGGTCAAAAACTCCTCACCAATTCCAAAGCGTCCCATCATGCTGCAGCCGGTTCACCGGCAAATAAGCCCTTTGGTACGGGTACCTGGCTGCCAGCTTCTCGTCGATGTCGACCCCGTGGCCGGGTGACTCGCCGCAGTGCATCATGCCGCGCTCAAAGCGGTAATCGTGCGGGAAGACCGAGAGCATTTCTTCGCTGTGGGGCATGAACTCTTGCACCCCAAAGTTGGGCACCCAGGTGTCAAAGTGCAGTGCCGCGCCCATGCACACGGGGGACAGGTCGGTCGCGCCGTGGCAGCCGGTGCGCACTTGGTAGAGGCTGGCCAAGTCGGCGATGCGCCGCAGGTGCGTGATGCCGCCCGCGTGGACCACGGTGGTGCGGATGTAATCGATCAGCTGTTTTTCGATCAGGGTCTTGCAGTCCCAGATGCTGTTGAAAATTTCGCCGACCGCGATCGGTGTGGTGGTGTGGTGGCGTATCCACAGGAAGGCGTCTTGGTTTTCGGCGGGCGTTGGGTCTTCCATCCAGAACAGGCGCATCGGCTCCAGCGCCTTGCCCAGCTGGCCCGCTTCGATGGGCGTCAGGCGGTGGTGCACGTCGTGCAGCAAATGGATGTCAGGGCCCACAGCTTCGCGCACGGCTTCGAACAGGCCGGGGGTATGACGCAGGTACTTTTCGGTGCTCCAGTCGTGTTCGCTGGGCAAGTTGCCGTCGGCGGGCTCGTACAGGCGCTTGGTGCCGCTCACGCCATAGACCTTGTTCAGGCCCGGCACGCCGCTTTGGGCGCGGATGGCCAAGTAGCCTTCTTCTTGGTGGCGCAAAACTTCGTCCACCGTCTCGGCGGTGTCGCGGCCGTTGGCGTGGCCGTAGACCATCACCCCGGTACGGCTGCGTCCGCCCAGCAACTGGTACAGCGGCATGTTGGCCATCTTGGCCTTGATGTCCCACAGCGCGGTGTCCACGGCGGCAATCGCGCTCATGGTCACCGGGCCGCGCCGCCAGTAAGCGCCTCTGTAGAGGTACTGCCAGATGTCCTCGATCTGCTGCGGGTCGCGCCCGATCAGGCAGGGGACGACATGGTCCTCAAGGTAGCTGACCACGGCCAGCTCACGGCCGTTGAGCGTGGCATCGCCCACGCCGTATACACCTTGGTCGGTCTCGATTTTGAGGGTGACAAAGTTGCGGCCGGGGGAACACACGATGACGCGGGCGGCGGTGATTTTCATGGCTCAGGCCCCGGCCAGTTGCTGAACGGCGTGGTCCACACCGTGCTGCAGGATGTGTTGGTGCCAGTGAATGACGCGGGCAATCCAGGCAGCGTGGTGGGGCAAGGCGCTGCCCCACAGGTCTTCGCGGCCCAGCAGGGCACGCACGCAGGCCTCGGGTTCGGTGTGCTGGGCTGCGCCCATCGCCATCAAGCTTTCGGCTTGGGGGTCGTTCAGGGCATAGGCTTGGCCGCTTTCGTCGACGGCCAATGTGTAGCGCACGAACACGGCAGCCGCCAGGGCGTGGTGTTCAAACGAAGCGCCATGGGCGATTTGCCCCAGCACAGAAGGTGGCCAGCGCTGCGGGATTTTTTGCGAGCTGTCGGTGGCGATCTGGTGCACGCTGTGCTTCAAATACGGGTTGCCAAATCGGGCGATCAGGGCGTCGCGGTAATCGGTCCAGTCGCTGCGGGAGAGGTGCGGTGCGACTTCTTGGCCCATCAGTTGGTGCACAAAAGTGCGGATGTGTGGCACCCCAATGCAGCTGGCAATGAAGGGCCTGCCCGTGATGGCACCCATGAGCGCCATGGCTGTGTGGCTGCCGTTGAGCATGCGCAGCTTGGCTTCTTCGTAGCTGTGCACATCACCCGTCACACGCACACCAGCGCTTTGCAGCAAGGTGGCGTCAGACGGGTCCGCAAAGCGGTCTTCGATCACCCACTCCCAAAAGCCTTCGGTGCTGAGCGATGCGTCGTCGCGCAGGCCCAGCGCTTGGCTGGCGGCGGCCAGCACTTCGGCGGTGGCGGCGGGCACGATGCGGTCGACCATGCTGCAAGGAAAGGTGCAGTGCGTGTCCAGCCAGCGCAGCAACGCTGCGTCCTGAGGCGTAGCGGCGGCTTTGACCAAAGCCAGCAGCTTGTGGCCATTGCCTTGCAGGTTGTCACACGAGGCCACGGTGATGCCGGGCAAGCCGCTTTGCTGGCGCAGGCGCAGGCCGTCCAGCAGCAGCTGGCCCAAAGCGGGGGTATAGCCTTTTTCTGTGACGGTGAGGGTGACCCAGCGCGTGGCGGGCGCGGCGATGGCTTGCACGACCGTTTCGCGTTCAGTGGCGGCCACATTCATGCGCCACAGTGCGCCGGGCACTTGCCACTTCACACCCGAGCCATCGGCCACGCGCACAGCGTACAGGCCGTCTTGCGCACGCAGCAGATTCACCAAGTCGGGCCGAGTCATGCCCACGCCGTGTATGCCCCAACGTGTGTCGCCCGTGGTCAGCAGATGGTCAAACACCATGGCTTGGTGGGCCCGGTGAAAAGCGCCCAAACCCAGGTGCACCACACCCGGGGCATGGCGGCGGCGGTCATAAATCGGGGTGTGGATGTCAGCGGGCAGCGATGCCAGGGTGAGGGCTGAGAGGTGCATGGGTGTCTAAGGGTGTGCGTCCCAACGGGGAAGGTCGCGGTCAGTCAATGTTCATCGTTCGGTCAGCTTTTTCTCTGATGCTTCAATTTCGGCCCAGGTCGTGTCGTCGATCCAGATGCCCGATTGCTCGCGTTCGGCGCGTGCGGTGCGCTCGGGCTCGCCCGCCAGTTTCACGCCCTCGCTGCCGGGTGCATCGGGGCTTTGGCGCAGCCAGTCGGCAAAGGCCAAGGCTTCTTGTTCAAATAGGGCTTGTGTGCCCAAGCGCACGGGGTCGATCAGCATGGTCAGCATGCCGTTGAGTACTGCGCGTTGGTGGTCGGCCTCGCGGTGCCAGGTGCCACTGCCCGTCAGCGCACCGCCCAGCAGCTCGCAGGCCATGGCCATGCCAAAGCCTTTGTGGTCGCCAAAGGTCATGAGTGCGCCAAACATACCGTTGGACTGCGGCACCACCACCACGCCGGGGTCGGTGGTGGGGTGGCCGTGTTCGTCGATCAAATAGCCGAGCGGCACTTGCTCGCCCTTGTTGTGGGCCACACGCATCTTGCCTTGCGCCACGCGGCTGGTGGCAAAGTCCAGCACAAAGGGTTCGCGGCTGCCCATGGGCACACCGATGCAGCAGGGGTTGGTGCCAAAACGCCCATCACCGCCGCCAAAGGGGGCGACCACGGGGCGAGAGAGCACGTTCACAAAATGCACCGACACCAGACCTTGGGCCACAGCCATTTCGGCAAAGTGCCCGATGCGGCCCAAGTGGTGTGAGCGGCTCAGCGCCACGGTGCACACGCCGTGCTGCTTGGCGCGTTCAATGCCCATTTGCATGGCTTGCACGCCGGTGATCTGACCGTAGCCGCGTTGGCCATCCAGATTCAGCAAAGGACCGGTGTCGAGCAAAACTTGGACACCCGTATTGGGCGACAGCCCCCCTTCGAGCACCGCGTCCACATAACGCGGCACCATGCCCACGCCGTGCGAGTCGTGCCCACTCAGGTTGGCCATCACCAGGTTGTCGGCCACCTGTGCGGCCTCGGCCGGGGCGCTGCCTGCTTGTTCAATGATGCGGGCGACTTTGGCACGCAGCTCGGCGGCTTGGATGCGTTGGCTCATGTGGAAGCTTTCAATAAATCAAGGGAGAAACCGTCACGCGCACTCACATCACCGCGCCCACTTGCCATGGCACAAACTCGTTTTGGCCGTAGCCGTGGCGTTCGCTCTTGGTGGGCTCGCCAGACGCTGCCGCCAAGATCATTTCAAAGATGCGTTGGCCCATCTCGGCGATGCTGACACCGCCGTCCACGATCTCGCCGCAGTTCAGGTCCATGTCCTCTTCTTGTTTTTTCCAGAGCGCGGTGTTGGTCGAGAACTTGAGGCTGGGCGAAGGGGCGCAGCCATAAGCGCTGCCGCGCCCGGTGGTGAAACAAATCAGGTTGGCACCACCCGCTACCTGGCCAGTGGCACTCACCGGGTCATAGCCGGGTGTATCCATGTAAACAAAGCCTTTGGCGGTGACCGGCTCGGCGTACTCGTACACCGCTTGCAGGTTGCTGGTGCCGCCTTTGGCCACCGCACCCAAAGACTTTTCCAAGATGGTGGTCAGGCCACCCGCTTTGTTACCGGGCGAAGGGTTGTTGTTCATCTCACCGCCGTTGATGGCGGTGTAGTTTTCCCACCATTTGATGCGCTCGATCAGCTTGTGCGCCACTTCGGGCTTCACAGCGCGGCGTGTGAGCAAATGCTCCGCGCCATAAATTTCGGGGGTCTCACTTAGGATGGCGGTGCCGCCGTGCTGCACCAACAGGTCCACCGCTGCGCCCAGCGCCGGGTTGGCGCTGATGCCCGAATAACCGTCGGAGCCGCCACATTGCAAGCCCACCGTGATGTGTTCGGCGCTACAAGGTTCGCGCGTGATGGCATTGGCGCGGGGCAGCATCTCTTCGATCAGGGCAATGCCTTTTTCGACCGTGAGGCGTGTGCCGCCCGAGTCCTGGATGTTGAAGACCTTGAGTGTCTCGCCCACACGCAAGCTGCTGTGCGCCAGCCAGGTGCTGAGTTGGTTGGCTTCACAACCCAGGCCCACCACCACCACGCCCCAAAAGTTGGCGTGGGTGGCATAGCCTGCCAAGGTGCGCTCCAAAAGCTGGATGCCCAGACCTTCAGTGTCCATGCCGCATCCGGTGCCGTGCGTCAAAGCGACCACGCCGTCGACATTCGGGAAGTTGGCGAGTGCCGCAGGGTTGTTGCGTCTGGAGAAATGGTCGGCAATGGCGCGTGCAGCGGTGGCCGAGCAGTTCACGCTCGACAAAACGCCGATGTAATTGCGTGTGGCCACGCGGCCGTCGCTGCGCTTGTAGCCCATGAAAGTTGCCTGCTTGCGCTCTGGTTCGGGCTTCACGTCTTGGCCAATGGCGTAGTCGCGCTCGAAGTTGCCTTTGTCTGCGCCCATGTTCAAGTTGTGGGTGTGCACATGCTCGCCCGGCGCAATGGCTTGGTGGGCAAAACCAATGATCTGGTTGTAGCGGCGCACGGGCTCGCCCGCCGCGATGGCGCGGGTGGCGACTTTGTGGCCCGGCGGGATCAGGCCGCGCACGGCCACGCCGTCGACGGTGCTGCCGCTCATGAGTTGGCTGCGGGCGATGACCACATCGTCAGAAGGGTGCAGGCGAATGAAGAGATTGGACATGTTGAGCTTCGTTTAAAAACGGGGCCAAAACACAGCCCCGTGGATTCAATAAAACTGCTTGGGCAACCACAGCACCAAGCTGGGCATGTAGGTGATGACCGCCAAGCTGCCCAACAAGGGGAACAGCCAAGGCAAGATGGCCATGGTGGTGCGCTCCACACTGAGCTTGGCCACACGCGCCAGCACAAACAGCACCATGCCCATGGGTGGGTGGAGCAAACCGATCATCAGGTTGAGCACCATGATCAGACCGAAATGCACCAGGTCAATGCCCAGCTGTTGGCAAATCGGCACCAAAATCGGCACCAGGATGGTGATCGCAGCGGTAGGTTCAAGGAAGCAACCCACAAACAGCATCAAGGCGTTGGCCAGCAGCAAAAACACCCAAGGCTCTTGGGTGAAGCCCAGTACCCATGCGGAGATGGCGGTGGTCACGCCTGTGGCCGTCAGCATCCAGCCAAAAATGCTGGCTGCGGCCACGATGAACAGCACCGTGGCGGTGGTTTCCACCGTGTCCAGGCAGATCTTCACGAACATCTTGAAGTTGAGTGTGCGGTACCAAAAGAAGCCCAATGCAATGGCCCAGACGCAGGCCGCAATCGCGCCTTCGGTGGGGGTGAACACGCCGGTGGTCATGCCGCCAATCAGGATCACAGGGGTCATGATGGGCAAGACGGCCTGAAAGTTGAAAAACTTGTCGGCGGCGAACAAAACGATCAGGGCGACAAACACCGTGAGTTGCGGCGGTGTACCCATGGCTGTGACCAGCCACCAAATGGCCAGCGGCCAGCCCACCACCACAGCGGTTTCGGCCAAGGCCTTGATGACTTTGGGCCACTCGAATTTCACATCGGCGCCCCAGCCGTTTTTGTGGGCGAAATAGGCGACCGTCAGCATCATGAGCAGCGCCATGAAGATGCCGGGCAAGATGCCCGCGAGGAACAAGGCGCCCACCGAGACGTTGGCCATCATGCCGTAGATCACAAAGGGCAAGCTGGGTGGAATGATGGGGCCCAGCGTGGCCGAAGCAGCGGTGACGCCTACGGCAAATTCGGTGCTGTAGCCATGGTCTTTCATGGCCTTGATCTCGATGGTGCCCAGGCCCGCCGCGTCGGCAATGGCCGTGCCGCTCATCCCCGCAAACACGACCGAGCCCACCACGTTGACGTGGCCCAAGCCGCCCTTGAGCCAGCCCACCAAGGCCAGCGCGTAGTTGTAGATGCGGTTGGTGATGCCCGCGTTGTTCATCAGGTTGCCGGCCAGAATGAAGAAAGGCACGGCCAAGAGCGGAAAGCTGTCGATGCCTGAGACCATGCGGTGGATGACCACAAAGGGGGGCGAGCTTTCGGCAAACAAGAGGTAGATCAGCGACGCGCCGGCCATGGCAATGGCCACCGGGATGCCGCCACTCATGAGAAAGAGAAAAATGATTTTCAGCATGGAAAACTTTCAGGAGAGGCGGTTTCAGCGGTCGGTCATTTCGGATTCGGGGCGTTGCAGCACGGTGTAGCCGCGTTGCCAATGCACCTTGGCCACCCAGATGGAGCGCAAGCACATGGCGGCAAAACCGGCCATCACCACGCCATAAACCAAATTCATGGGCAAGTCGATGATGGTCATCTTGTAGCTGCCCAGCTTTTGCATCATTTGGCCAGTGAGGAATGTGGCGGCCGCAAAGAAGGCGGTACGCATCACATCGACCACTAGGCCCATGGCGCGGCCCATCCAGTCGGGCATGAAGCGAAAGAAAAAGTCCACTTGAATGTGGTTGTTTTTGGCCACGCCGATGGTGGCACCGGTGAAGACGGTGGCAATGAGCAAATAACGCGCAATCTCTTCGGTCCAAGAGGCCGAGTCGTTCAAGACATAGCGCGTGAAAAATTGGTAAAAAACCGTCAGGCCCAATGCCCAAAAGAAAGCCAGAGCCACCCAAGCTTCGATGGGTGTGCCCGACAGATCGACGTCGTCGTCGGTGGCGTGAAACTGGCCATCTTCACCCATGACTTTGGGCATGGCATCGAGGTCGGGGAGGTTGCTCATGGGTTGTCCTAGAGATCGAAAACTTGGCCGCATGAGCAGACCGAACTCAGTGAGTTCGGTCTGCAAAGCTTGGCCAAAGCGTCAGGCCAGTGCCATTGGCACAAAACCTGACGGGCGAGCGCCTTACTTGGCCGCTTGGATCTTGTCGAAGTCAGACTGTGTGAAACCCATGGAGGTCAGGGGCTTGTTTTTCAGCACAGCGTCTTGGAACGACTTGCGGTCCACCTGCACGATTTGCAGGCCTTTTTTCTTGAACTCGTCCACCAACTCGGCTTCGCGGGCCTTGATCTTGGCGGTGGCTCGCACAGCGGCTTCTTGCGTCACTTCGGTGAACATCTTCTTCTCGGCATCGCTGAGCTTGTTCCAGACGTGCGGCGCAATTTGTGTGGTCAAGCCGTCCACGATGTGGCCGGTCAGCATGATCGCCTTTTGCACTTCAAAGAACTTCTTGGCTTCGATGGTGGTCAATGGATTCTCTTGGGCTTCCACAGTGCCGTTTTGCAGGGCCAAATACACTTCGGCAAAAGCAATCGGGGTGGGGTTGGCGCCGCAGGCCTCAGGCGTGGCGCGGTAGGCGGGCACGTCGGGCACTCGGATCTTTATGCCCTTCATGCCAGCGCAGTTGGTGAAGGCTTTTTGTGCGGTGGTGTGGCGAGCGCCATAGTAGGTGTATGCCGTGACTTGGATGCCCGTCTTGGCCCGGAACTCGGACACCATTTCCTGGAAAACGGGGCTCTTGGAGTAAGCAATCAGGTGGTCGCCATCGCGGAAGATGAAGGGGTAGTAGGCAATGCCAAAGCGGGGGTAGGTGCGGGCCGCAAAAGAGGGGCCGCTGATGATCATGTCCACCGTGCCCAGGGTCAGGCCTTGGTTGATGTCGGTTTCTTTGCCCAGGGTAGAGGCAGGGAAGACCTGGATGTCGAACTTGCCGTTGCTGCGTTTTTTGATTTCTTCGGCCGCCCACACCGATTCGGTGTGGTAGGGCTCAGAGGTCTCGTAGACGTGGGCCCACTTGAGTTTTTGCTGGGCCTGCACCGCAGTGCTGCCGAGCACGGTCATGGCGCCCACGGCAAAAGCGCCGACGGTGGCCAGGGTCTTCAAGGTCAATCGTTTGCTCATCAAAGTCTCCTCGTTGGTATAAAAAAATGCTGACGCGGGAAAAATGCATGCCTATAACCGACCATTTGACGGGTGGGCTAACGGGCAGGGGCGCGGCGCCAGCTCGCGCTGTATCTTTTGTAGGCTTGTCTCAGGTGTTTTTGCATGGTCTTGCGGGCGGCGCTGGGGTCGTGTGCCTCGATGGCCAGCAGCACCTGCTGGTGCTCGCCAATGGCCGCCTGCCAAGATTCGGGGTGTTCAAAATAGTCGCCCAGCCGCTCGAACAGGGGGCCGTTGCGTGCTTGCCAATAGCGTTGCACGGTGTCGAGTAAAACACTGTTGCCACAAGCCTGGGCAATGGCTTCGTGAAAGGCTTCGTCGCCCTCGCGTGGCACCTGGTCGCGGGCGGCTTCGAGCTTCATTTGTTGCAAGCCGGCTTTGATGGCTTTGAGGTCGGATTTTTGGGCGTGGGTGGCGGCCAAAGCAGCCACTTCGGCCTCGACCAACAAGCGGGCACTCATGACCTCCAGCGGGCCCCAGTCTGCAGGGGTGTTGTCATCGGCTGCAGCTGGGGCGGATGATTTGCCGGGCTGCTCCGTGCGCTGTACGTAAATGCCCGAGCCGGTGCGCACCTCGATCATGCCTTCGACCTCGAGTGCGATCAGGGCTTCGCGCACCGAAGGGCGGCTCACGCCCAGTTGCGCGGCCAAGTCGCGTTCGGCGGGTAGACGTGAGCCCAATGCGAACTCGCCCGACACCATCAGAAGCCGAATTTGATCGGCAATCTGGCGGTACAGGCGCTGCGGGGCCACGGTTTGCAAGGGCATGAGGGGTGATCAGGGATAACGTGAATTGGACAAGTGGTCAGACCAGTTGCAGAATCATCACATGTTCAAAAGGCAATGCAACTCCGCACAAACCCGCATGGCGGCTGTCACGCAAACGACGTGTGGCGCAGCGCCTGTGTCGCATGCTGCAAAGCCCTGAAGGCTTGGGAGTTGCCCGTGGCGCCTGTTCCTGTTTTTTTGGTTTATTTCATCACCCCTGTTGCCCCACATGACCCCAGTCACCATTGAGCGCGTGAGCCTTCGGCAAGTGAACTTGCCGCCCAAGGTCTTGCGCACCGACGCCATCCAGTCTTTTGTGACGCAGGAAACCATTTTGCTCACGCTGCACTGCAGCGACGGCATCGCGGCCACTGGCTATGCCTACACCATTGGCACGGGTGGCTCTTCGGTCATGGCTCTACTCAAGGATCACTTGGCCCCGCGTTTGATCGGACGCAACCCGGTCTTGGTCGAGGCGATCTGGAAGGATTTGTTTTTTCACACCCACGCCACTGCCGTGGGGGCCATGACCAGCTTGGCTCTGGCCTGTGTGGACACAGCTTTGTGGGACTGGCGTGCGCAAAGCCAAAGTCTGCCGCTGTGGCAGTTGCTGGGCGGGGCGCAAGCGAGGGTGCCGCTCTACACCACCGAAGGCGGTTGGTTGCACCTGTCTCCTCAGGCGCTGGTGGACCAAACTTTGGAGGCGCAAGCCCAGGGCTTCAAAGGCGCCAAGATCAAAATTGGCCGCCCGCATGTGAGCGAAGACGTGGCCCGGCTGAGTGCGGTGCGTGACGCGGTGGGGCCGGGCTTTGACTTGATGACCGACGCCAACCAGGGCTTCAACCGTGCCGAGGCCGTGCGCCGGGCGCGGGCCTTTGATGGCTTGGGACTGGCGTGGATGGAAGAGCCCTTGCCCGCCGAAGATGTCTCGGGCCACCGCCAACTGCGCGAGCACACCACCGTCCCCGTGGCGGTGGGTGAGTCGATGTACCACCCGATGCAGTTCCGCGAATACCTGGAGCAAGGCGCGTGTTCCATCGTGCAGCCCGATGTGTCACGCATTGGAGGCATCACCCCCTGGATCAAAACAGCGCACCTGGCCGAAACCTTTGACGTGGCGGTGTGCCCGCACTTCTTGATGGAGTTGCATGTCAGCCTGTGCGCGGCCGTGCCCAACGCCACTTGGGTCGAATACATTCCGCAGCTCGACGACATCACCACATCGCGCATGCAAGTTCAAGACGGCTTTGCCATCCCACCCGACGCCCCTGGCTTGGGCATCACCTGGGATTGGGCGGCCATCACCGAAAGACAAATCACCCATCTGGAGATCCAAACCCCATGAGACTCAAAGGAAAAATTGCGCTGGTCACCGCAGCAGGCCAAGGCATTGGCCAGGCCGCAGCACTGGCCATGGCCGCAGAAGGCGCCACCGTCTATGCAACCGATGTGAATGCCGAACTGCTCAAGTCGTATGAGGGCGTGGCCAATGTGCACACCGCCGTGTTGAACGTGCTTGACAAAGCGGCCATTGCCGCCCAGGTGGCCCGCCTTCCGCGCATCGACATCGTTTTCAATTGCGCAGGCTTTGTGCACAATGGCAACATTGAACTGGCCACCGACGAAGATTGGGACTTCGCCTTCAACCTGAATGTGCGTTCCCAGTTTTGGATGATCCAGGCGGTCATCCCCAAAATGGTCGCGCAGTTTGCGCAAACCGGCCACGGCGGCAGCATCATCAACATGGCCAGCGTGTGTTCCAGCGTTAAAGGCCTGCCCAACCGCTTCATTTATGGCACCAGCAAAGCGGCTGTGATTGGTCTGACCAAAAGCGTGGCCGCTGACTATGTGCGCCAAGGGGTGCGTTGCAACTGCATTTGCCCCGGTACAGTGGACACGCCCTCGCTGCAAGACCGCATCAACAGTTATGCAGACCCGGTGCAGGCCCGCAAGGACTTCATCAACCGCCAGCCCATGGGCCGTTTGGCGCAGGCAGCAGAGATTGCACCCATCGTCACTTTCCTTGCTTCCGACGAATCCATCTTCGCCACGGGCAATGCCTACATGGTCGACGGTGGCATGACCATCTGAACCACTTTATTGAATGACTGAAAGCCACACATGAACTTGCTCGACATGAAAGGCCGCCACGCGGTCATCACCGGTGGTGCCACGGGCCTCGGTTTTGCTATTGCGCAACGCATGCTGGCCTCGGGCGCTCGCGTCACCATTTGGGACCGCGATGCCGCAGGCATGGCCAAAGCCGCCGAACAACTGCGCCAAGGCCAGTTGGGTGCCGTGGTCAACACGGTGCAGGTGGATGTGGCCGACCACGCCTCGGTGGTGAACGCCACCGCACAAACCACGGCGCTGGCAGGCGTCGATGTGCTGGTCAACAGCGCGGGCATCACTGGCCCCAACGTCAAGGTGTGGGACTACCCGGTGGACGCCTGGAAGCAGGTGTTCGATGTGAACGTGCATGGCCTGTTTCATTGCTGCCGCGAACTGAGTGCCCACATGAAGACCCGCAACTACGGGCGCATCGTCAACATCGCCTCAGTCGCAGGCAAAGACGGCAACCCCAACGCCAGCGCTTACAGTGCGAGCAAGGCGGCGGTGATTGGCCTGACCAAATCGCTGGGCAAAGAGTTGGCCGACACGGGTGTGCGCGTGAACTGTGTCACCCCGGCGGCTGTGAAGACGGCGATCTTTGATCAAATGACGCCCGAGCACATCCAGTTCATGCTCTCCAAAATTCCGATGGCCCGCTTTGGCGAGCCCGAAGAAGTCGCCGCCATGGTGACCTGGCTGAGCACCGAAGAATGTTCCTTCTCCACCGGCGCGGTCTTTGACTTGTCCGGCGGCCGTTCCACTTATTGATTTGAAAACTGAAAGGCAACCATGAAACTCGTTCGTTATGGCCAACCCGGCAAAGAGAAACCCGGTCTGATCGACGCTGAAGGCCGCTTGCGCGACTTGAGCGGTGTGGTCAAAGACATCTCGCCCGACCAACTGAACGACAAGGCCTTGGCCAAGTTGGCCAAAGTCAAAACCGACAAGCTGCCCCTGGTGCGCGGCAAAAAGCGTTTTGGAACGCCCATCTCGTACACCAGCAAGTTCATCGCCATTGGCTTGAACTACGCCGACCATGCGGCTGAGTCGAACATGCCCATCCCAGCCGAACCCATTGTGTTCACCAAGGCCATTTCTTGCATCCAGGGTGCCAACGACGACGTGATGCT